>JBMOOR010000187.1:0-11170 GCA_049324555.1 Pseudomonadota bacterium | reverse complement strand
GCGCCGTTCAACGGTTCGGGAACGCGCATTGTCGTGCGCGATCTCTTCTTCGCGACGCCGGCGCGGCTGAAATTTCTGAAATCGGATCGTTCGGAATTCGCCGCCGCCTCGGACGCCGTGCGCCGCCTTGCGATGGCGCATCCCGATGTCGCTTTTTCGCTGATCGCGGAGGGCAGGAAATCCTTCGCCTTCCCCGCTGAGGCGCCGGGCGAAGAAGGACGTCTCCGGCGGCTCGGCGCCGTCATGGGGCGCGATTTCGAGGAAAATTCGGTCGCGATCGCGGCGGCGCGCGAGGGCGCAAATCTCACGGGATTCGCCGGACTTCCGACCTTCAATCGCGGCCTTCCCGACCGCCAGTTTCTCTTCGTCAACCGCCGCCCGGTCAAAGACAAGGTGATCGTCGGCGCGGTGAGGGGCGCTTACGCCGATTTTCTGGCGCGCGATCGCCATCCCGCCGTCGCGCTCTTTCTCGACATCGACCCCGAACTCGTCGACGTCAATGTGCATCCGGCGAAAACGGAGGTGCGCTTTCGCGATGCGGGAAACGTCCGCGGCCTTATCGTCGGCGCGCTCCGCCACGCGCTCGCGGAAGCTGGTCATCGCGCCGCGACGACGACGAGCGCCTTTGCGCTCGGACGCATGCAGGGGGCGTCATGGACGTCGCCTTCGATCCGACCAAATCCCTTCCGAAGCGATGCGGCGGCCTTCGGCGCGCTTCATGACCGGTCGCGCGAATTTGAAGCGCCGCTCTTTGCTGCGGCGCCTTCGGCGCGAGCTGAGGCGGCGATCGAAACGACGAGCACGGATCATCCCCTCGGCGCGGCGCGCGCGCAGCTTCATGAGACCTATATCGTTGCGCAGACGGCGGACGGGCTCGTCATCGTCGATCAGCACGCAGCCCATGAACGCCTTGTCTATGAGGGGATGAAGCAGGCGCTGCAATCGGGCGGCGTCGCGCGCCAGGGGCTCCTTATTCCGGAAATTGTCGCGCTCGACCCGGATGAGGCCGAACGGCTCGACGCGCGCAAGGACGAGTTTGCAGAACTTGGTCTTGCGCTCGAACGCTTCGGCGACGACGCCGTCATCGTTCGCGAAGTTCCAGCTCTGCTTGGTCAAGCGGATATTGCGGCGATCATCCGCCGCCTCGCCGACGATCTCGCCGACATCGGCGAAGGGTTGGCGCTGAAGGAAAACCTCGAAGCGGTCTGCGGGTCGATGGCCTGCCGCGGCTCCGTCCGCGCCGGGCGGCGGCTCACGGCGGATGAAATGAATGCGCTCCTTCGCCAGATGGAGGCGACGCCCCATTCAGGCCAGTGCAATCACGGCCGGCCGACCTATGTCGAATTGAAACTCGCCGACATCGAGCGGCTGTTCGGGCGGAAATAGGCGATTGACCGCCGTCAGTTATGTAACCTATAAGGTACATAAATGAAGAGGAGAGCCCGATGAGAGCAATGTTCGCCGCAGCCGCCGTTTTGGCGCTGGCCGGATGTTCGAAGAACGCCGGAACGCCGGAAAGAGCAACCGCGCCGACGACTGAGGCCGCGTCTTCGGTCGAGTCAGAAACGATCGAATCCGCGTCGACCGCGGCGTCCTATGAGCCGATGGCGCCTTTCGCGCCGTTTTCCGGCAAGGCCTTTCGAGGGGAGTGGAGCGACCCTGACGGAACAAAGAACGTCGACATCGCCACATACGATCTCATCCTCAACGGCCGCGCGCTGCAGTCGACGCACCGGCTCGAAGGCAAGGACTATGGCGGGCGGACAATCTTTTTCTACGATGAAGGCGCGAAGAATTACGTTTTCCACTATTTCACGACCGCGGGCTTCCACACGACCGGCGTATCGGAATTTGTCGACGGCGGCCTCATCACCGATGAAAAGGTCGAGGGGCACGAGACGATCGGGTCAGTTCGCTCAAAAGTGACTTTCGGCGCGGATGAAATCCTGATCGATGTCGTCTATGTCGGCAAGGATGGCTCGGAAACGCCCGGCGGCAGCCGCGTCTACCGGCCGATCGCGGACCCTGGACGGCTTTTTCCGGATACTGAATGATCGATTTTCCTGCGACGAAGCTTTCAGCGCTCGACGATTTTCGCGAACGGAGCATTGACGAGATGCGCGCCCGTTCGCGCGCGTTCTTCGAGGAAATCAGCCGCCGGCATACGGTGCGCGATTACCGGCCTGATCCGGTGCCGCTCGACATCATCGAAAACTGCGTCGCGGCGGCGGGGCGCGCGCCCTCCGGCGCCAATCATCAGCCGTGGCATTTCGCGGTTGTCGGCGATCCGAAACTGAAAGCGGAAATCCGCGCCGCGGCTGAGGAGGAAGAGCGCGCCTTCTACGCAGGCCGCGCGGGCGATGAATGGCTTGAAGCGCTCGCGCCTTTGGGCACCGACCCGAACAAGCCGTTCCTCGAGATCGCGCCGTGGCTCATCGCCGTCTTCGCGCAAAAGCGGGGCGGGATTGAACCGGACGATAACCGCAAGAATTACTATATCAGTGAAAGCGTCGGCATCGCCTGCGGGTTTCTTCTTGCGGCGCTCCACCACGCGGGCCTTGCGACGCTGACGCACACTCCCAATCCGATGACGTTCCTGTCGGAGAAACTCAATCGTCCGTTGACGGAAAAACCATATCTTCTCGTCGTTGTCGGAAGGCCCGCCGCAGATGCCCTCATTCCTCTCCATGCGCTGAAGAAAAAACCGCTCAACCGCATCATGACGGTGTTCTGAGGAGCGGCGCTGAAAATTCGCTCTCTGGTTAGGGGAAGGCGCCCATCACGCTTCGCCCAATCGCTTCGCCATGCCCTCGATGCGCTTGGCCGCCGCGTTGATGACGCGCGTCGCCCCGCCCATCGTCTCTGCGTCGAGCGCTGCGGCGCCGTCCTCGATTTCGGCGAGCCTTGCTTTCGCCTCGAAATATTCATCGCAGACGATGAGCGCGGAAAGCAGCATCAGCCGCGCGTCGCCGATCTGGCCGAGTTCGCGGGCGAGAGAGCGGACATGACCGTCGAAATGGTCCGCAAGGCTTTGCAGTCTCTGCTCCTGACCGTCGTCGCAGGTCACCTTGTAGACGCGGTCGTTAATCGTGATGTCGATCTGCGCCATCGGTCACCTCCCGTTTTTTGACCCAAGCATTGATCTCAGTTCAGCGATCGCGTCGGCGAGGTCCTCGGCGGCGCCGGCGGCCTGCGTCTTCGCGGACCGCGCTCGCACTTTCGCCTGGTCGATCGCGTCGGACTTGGCGGAAAGGTCTGCGATTCGCTCTTCGAGCCTCGCTTCAAGAGCGTCGAGCGCGCCGGCGAGCCGCTGCACCGATTTTTCGAGCGCATTCATCGGATTTGCTCCATTTCGGCGCAAAAATCTTGGGCGCTGTCGGGGCGGGTTGTCCACCCTTTGAGGCGGGTTTCGCCGACCCTTGACCCTTACAAGCGCGCAAGGCATTTAGCGCGCGCAGCGCGCGCCGGCGCCGCTCCACCCCTTGCGTCGGCCTTGAGGGCGATCATGGCGACTGAAAACGGCGGCGCATCACCAATCGACCATCAACTCTTCTCCCGGATGGCGAACGCCATTCGCGCGCTGTCGATGGATGCGGTTGAAAAGGCGAAGTCCGGCCACCCCGGTATGCCGATGGGCATGGCCGACGCCGCGAGCGTCCTCTTCACCGAATATCTGAAATTCGACGCCGCCGATCCTGAATGGCCCGACCGCGACCGCTTCGTCCTTTCCGCCGGCCACGGCTCGATGCTGCTTTATTCGCTCCTCTATCTCCTCGGCTATGAACGGATGGGGATCGAGGATCTGAAGAATTTCCGCCAGCTCGGCGCCAAAACGGCGGGCCACCCGGAATACGGGCACGCACCGGGGATTGAAACGACGACAGGGCCCCTGGGGCAGGGGCTCGCCAACGCAGTCGGCATGGCGATCGCGGAAGCCCATCTTTCGGCGCGCTTCGGCGAGGGGCTCGTCAACCACAAGACCTATGTCATCGCCGGCGATGGATGCCTCATGGAAGGGATTTCGCAGGAAGCGATTTCGCTCGCCGGGCATCTGAAGCTGAAAAAACTCATCGTCCTCTGGGACGACAACAGCATCACGATCGACGGCAAGGTGAGCCTTGCCGATTCAACGGATCAGCTGCAGCGCTTTGAAGCTTCCGGCTGGGCATGCCTGCGCGCCGACGGGCACGATCGCGGCTCCGTGTCGGCGGCGCTCGCGGAGGCGCAGCGCGCCGACCGCCCGACGCTCATCGCCGTGAGGACGATCATCGGCAAGGGTGCGCCGAGGAAGCAGGGGACCGCGGCGACGCATGGAAGCCCATTGGGCGAAGATGAAGTCGCGGCCGCACGCAAGGCGCTCGACTGGCCGCATCCCGCGTTCGAGATTCCGGACGATATTTTGAGCGCGTGGCGCGCTGTCGGCGCGCGGGGGCGCAATGCAAGGACGCTTTGGAGTTCGCGGCTTGCCGTCTCGCCTGCGAAGGACGCCTTTGAAGCGGCGATGAAGGGGGACGTTTCGGCGAAGATTGACGCCGCGATCCTCGACTACAAAAAGAAGCTTGTCGCCGAGCCGCCGAAAGTCGCAACGCGCAAGGCGTCCGAAATGGCGCTTGAGATCGTCAACGCCGCGATCTCGGAAACAATCGGCGGCTCGGCGGATCTGACCGGCTCCAACAATACGAAGACGAAAGATCAGCAGCCGCTGACGGCGGAAAACTACGGCGGGCGTTACGTCTATTACGGCGTCAGGGAGCACGGCATGGCCGCCGCGATGAACGGCATGGCGCTGCATGGCGGCGTCATTCCGTACGGCGGCACTTTTATGGTGTTTACGGATTATTGCCGGCCGGCGATCCGCCTCTCCGCGTTGATGGGCGTCCGGGTCGTCTATGTGATGACGCACGACTCGATCGGTCTCGGCGAAGACGGGCCGACGCATCAGCCGGTCGAACATCTCGCAGCGCTCCGCGCCATGCCCAATCTCAACGTCTTTCGTCCCGCCGACGCCGTCGAAACGGCGGAATGCTGGGCGCTCGCGCTTTCCCGGAAGACGCAGCCGAGCATCCTCGCCCTGACGCGCCAGAACCTTGCGCCTGCGAGGCTGACGCATACGGATGAAAATCTTTGCGCGAAGGGCGCCTATATTCTCGCCGACGCGCCCGACCCTGAAGTCGTCCTCATTGCTACGGGATCTGAGGTCGAGATCGCGCTCGACGCGCAGAAAAAGCTCGCCTGCGACAAGATCCGCGCGCGTGTCGTCTCCGCGCCGTCGTTCGAGCTGTTTGCGGCGCAGCCCGAGAAATACCGCAAGTCCGTGCTCGGCAAGGCGCCGCGCGTCGCAATCGAGGCGGGCATACGTCAGGGCTGGAACCTGTTCCTTCGCAAGAAGGACGCCTTCATCGGCATGACGGGCTTCGGCGCCTCGGCGCCCGCGCCCGATCTTTACAGACATTTCGGCCTCACGAGCGAGGCCGTCGTCGCGGCGGCGAAGAACCTCATCGAAAGGGAGAAGTAGACATGGCGTTGAAAGTTGCGATTAACGGGTTCGGACGGATCGGGCGGCTCACCTTGCGCTCGATGATTGAAAACGACCGCAAGGGATTGAAGGTCGTCGCCATCAACGATCTCGGGCCTGTCGAAACCAACGCGCATCTCCTTCAATACGATTCCGTGCACGGACGGTTTCCGGTCGATGTGAGGACATCCGCCGATTCGATCGACGCCGGGCGCGGCGCGATCAAAGTTTTCGCTGAACGCGATCCCTCAAAGCTCCCCTGGAAAGATCTCGACGTCGACATCGTCTTCGAATGCACGGGGCTCTTTACGAGCAAGGACAAGGCGTCCGCACATCTTGCCGCCGGCGCAAAGCGCGTTCTTGTCTCCGCGCCCGCCGACGGCGCCGACAAGACGATCGTCTACAAGGTCAACCATGACGCGCTGACGAAGAGCGACGTCGTCGTCTCGAACGGATCGTGCACGACAAACTGCCTCGCCCCGGTCGCCAAGGTCCTGAACGACGCGATTGGGATCGAACGCGGCTATATGACGACGATCCATTCCTACACGGGCGATCAGCCGACGCTCGATACGATGCATAAGGATCTCTATCGCGCCCGCGCTGCGGCAATGTCGATGATCCCGACCTCGACCGGCGCGGCGAAGGCCTTGGGGCTCGTCATTCCCGAACTCAAGGGCAAGCTCGACGGCTCCTCGATCCGCGTGCCGACGCCGAATGTTTCCGTCGTCGATCTCGTCTTCGTGCCGAGGCGCGCGACCTCGGCCGATGAAATCAACAAGGCGATCGTCGAGGCGGCCGACGGAGTGATGAAGGGCGTCCTTGCCTACACGGACAAGCCGCTCGTCTCATCCGATTTCATGCACGACCCGCACTCCTCGACCTTCGCGACGAAACAGACGCAGATCATCGACGGCGGCCTTGCGCGCATCCTCACCTGGTACGACAACGAATGGGGTTTCTCGACCCGCATGAGCGACGTCGCGTTAGCGATGGGAAAGCTTCTCTAGGAGGCGGCGTTTGTCAGCCTGCAGAACCATTGACGATCTCGAAGTCGTGGGCAAGCGCGTGCTTGTCCGCGTCGATTTCAACGTGCCGGCGAAAGACGGCGCCGTCACTGACGCGACGCGCATCGAGCGGGCGCTGCCGACGATCCAGGAACTTTCGAAGAAGGGCGCGAAAGTCATTCTGTTGTCGCATTTCGGCCGGCCGGACGGCAGGCGCGAAGAAAAGGATTCGCTAAAGCCCGTCGCTCGTAAACTCGAAGAACTCCTGAAGCGAGGCGTCGCTTTCGCTGACGATTGCGTCGGGGGGGCGGCGGCGAAGGCCGTCGCCGCGATGAAGAATGGCGACGTCGCGGTCTTTGAGAACACGCGCTTTCACAAGGGCGAGGAGAAAAACAACCCCGATTTCGTGAAAGCGCTCGCCGAAAACGGCGATCTTTACGTCAACGATGCTTTTTCCGCCGCGCATCGCGCGCACGCCTCGACCGAAGGGCTCGCGCATGTTCTCCCGGCGGCGGCGGGCCGCGCGATGGAAAAAGAGCTTGATTATCTCGCCGCAGCGCTGTCCCAACCGAAACGCCCGCTTATCGCGATCGTCGGCGGCGCGAAAGTTTCGACGAAAATCGATCTCTTGCTCAATCTCGTCGGCAAGGCGGACATGCTCGTCGTCGGCGGCGGCATGGCGAACACGTTTCTCTTCGCGAAAGGCGTCAGCGTCGGCAAATCGCTATGCGAGCCCGATCTCGCCGCGACCGCGCGCGAAATCATGGCGCAGGCGGCGGACCGCAATTGCGAGATCGTTCTTCCGGTCGATGTCGTCGTCGCGAAAGAGTTCAAGGAAAACGCCGCTCATCGCGTCGTCTCGGCGAACGCGGTCGCGGCCGATGAAATGATCCTCGATCTTGGACCTGACAGCGTCGATCTCATTGCATCAAGGATTGAAAGCTCGAAGACGCTCGTCTGGAACGGGCCGCTCGGCGCTTTCGAAACAAGGCCGTTCGACACAGCGACCGTAGAAGCGGCGCGCTTTGCGGCGAAACTCGCGAAATCCGGCGCGCTCGTCGCGGTCGCGGGCGGCGGCGACACGGTGGCGGCGCTCGGCGTCGCGGGCGTTGAAGACGATTTCACCTATGTGTCGACGGCTGGCGGCGCCTTCCTTGAATGGCTCGAAGGGAAGGAGTTGCCGGGCGTCGCGGCGTTGAAGAAGCCGTAATCGGCGCGGCCGGTTCGCCCTTCGTGACGCGCCTTCGGCGCTCCTCAGGGTGAAGCGAATTCGAATTCTTCATCCTGAGGAGCGATGCGGAGCATCGCGTCACGAAGGATGGGTCGGCTAAATTAGGGAGAACGTACATGAACATCGACGCATTGAACAAGGTCGCGCTCGGCATGATGGCGCAGGGAAAGGGCATTCTCGCGGCGGACGAATCGTCGGGCACGATCAAAAAACGGTTCGATACGATCAACGTCGAATCGACCGCCGACAATCGCCGCGACTATCGCGAGATGCTGTTCCGCACCAAGGAGGCGATGGAGAATTATATCTCCGGCGTCATCCTATATGATGAAACGATCCGCCAGAATGCGAAGGATGGAACGCCGCTTGTGAAGCTGATCGAGCAGGCGGGCTCCATTCCCGGCATCAAGGTCGATGCCGGCGCAAAACCGATGGCCGCCTTCCCGGGCGAGCAGGTGACGGAAGGTCTCGACGGCCTTGGCGGCCGTCTTGCCGACTACTACAAGCTCGGCGCGCGCTTTGCGAAGTGGCGCGCCGTCATCGATATCGGCCGCGCCGGCGATCGTTCGATCCCGACTTACGGGTGCCTGCGCGCAAACATGCACGCGCTCGCACGCTACGCCGCGCTATGCCAGGAAGCGGAGATCGTTCCGATCGTCGAACCCGAAGTCCTGATGGACGGCGATCACAGCGTCGACCGCTGTTTTGAGGTGACGGAGCTGACGTTGAAGCTTCTCTATGAGGAGCTTTATTTCGCCCGCGTCGTGCTTGAAGGAACGATTTTGAAGCCGAACATGGTGATCGCCGGCACGAAATGCCCGAAACAGGCGGGCGTTTCGGAGATTGCGGAAAAGACCGTCAAATGCTTTCGCCGCTCGGTTCCAGCAGCCGTGCCGGGAATTGTGTTCCTCTCCGGCGGCCAATCGGATGAAGAGGCGACGGCGAATCTGAATGCGATGAATGCTGAATATCGCCAGGTCATGCCGTGGGCGCTTTCCTTCTCCTATGGCCGCGCGCTTCAGGCGGCGCCGTTGAAGGCATGGGGCGGCAAGGCGGAAAACGTCCCCGCAGGCCAACGCGCCTTCGCGCACCGCGCGAAAATGAACGGCCTCGCCCAGCTCGGCGAATGGTCGGACGGATTGGAAAAGGCGGCGTAGGCGCTTCTTACTGCGGCTGCGCTTCCGCTTTCGAAAGGTGCCCGTTCAGGAAAAGCCAGCGGCCGTCGCGCAAAATGGCGACGCCGGTGAATGCGCCTTTGAAGTCGAACGAAAAATCCGGCGACACGAATCCGACTGCGGCGGTCGAACGAAAGGCGGCAGCGTCGGCGGCCAAAGGCGTCACGACGATGTCTGAGACTTCGCTTCTGATCATGGCGTTCATCGCTGCGACCTGATCAACGCCAGCGACGGCGCTCGTGTAATCGGCATAAGCGACGACACCGTTCTCGATCCATGCGAAGTTGGGATCATCCGCATAGAGCGTTTTAAGATCGTTCCAGCGGCCCTCGGCGCCTGCGGCGCTCCATTCGCGAAGAAGCGCCTCGACGCCTTCTTTGACAGTTCCATCGTCATACGCCGCCGCCTCGGCGATTGATCCTTGGGGCGCTGCAGGCCCGGTCGGCGCGCAGGACGCGGCCGCCAGCGACAAGACGACGGCAAGGGGTCGCATGGGAAAGGGCTCTCCTTTGGTCCGCCAGCCGATCTTACAGGAACCATGTCACTGGGCGACCCCTTGAATTCGGACGGACGCTGTCTTATCCATAAGTAAACTAATCGGTGTAATTACAAAAACAGCCAGGACGCCCCCAATGAAATCCGCTGACGCCGCCGCGCTTCGCCCCGAAGACCTCGTTTACGTTCAAGGCTTTGCGACGCCGCCTAACCCCAAATTCCGCCCCCTTCACGCCCTCGTTTCGGCGATCCGGCTGATCCTCAACAAGGACGACACGCGCCAGGTGTTCGAGGTTGTGACGGCCCTTTCCCGGAATTCGGGCCGGCGCCTTTTCGAGCGCTTCATTGCGACGCCCTATGGCCGCCGCGTCGTCACCGAGCCGGTGAAGCTTGAAGGGATCCTCGGCGATTTCCCACGTCTTCGCGCCATGCCGGAAGGATCGTTCGGGCGCGCCTATGTCGATTTCATGAATGAGGCGGGCTTCACGCCGCAGGGCCTTATCGACGCCGCCGAGGAAGCGGGCGTTGCGCTCAAGGAGTATCCCGAACTTGCGGAGTTCCGCCGCGCCTTCACCCATTTAGAGGTCAGCCACGATCTCTGGCACGTCATCACCGGCTACGGGCGCGACCCATTGGGGGAAATCTGCAACCTTGTCTTTACGCGACGCCAGACTCGAAACCCTGGCCTTCGCCTCATCATCTTCATGGGCCTTGCCGCGATCAAGCTTGAACGCTGGTCGATGCCGGCGCTCAAAGCCGCGCGTCAGGCGGCGGCGATGGGCGACAACGTCGATTTCCTGCTGCAGCATGACGTCGAGGAGCTGTTAAAGCGCCCGCTCGGCGAGGTGCGCGCCGAACTCGGGATCTTCAAGCCGTCCGTCTATGATGTCATTCCGTATGCGGAAAAACACTCTGTTCTTCGCCCGAAAGTGAAGGAAACGCAAACCGAGCGCGAACAGGCGAAGGGATTGGCGCAGGCGGCCTGAAGGCGCTTATTCCGCATTTCGCCTATAATACCCGTCAAACGTCGCCTTCCAGTTTTCCCCGCCGTCTGTCGAAATCTCGATCAATTGCCTCACGCGGCCGTCTTCGAGCGGCGTCAAGGTCGTGCGGTCGAGATAGGGCTCGCCCGAATGAGGTATGATTTCTCCCTGAAAGCGGACGCTGGCGTCGACATGTCCGGTCAGCGACTTATGCTTGAGGCTGCCAGGTTTCGTTGTGTCCGACGTCACCCAGACCTGCTCCCATCGCCCGCTTCTCGCATCGAAGGCGAAGAGCGATTTCCCCTCGCCGCCGGCCGCACTTTTCCAGTGCTCGAAAACCGCGCAGCCGCCAACGGCGAGCTCGATGCGATTGTCGCCAAAATGCGTCCCGCCGTCTTCCGAGGTCACTGTCCATTCGCCGAGCCAGAAGTCGAGAGCCTTTCCTTGCTCATGCGCGCGGCAAGGCGGTTCGGCGGCGGTCGCGGCGAAGAGCGCCAATCCGGCGGCGAGGAGCATGGCGGGGCCTCCCATTTCGAACGCGGGAATTCTATGGCCTCACCATGACCGAACCCAAGCCCCAATCATGCCGCCTCTATCTAATCACGCCGCCGTTGATCGCCGATCTCGCGCGCTTCGTCGAAAATTTGAAGGCCGCGCTTTCGGGCGGTGATGTCGCCTGCCTGCAATTGCGGTTGAAATCGCCGGAAGGGATTCCTGCGAGCGACGATGAAATTCTCAGGGCCGCCGAGGCCGTCTTGAAGATC
>JBMOOR010000186.1:0-11276 GCA_049324555.1 Pseudomonadota bacterium | reverse complement strand
GATCTTGCCATCGTCGCCGCGCGCGCCCGGACCGACAGCGAGCACTTCGCCCTGCTGGGGCTTTTCCTTGGCGGTGTCCGGAATGATGATCGACCCGACTTTCTGGTTCTCTTCGATGCGGCGGACCAGAACACGGTCGTGGAGCGGCCTGAAGCCCATTCGTATCTCCCTTTTGCGATCTTCGTTCAAAAACAATGAGTTGGAAACAGGATGCGGGCGCGCCCGCATCCTTGGCACTCACCTACGGCGAGTGCTAGCAGCGATCTAGGCAGACTGGCGCCCACCGTCAAGGGGCGAAGAGCGTCTATGTTGGCGCAGTTGTGAGGCGCTCGCCTCAATGGCGCCCGAAGGCGCGCGAATTCTGACGCAATTACGTGTTTTTAATGCCTGGCGAACGGCGATACACGCATATTTCCGTCGCGGATTAACAGGCGGCTTGTCCGCCGACACTATCAACAGCCGGCGGTTTCGGCCGCCATCGACAAAGGAAGGATCACATGCGCAAGGCAGTCATTCTGGGGGCCCTGGCGATTTTCGCCGCCGGCTGCACCACCAATCCCTATACCGGCGAAAAGCGCGCTGGACGCGTCGTCACCTCGGGCGCCGGGGGCGCTGCGGCGGGCGCTGCCGCGGGCGCGATCATTGGCGCCGCGACAGGAAGCGCCGGCAAGGGCGCGCTCATCGGCGCTGCGGCTGGCGCCGTCATCGGCGGCGGCATCGGCGTCTATCAGGACCAGCAGCAGGCGAAACTTCGCGAGCGCCTTGTCAACGCAGGCGTTCAGGTCCAGCGCGACGGCGATAACATCCACCTTATCATGCCGTCGGACATCACCTTCGATACGGCCCAGTCTGACATCAAGGCGAGCTTCTATCAGACGCTGAACGCGGTCGCCGAAGTTCTCGACGAATTCGACAAGACCACGGTGACGGTCGCCGGCCATGCCGATTCGCGCGGCTCGGACAGCTACAACATGGATCTGTCCCAGCGCCGGGCGCTGTCGGTCTCGAATTACCTCGCCTCGCACGGCGTTGATCCGGCGCGCTTGTCAGCGATCGGCTATGGCGAGACGCGTCCGATCGGCGACAACGCGACCGCGCAAGGCCAGACGCTCAACCGGCGGGTCGAGATCACGATCGATCCGGTCGAGAGCCAGTTCCGGAGCTAGTTCGGTCCCGGACGATCAAGATGAAGAAGCCGCCCGACCGCCGGGCGGCTTTTTTGTTCCGTTCACGTCCTGTTAAGGATTGGGTTAAGCCCTGCGAAACGGCTTTCGCTTACGCTCTCCGGCGGTTCAAAGGAGAGGGCCGTGAACTCGAGGCAGCGCAGCTCCCGTTACGGTTTCAGCGTGCATTTCGCGGCCGGCGCCGCGAGCATCGTCCTGCTTGTGGCGGCGCTGATCCAGGGCGTTCCGCCCTTCGCCGAATACGCGCTTGGCGCTTCTCTATTGGTCGTCCTCATCCTCCACGCCCGTATGGGGTTTGCGCTCGGGCGGCTTCAGACTGAGCTTGAGATCATGCGCCGCCTCTGCGTCCGCTCGGAGGTTCCCGAAACGGCGACTGCGAAAGGCGCGGCGGGCGCCCTTAGCGTGACGGCAGGCGACAAACTGAGCGAAGGCGACGTCGTCACGCTGAAGCGGGTGAGGGACGCCGTCGAATGCGGGCGGATTGATTTCTACCTGCAGCCGATCGTCAGCTTGCCGCAGAGGAAGGCGCGCTATTACGAGGCGTTCTCGCGCCTGCGCGAGGCCGACGGGAAGGTCCTCAAACCCGTCGACTATCTCGAAGCGGCCGAACGCGCCAACAAGATCGGCGTCATCGACAATATGATCCTCATGCGCTGCATACAGGCGCTTCGGGAGGAACGCCGGCGCGCGCCGCGGCTCGCCGTTTTCTGCAACCTGTCGCCGGCCACTCTCTATGATACGGACTTTTTCAATCAGCTGACGGACTACCTTGAAACGAACAGCGATCTCGCCTCCAGTCTCATCTTCGAGTTCACTTATCCCGCCATCCAGACGATGCACCCGCGGGTCCTTGAAAATCTCAGCGCCATCGCGTCGAAGGGATTTGAGTTCTCGATCGACCACGTCCATTCGATTGACCTCGATTGGGAATCGCTGCGCGCACGGAATTTCTGTTTCGCCAAGGCGTCCGCGAGCCTCCTCCTCGCTGCGGGGCGCGGCGATGAAGCGTCGGTCGCGAAGCTGCGCGCCTTCAGGAAACGCCTGACCTCCGCGGGGATCGATCTCATCGCGGAAAAAATCGAGTTTGAAAACCATATGCCGGAGATTCTCTCGCTCGGCATCGATTACGGCCAAGGCAATCTCTTCGGCGCCGCGCGCCGCGCGGAGTTCTATCTCGGCGACCACTCGCCGGCGGGCGATCGCGCTGCGGCCTGACGCTTCCGCTTGACCCGCGCGCGGGCGGCGAACTAGAGCATCAAGCGGGAAAAAGCGACGACGGTTTCTCGCACGCTCATGCGGTCATTCAGTTTTCCGGCGCCTGTCGGCGAACGAGCGCGGGCGCTTCACGCGCCGGGCGTCGGCTCATGACGCCGCCGTCGCCAATCCGCCGCCTTTCGGAAATCGCCGCTCGCTATGATGCGCTTCTTTGCGACGCGTGGGGCGTCATCCATAACGGCGTCTCCATTTTTCCGGGCGTCGAAGAAGCTCTTTCAAAGTTCCGGGCGACGCGGGGTCCCGTCGTCATCCTCACGAACGCGCCGCGCCCGAGCGAAATCATCCCGCCGCAGCTTGACCGCATCGGCCTTGCGCGCGGCGCTTATGACGCCGTCGTCACTTCGGGCGATGCGACGCGCGAAGCGATCAGGGGACTGCTTCCCGGCGGAGCCTACAAGCTTGGTCCGGACAAGGACGAAAAACTTTACGAGGGGCTCGGCGTCCGGTTTGCGCCGCTCGATGCCGCCGATTTCATTGTCTGCACGGGGCTTGTCGATGACTCGCATGAAACGCCGGGCGATTATGCGGGGCTCCTTGCGCGCGCGGCGGCGCGGCGGCTTCCGATGATCTGCGCCAATCCCGATGTCGTTGTCCGCTGGGGCGAACGGCTCATCTATTGCGCGGGCGCGCTCGCGCAGAGTTATGAGCGGCTCGGCGGCGAGGTCGTCTATGGCGGCAAGCCGCATGCGCCGATCTATGAACTCGCCTTTCGGCGGCTTGACGAAGCAGCCGGGCGGAAAATCGAACGCCGGCGCGTCCTCGCGATCGGCGACGGCGTCAGCACCGACATCGCCGGTGCGAACCGCAACGGTCTCGACGCGCTCTTCGTCGCCGGGGAGGGCGGCGTTCACGTCGGCGCCGCCGATCCCGCTTCGATCGAGGCGGCGCTTGCCCATGCCGGCGTTCACGCCGAATTTGCAGCGACGGGGCTTTCATGGTGAATAAGTCTCCCATCATCGCAGCGATCGGCAATTTCGACGGCGTTCACCGCGGCCACCGCATTCTTATTGGAAAGACGGTTGAGACGGCTCGCGCTCATGGATCGCGCGCCGGCGCCGTCGTCTTCGATCCGCATCCGCGTCGCTATTTCCGTCCCGACGATCCGCCTTTCCTCATCACGACCGCGACGGCGCGCCATCGCCTTCTTCTGGAGGCCGGCGCCGAAATCGTGTTGACGCTTGTCTTTGATCGGGCTCTCGCGTCGCTGACGCCGGACGCTTTCGTCCGCGATGTTCTCAAAGGGCGGCTGAACCTCGCCGGCGTCGTCGTCGGCGGCGATTTCCGGTTCGGCGCGGGGCGGGCGGGCGACGCTGCGGGGCTTTCCGCGCTCTGCAGCGAGCAGGGGCTTTCCGCCGTCGTCATCGAACCGGTCGCCCAGAGCGGGCATTCCGACAAGATCGGGTCGACGGCGATCCGTGAAGCGATCCTGTCGGGCGCGGTCGATCGCGCCGCCGACATGCTCGGGCGTTTGTGGAGCGTTGCGGGCCGCGTCGAGACCGGCAGGAAGCTCGGCCGCACGCTCGGCTTTCCGACAGCCAATCTGACGCTCGGCGAACTCATTGAGCCCCGGCGCGGCGTCTACGCCGTCCGTACGCGACTTATCGGCCGGGTTCTCGACGGCGTCGCCAATTTCGGGCGAAGACCGACGGTTGGCGCGCCCGCGCCGCTCCTCGAAGTTCATCTCTTCGATTTCGAGGGCGATCTTTACGACAGAGAAATCGAGGTCTCGTTCGTCCGCTTCATCCGTGACGAGATGAAGTTCGATGGGCTTGAGGCGCTGAAGGCGCAGATCGCTCTGGATTGCGAGGCTGCGAAAAAGATTCTCGGCTGATCAGAATGAGCGGCCCTCGGCCTTGAGCTCCGCTTCGAACGCCTCAAGCGCCGCCCGGCTATTTTCGATCTCATCTAGCAGCTTCGGCAGATCGTTCTCGATACGGACGATCTCACGCTGGCGATACTCCATATCCTGGCGCTCGCTTTCGCGATCCTCATTGCTGATCGAGGGCTTGGCGTAGCGCTTCTCCGCGACGCCG
This sequence comes from Pseudomonadota bacterium, assembly GCA_049324555.1. Classification (GTDB taxonomy): domain Bacteria; phylum Pseudomonadota; class Alphaproteobacteria; order Caulobacterales; family Parvularculaceae; genus Amphiplicatus. The sequence continues at coordinate 6,784 of JBMOOR010000186.1, read as the reverse complement.
AGGAGGTAATGGTGCTGGTCAAGATCGGCGAGGGCGGTCTCATAGGTCTCGACCGCCTTTTCCCTGGCGAGCGTCAGCGCGCGCAGCTTTGCGCCGAGGTCGAAACTCGCGAGAAAGGCGGGCTCGGCGTCGGCGGGGCAGACATCCTCATACTCGCCGCCCGCCCGGCCGGCGGCGAAGCCCCCTTCGGGCGAGCAATAGGATTGAAGTCCTTGCGCGCGGGCGGCCCGATAAGCCTCGGCGTCGGGCGCTGCGCCCTCGCCCGCGCAATCCTTCGACCGCTCCTCGAACAGCTTGTCGTGCGCCCCCGCAGCGCCGTCCGCAAGCCCGAGCGCCGTCCAATCCGCTCCGGCGCATTCCGCGCTCGTCATGCCCCCCGCGCAGCCCGTCGCCAAGACGGCGGCGCCGGTCGCGGAAAGGCGGGCGATCATGCTGGCGACGTTCATGCGGCGTCTCCCTTAAGGTTAACCATCGCCTGCGTCACGTTCGCGTGGCAAGACCCGCGATTGCGCGCGGGCGCCGCAAATCGGCCCCATTGGATAGGGAATCTGACGCCGGAGCCGCCTCGCAGCTGTCTTTGGGCGGCGGCAGTAAGGAAGTATCGATCATGTGCAGCGCGTCCAGTCGAAATCCGATCGTCAGGAAAATACTGCTTTCGGCGGCGACGATCGGCGTTGCGGCGGCGATTCCCGCCCCAGCGTTCGCCGGCGGGCGGCATGGCGGCCATCACGGCGGCGGTCATTACTACCCGCACCATTACGACTACGGCTATCACCCGTCGTATCATCACTACCCCTACTACAATTATCGCCATCATCGCAGCCATATCAGCGCCGGCGAAGGCGCGTTGATCGCCGCCGGCATCATTGGCGGCGTCATTCTGATCGATAGAGCGCTCGACAATCGCGACCGCTATGACGACCGGCGCTATGATGACCGGTATCGCCGCGGCGCGTTTGACGACGACTATTACTATCAGCGCGATGATCGCGCCTATGACGACGGACGGTACTCTGGGCGCGCCTATGACCGGGGGTTTGAGGAAGGTTATTCCTCGGCGCGCCTTGATCGCGATGCTGACCAAGAACTCCTCGGAGACGATTTCCCCGGAGAGGGGCATGCAAGGCCCCGATTCGCCGACGCCGCCTTCCGCGAATGCGTCGCCGAGACGAAAGGCGCCGCGGGAGCCGGCGGCATGCGCGTCGCAATGCCGGGCGCCCCGACTGAGGTTGAAGAGCTTGCCGACGGTTCGGTCCGGCTGACCGCCCAGTTCCGCGCCTCGAACGCCCGCGGCGAGCAATGGACACGCCGTTTCGTCTGCGAGGCGGATGAGGCGGGCGTGCGCTTCCTGCAGGTCGACTAGAGGCGCGTCGCCTGCTAGAAGCGCCGCCATGGCGCTGAGGACAGTCATCCGGATTATCGACGCGGGCCCGCGAATTACGGGCCCGCACCGCGTTTCACGCGTCGCTTCGGCTTGACGCGCGGACCGGCTGCGGGTTTCTCCTCCTTCCCGGCAACCCCATTCGAGAAAGATTGACCGATGCCCGATGCATCGCCCGAGAATGCGTCACGCGATTACAAGTCGACGCTGTTCCTCCCCGAAACCGATTTCCCGATGCGCGCCGGTCTGCCGAAGGCGGAACCCGAATTCCTGAAGCGCTGGGCGCGGGACGGCCTCTACGCGCAGCTTCGCGCCGACGCCAAGGGCCGCCCGCCCTTCGTCCTTCACGACGGGCCGCCCTACGCCAACGGCCATATCCATCTCGGCACCGCGCTGACGAAGATCCTGAAGGACATGATCGTCCGGAGCCGCCAGATGGCGGGATTCGACGCCAATTACGTTCCCGGCTGGGACTGTCACGGCCTGCCGATCGAATGGAAGGTCGAGGAGGAGTTCCGCGCGAAAGGCCGCGCCAAGAAGGATATTCCGTCGACGGAGTTTCGCGCGGCCTGCCGCGCCTACGCGCAGAAATGGCTCGACATCCAGCGCGAGGAGTTCAAGCGGCTCGGCGGGGAAGGCGACTGGGCGAACCCCTACACGACGATGGCGTTTTCATCCGAAGCCGCGATCGCCGCGGAGCTTTTGAAATTTGCGGATTTGGGCCTCCTCTATCGCGGCTCGAAGCCCGTGATGTGGTCGCCGGTCGAACAGACCGCGCTCGCCGAGGCCGAGATCGAATATCACGACCACGTCTCGCCGACGATCTGGGTGAAGTTTCCGGTGACGGGCCGAACGCTGCTCGGCGGCGCGTCCGGCGAAGCAATGCCGCGCGCGAATGAGTTGTGGGAGCGGTATCGAGGCGCTTCAGTCGTCATCTGGACGACGACGCCGTGGACGATTCCCGGCAACCGGGCGATCTGCTTCGGGCCGAAAATCGCGTACGGGCTATATGAAGTGACGGCGATGGAAAAGGTCGTCGATCCGAAGTCCGGCGCGGAGATGACGCCTTGGACTAAAGTCGGCGAAAGAATGATCGTTGCCGACAAGCTCTGGGAGAGCGTCCAGAAAGCAGCGAAAATCGCCGGCGCTAAGCGACTCGGCGATGTCGATAATCACACTCTGCACGGCGCCGTCTGCTCTCACCCGCTTAGGGGCTACCACGACGGCTACGATTTCGACGTGCCGCTGCTCGCTGGCGATCACGTCAGCGACGAAGACGGCACGGGCTTTGTTCATACGGCACCCGGCCACGGGCAGGAAGACTACGCCGCATGGATTGCAGACGGCCGCTCTCAGGCCGACATTCCGCATACGGTCGATGAGTTTGGCGCCTTCACCGACGAGGCGCCGGGCTTCACCGGCAAGCGCACCCTCGTCCTCGAAGGCAAGAAGGCGGGCGAGGACGGCGACGCCAACAAGGCAGTGATCGAGGCGCTGATCGAAAAGGGCGCGCTCCTCGCGCGCGGGCGGCTGACGCACTCCTATCCGCATTCCTGGCGGTCGAAAGCGCCGGTCATTTTCCGCAACACGCCGCAATGGTTCATCGCGCTCGACCGGCCGACGGCGAACGGCAAAACCTTGCGCGAGAACGCGCTGGCGGCGATTGACGAAACCAGCTTCACGCCGCCGACGGGCCGCAACCGCCTTCGGTCAATGGTCGAATCCCGCCCCGACTGGCTCATCTCGCGCCAGCGCGCCTGGGGCGTGCCGATCACCGTCTTCGTTGAGAGGGCGACCGGGAAAGTCCTCCGCGACAAAGCGGTCGATGAACGCATTCTGAAAGCGATTGCCAAACGCGGCGCCGACGCATGGTTCGACACCGCCTCTGCGGAATTCCTTGGGCCGTCCCATCGCGCCGGGGACTATGAGAAGATCGACGACATTCTCGACGTCTGGTTCGATTCAGGCTCGACCCACGCCTTCGTGCTCGAAGGCCGCGACGATCTCTCGTGGCCCGCCGATGTTTATTGCGAGGGCTCCGACCAGCATCGCGGCTGGTTTCAATCGTCGCTCCTTGAAAGCTGCGGCACGCGGGGCCGTGCGCCCTACCGCCACATCGTGACAAACGGCTTTGTCGTCGATCAGGAGGGGCGGAAAATGTCGAAGTCCCTCGGCAACGTCGTTGCGCCCGAGGAGATCATCAGGAATTACGGCGCGGAGATGATCCGCATCTGGGTCGCGAGCGGCGACTACACTGAGGACCCGCGCATCGGGAAAGAGATCATCGACTCCGCCGTCGACGCCTACAGGAAGCTCCGCAATACGGTCCGCTATCTTTTGGGCGCGCTCAACGGCTTCACGCCCGCCGAGCGTCTCGATGTCGCGAAGATGCCGGAGCTTGAGCGCTACATGCTGCACCTCTTGTTGAAGCTCGACGAAGACGTGCGCGCCGCTTACGAGGCGTTTGATTTCAAACTCGTCTGGCGCAAAGCCTTCGATTTCTGCGCGCTTGATCTTTCCGCGTTCTATCTCGATATCAGGAAGGACAGCCTCTATTGCGACCATCCGGATACGGATCGCCGGCGCGCCGCGCGCACGGTGATGGAAATCGCGTTCGATCGCCTGACAGCGTGGCTTGCGCCAATCTGCGTCTTCACGATGGAGGAGGCCTGGCTCAAGCGGTGTGGCGAGGCCGCGAAATCCGTTCATTTGCGGCAGTTCCCGCAAACGCCGGCGGGCTGGCGCGACGGCGCGCTCGCCGCGCGCTGGGAAACGTTGCGCGACATTCGCCGCGTCGTCACCGGCGCGCTCGAAGTCGAACGGCGCGAGAAGCGCATCGGCGCGAGCCTCGAAGCCTCGCCGACGCTCTATCTCGAAGATGATGCGCTCCTCGCCATCGCGGAGGCGCAGGATCTTTCGGAGCTCTTCATTTCCTCCGATGTGAAGGTCGAGAAAGGCGCCGGGCCGGCGAACGCTTTCCGGCTCGCCGAGGCGGCGGGCGTCGCCGTCAGCGTCGCCGTCAGCGACCACAAGAAATGCCAGCGCTGCTGGCGGCATACGGACGATGTCGGCGCCGTCGCCGGTCATCCGGACGCGTGCGGGCGCTGCGCGGACGCGGTCGGCCGGCTGGGGGGAGCGGTGTGACGCATTTTTTTTTCGAGACCAACCCTCTCCCGCTTGCGGGAGAGGGTGGCGAGCGCGGCGAGCCGGGCGTGGAGGATCAACGCCGTCGCTCGCGGACTTCCCCTCACCCCCGACCCGTCGGACGCATGGTCCGACCCCGCAGGCGGGAGAGGGGAGAAGTGTCCCTCATTAAACAGCGAACCGTCCGATGACTGACCTCGTGCAAAAGGCGCGTTCGTGGATGACGGCGGCGAAATCCAACCCGCTTTTCCTCTACGGCCTCCTCGGCGCGGCCGCTGTCGCGGTCCTCGATCAGGCGTCAAAATACTGGATCGTCAATATCGTCGAATTGCCGGTCAAACGGCGGATCGAACTCTCGCCAATCTTCGATCTCACGTATGTTCAGAACCGCGGCGCGAGTTTCGGCATGCTGTCGGGCGGGCTCGCCTCGCGCATCGTGCTGTCCTCGATTTCGATCGCGATCGCCGCAATCATGGTCGTCTGGCTCGGACGGCTGACGCGCCGGTTCGCCGCGGCGGGCGCCGCGCTCATCATCGGCGGCGCGCTCGGCAATCTCCACGATCGCGTCCGCTACGGCTTTGTCGTCGATTTCCTCGATTTTTCGGGGATGATGTTTCCCTGGGTCTTCAACGTCGCCGATACCGCGATCAATATCGGCTTCGCCTGCCTTATTCTTGACGCGCTCCTTCACAAGGATGGCCGGAAGGGCGAATAGGCGGCTTTGCGCTTGTCAGCGGCCGGAGCTATATAGCCCGCGGAAATCAAACGGAGCGGTCGCGTAATGAAATCGGCAAAATTCCTTGGAACCGGGCTTCTCCTCGCCGCCGCGGCCTCGCTCGGCGGCTGCGCCGGTGTCGGCAAGGCGCTCGGATCCGGCAAGAATCCGCCGGACGAATTTGCGATTGCAACGAAAGCGCCGCTCGTCGTGCCGCCCGATTACTCGCTCCGCCCGCCGAAGCCCGGCGAATCGCGCCCGCAGGAGCTTTCCCCGTCCGAACGCGCCCAGCAGGTTCTCCTCGGCGACATTTCTGCGGCGCCGCCGACCGGGGGCGAACAGCTCCTTTTGCAAAAGGCCGGCGCGACGACAGCCGACCCCAACATCCGCGCCATCCTCAACGCCGAGAGCGGCGGCCGGACTGAAAAAGACCGCAGCTTCGCCAATCAGTTGCTGTTCTGGAAGTTCGTCGACGGCAAGGTTGACGACAGCGCTGCGCCCTTGAAGGTTGACGATCCGGCGGCATGGCACGCCGAACGCAGCCGGGCGATCGAGGCCGTGACGGGCGAAAAGGCGAGCGTCACGATCAAGAACGATGATGCGCTGGAATTGCCGGGCGTTTACTAAAATGGCGCGCGTCTTTCTTGTCGCCGCACTTTTTCTGCTGCCGGCCTGCGCCACGCTCGGCGGCGTCGAAAATGCGCCCGATCGAAAGACTGCGGCGGAGCTGATCCGACAGGATCTCGAATGCCGCGATGTCGCGGGCGCCGAGCACTGCGATCCGGGAGCGCAGCCGCACGCCGTCGAACTTGCTGATTTTGACTGCGAATCGCTGCCCTTGCGGTCGGCCATTCGCGAGCGGGCGCGAGCCCTCTGCGTCTACTCCGGCGTCCTCGTCCGGGTGAACGGCGCCCGCGAGCCGATCTCCTCCGGCGAACGCGAATTCTCGCTCCTTGAACTGACGCCCGGCGCGCGCGTGCCGAAACGCGAGTGGGCGATCATCAGGAAGCAGACGCCGCCCAAGGCTTGAGGGCCGCGCCTGACGAAAAACGGCGTCCCCTGACTTCCGCCGTCCGTCGCGCCATACTGCGCCATGACGAATCAGCCTGCCTTCGCGCCCTCTTCGCCGGCGCCCGTTATCCGCCGCCTGCCGGCGGATGCGGTCAACCGCATTGCGGCGGGCGAGGTGATTGAGCGGCCGGCCGCTGTCGTCAAGGAACTCGTTGAAAATTCGATCGACGCCGGCGCGCGGACGATTTCGGTCGCCCTCGCCGCGGGCGGGAAGGCGGAGATCATCGTTGAGGACGACGGCTGCGGCATGGGGGCGGAAGATCTCCTCCTCGCCGTCGAACGGCATGCGACATCAAAGCTCGCGCCGGGTGCGGGCGGCGACTTCGATCTTATGAACATCGCAACGCTTGGCTTTCGCGGCGAGGCGCTGCCTTCGATCGGCGCCGTCGCGCGCCTTGACATCGCCTCGCGAAGGGCGGCGGACGATGCGGGCGCCATTTTATCCGTTTACGGTGGAATTGCGGAAGGTCCGC
>JBMOOR010000185.1:4962-11301 GCA_049324555.1 Pseudomonadota bacterium | reverse complement strand
ATCGAATCTCAGGGTCGAAAGCAAAGAGTATTCCTCATCGCCGCTCGCTTTGGTGAGGATGAGGCCGGTTCCGTCCGGATGCACGCCGACGACGCCTGTTTCCGGCAGCGAAGTGGTTTCCTGATAAATCTTTTTCAGCGCGCCGGTTTTACCTGTGAATATCCGGTATTCATCGGCGTCGCTGTCGTAATCTTCGCGGGCTAGGACGACTCCTCCGCCGTCGACATACCAACCAAACGTACTCTGCGTGCCGCGTGCTTCAAGCGTTGCGTCGCTGAGATTGAGGCGCGCCTTCAGCAATCCGAGTTCAGGCCTTTCACCGTAAACGCCGACATAGGCCGGCATGAAAACAGCGTCCTGGCCATCTACCCGGCCGACGATTTGGCCGAGTCCGATTTGACCAGGATAAAGCTGATCAAATCCTTTGAGGAGCGTCGTGAACTTCTTTTTGTCGATATCAAATGAGAAAGCGGCCGAATTTTCCCACTTGCCCTTGAAGAAGTTGGTGCTGGTCGTTTCCGACGCAATGACGATCGCATATTTGTCGTTCACGAAAAAAATGCTTCGCGCCTTAATGTCCCCGGTGGACCCACCGGCGATCACGCCCTTGCCGGGCTCGGCGATCATGAAGTAGTCGCCGCCCTGCTGACGCGATAGGTAGGCGAAACGGTTGCCGCTCGGCGAAATATCAAGAGCCCGAACTTCCGGGAGCTCGCCGTACGCCTCGATCGGCGGCAGCGCGGCCGCAACGGAAGACGCGGCGAAACCTGCCGCAATGACGGCAATTGCGATTTTCAAGGATGCGCCCCCTCAGGTGAACCCGCGCCAGACTAGCGTCGATGAGGGCATAACACAACTGGATAATTATTGACGCTATGCGATGCAGTCACAGTCTTCCGATCGACGTAAAATAGATCGGCGCCGCAATCGAATAGACGATCCAGATGATAACGATGAGTGGGCCGCCGACTTTGAGATAGTCTTTGAACCGGTAATGGCCGGGCGTCATCACGAGGAGATTGGTCTGGTATCCGATCGGCGTCGCAAAGGGACAATTGGCGCCGTAAATGACGGTCAAGGCGAGCGGCCAGGGATCGACGCCGGCAAGACGCGCCGCGCTGATCGCGATGGGCGTCAGCAGCGCAACGGTCGCGTTGTTGGAAAGGACATTCGTCATCGCTGCGCTGATGATGAACATCGCCGAGAGAAGCGCCGCTGGCCCGAAACTTTGCGCGATCGGCGCAATGAGCCCGCCGATGAGCGCAGCGCCGCCGGTGCGGTCGAGGACATGCCCCATGGCGAGCGAAGAGCCGATGAGAAGATAGATGCGGCGGTCGAACGATCGCGCCGCCTGGCGGATATTGAGACAGCCGAACACGAGCATGACGAAGACCCCCCAGATTGCGGCGATGCCGATCGGGAGGATGCCTGTCGCGGCAAGAACGACGACCGCGATGAAGATGAGGCCCGAGAGGATTGCGTTGCGCGGAGCGGGGAGACCCGTCATCGAGGCTTCCATCATCAGCACGTCGCGATCCATCCGCAGCGTGCGGACATTTTCGAGCGGGCCGAGAATAAGGAGGACGTCGCCAGGCTCGAGCCGGATGCTGCTCAGATGCGTCCGGATCATGCGGCTGCGGCGTTCGACGCCGAGGATGACGCAATTCGTCTGGTAATGAAATCCGATCTGTCCGATCGTGCGGCCCGCCATGCGCGATCCCGGCGCGACGACCGCTTCGACGAGCGTCAGCTGCGCGCGCGGCGCGCGGGGGTCGGCTTCGTCGAGATCGACCTCGGCGAGCGCGTCGCCGAGGATTTCCGGCCGCTCCCGGAGAAGTTTCGTCAGCACGGCGCGCGTCGCCGCGATGATCACGATGTCGCCCTGCATAAACTGGAAATCGTCATAGGGCGGAAGGATCGCCTCCTCGCGCCGCTGCACCATCCGGACGGTGATGTCGGGAAGATCCGGAAAGAGCCCGCCGACCGGCCCCTTGCCGAGCAGGAAGTGCCCGCGCGAAATTTCGAACTGCGCAATGAACTGCTTGTTCTCGCGCTCGGCGGCGCCGTCCTCGATCCCGCGTCTGGGCAGCAGAATACGGCCTGCCGTTGCGAGAAAGGCGACGCCGGTCGCCGCAATGATGACGCCGAGAGGCGTCAGGTCGAAAAAGGCGATCTCTTCGCCGGTTGCGTCGTGAAAAACTCCAGCCGCGAGGATGTTGGTCGATGAGCCGATAAGCGTCGTCATGCCGCCGAGCAGCGCGCAGAATGAAAGCGGCATCATGATGCGCGATGGAGCGACGCCGCTCGTCGATGCGATAGCAGCGACGATCGGCAGGAACATGACGACGACCGGCGTGTCGTTGATGAACGCGCTTGAAATCAGCGCGAGCAAGAGAATGAGGCCGAGCACAGGCTTGCGGAACCGGCCGTCGACACGGGTCAAGAGGCGCGTCGGCAACTCCATCGCGCCAGAGCGAAAGAGGCCCTGGCTCAGCATCAAAAGACACATGATTGCAAGAAGCGCGGGATCCGCGAACCCTTCAAGGATCGTCGCGGTCGTGATGACCGGCGCGCCGTTCGCCGCGCGGAGCGGGGCGATCTCGAACAGCGAAAGAAACGCCGCGACCGTCGCGACTGAAACGATCTCCATTGAGAAGCGGTCGCTCGCGAAGGCCCCGATCGCCGCGAGAAGAATGACGAACGACACCCACATCTGCCAGGGCGATGATGCGATCAGGGAGGCGAGACTCTCGGCGATCTCCATCCGGCTCCTTTCGCGAGCGGCGCTGTGCGCTTTTTATTTGCCGTGATTGATGCTACCGGCACAAGTTGGCCGGAGAGGGTTACCTTGTAACAGCCGACCGGTCGATGGCGGGCGCGCAATTGCGCAAGCCTTAGGGTTCAAGGCGAGCGCGTCGATGACTGATCCATTCAGGCCGCTGAAAGACGCTTTCGGGCGGTTTGCGACCGGCGTTGCGGTCGCCGCCTGCGTCAACGGGCGCGGCGGTCATACGGCGATCACGATCAATTCCTTCACGTCGGTTTCGCTCGCCCCGCCGCTGGTCCTCTGGTGCATAGAAAAGAGCGCGTCGTCCTACCCGGATTTTGCGGCGGCGAACGCCTATTCGATCAGCGTTCTGAGCGACCGTCAGCAGTCGGTCTCTCAGCGTTTCGCGCGGCACGATCCAGAGCCGCTGGCGCCGCATGAATATGTCGTCTGGAAGACCGGCGCGCCGATTCTCGCAGAAAGGCTCGCGGGCTTTGACTGCGAGATCGTCGACCGCCATCATTCCGGAGACCACGTCATTCTCATCGCCAAAGCGCTGCAGTTCGATCATTTCCCGGGCGCGCCGCTGCTTTATTTCGCCAGCCGCTACGCGCATGGACCGCATACGGAGTAAAGGAAAGGGGCGTATCGCCGATGAAGGTCGCGTTTCTTGGGCTCGGCGTCATGGGTTTTCCGATGGCGGGCCATCTCGCCGCTCGCGGCCATCAGGTGACCGTGTTCAACCGCACGGCGGAGAAGGCTGTGCGATGGCTCGCTCTTCACGAAGGCGCCATAGCGGCGAGCCCGGCGGAGGCTGCGGAGGGGGCCTGGGTTGTCTTTTCCTGCCTCGGCGACGATCCGGACGTAGAGGCGGTCCTCGGCGCGGCGGCGCCTTCGATCGCGAAAGGGGCGATCATTGTCGATCATACGACCGCCAGCCCTGCGCTCGCGCGCCGGCTCGCCGGGCGCTTTCGAGCCCAGGGGGCGGGGTTCATCGACGCGCCGGTCTCTGGCGGCCAGGCCGGGGCGGAGAGCGGAAAGCTCTCCGTGATGTGCGGCGGGGAGGCGGCGGACGTGGAACGGACAAGGTCCGTGATGGAAGCCTACGCCGCCCGCATCGTTCATATCGGCCCCTCGGGGCATGGCCAGCTCTGTAAGGCGGTCAACCAGATCTGCATCGCGGGGCTCCTTCAAGGGCTCGCCGAAGGGGTTCATTTCGCCAAAGCGACGGGCCTTGATATCAATAAGACGTTTGAAGCGATTTCAGGGGGCGCCGCCCGGTCATGGCAGATGGAAAACCGAATGAAGACAATGTCTGAGGACCGTTTCGACTTCGGCTTCGCGGTCGACTGGATGCGCAAGGACCTTCGGATCGCCCTCGATGAAGCGCGCATGAGTGGGGCCCAGTTGCCGGCGACGGCTCTGATCGATCAATTCTACGCCGACATTCAGGCGCTTGGCGGCGGGCGGCTCGACACGTCAAGCCTCGTCAAGCGGTTGAAGCGCCGCGCGTAGCGACCGGCGCCGAGCCGCCGGGGGCGACGAGAAATTCTGACGAATTGTTAAAAAATTCTTAGAATTACCCCTTCCGCGTCTCGACTCTCAGTGATTCGAATTGTAATTATATAACCTCCAGCCGGGATGGGTGGTCCGGCGGGGTATCTGAAAATCAGTCGTTTGCGGAAGGGCGCGTAAACAATGTTATCGATCGCTGCGACGGTCGGCATCGTGAGCCTTGGGCTCCTGCTGGTCGCTGTTATCGGTCTGCTTCGGCAATTGGGGGCGGGTGAAGCAGCTAAAGGTCTCCTCTTTCTGACGGGAGCCATCTTTCTGATCGTGATTGCGTCAACCTATGTCCCGGCGCTGATCTCCGGATTTTAGGCCGCAGTCGAACACAGAAGCATTCCGACAACGCCGCAAGCCGGCCGCTTGCGGCGTTGTCGCATCTGCGCCTCTCGATTGCGCGCGGCAAACCTGCAGAGCACAATTCTCCGAAATCAAGGAATTCGGAGGCGATATGGCGGCCCTGCAGACGGCGACACCCAACTGGAAGACCGATGACCTCGTTCTCTTCGAGGACGAGGTCTACAAATTCTTCAGCCGCGAGCTCGCCCCGCATGTCGAGAAATGGCGAGAGCAGGGCAAGGTCGATCGCTGGGCATGGGAGAAAGCGGGCGAGGCCGGCCTCCTCTGCATGTCGATGCCCGAAGAATATGGCGGCGCGGGGGGAACCTTCGCCCACGAACAAATCTTCTGCGAACAGCAGGTGAGAGCGGGCGTCGAGGGCTTCGGCGCCGGGCTCCATAACTGCATCGTCGCGCCCTACATCCTCCATTACGGAACCGAAGAGCAAAAGAGGCGCTGGCTGCCGCGTATGGCGAAAGGCGCGCTCGTCGGCGCAATCGCCATGACCGAACCCGGCACGGGCTCCGATCTTCAGGCGGTGAAGACGACCGCGATCAAAAAAGGCAATCAATACGTCGTCAACGGATCGAAGACCTTCATCACCAACGGTCAGACGGCGAACATCGTCATCGTCGTCGCCAAGACCGATCCATCCGAAGGCGCCAAGGGCGTTTCGCTGATGGTCATTGAGACCGACGAAGTCGAAGGTTTCCGCCGTGGGAGAAATCTCAAGAAGCTCGGCAACAAGGCGCAGGACACGTCAGAACTCTTTTTCGATGACGTGAAAATTCCAACCGAAAATCTCCTCGGTCAAACGGAAGGAATGGGTTTCGTCCAACTGATGCAGCAGCTTCCCCAAGAGCGCCAGCAGATCGCTGTCCTTGCAATCGCGGCGATCGAGCGGGCGCTCGATCTCACCATCGCCTACACGAAAGAGCGCCACGCCTTTGGCCGTCCGATCTTCAATTTCCAGAACACGCAATTCAAGCTCGCCGAGTGCAAGGCGAAAGCGACGATGGCGCGCGTCTTTGTCGATTACTGCACGGGGCTCCTCATCGAAGGAAAGCTCGATGCGGCGACGGCGTCGATGTCGAAGATGCTCCTTACCGATCTTGAGAACGAGGTGATTGACGAATGCCTGCAGCTCTTCGGCGGCTACGGCTACATGGATGAATACCCGATCAGCCGGATGTATGCGGATGCGCGCGTGCAGCGCATTTACGGCGGCACGAACGAGATCATGAAATTGCTGATCGCACGGTCGATGTAAATGGATCTTTCCGGCAAGATCGCCTGGGTCACCGGCGCCTCGTCCGGCATCGGCGAGGCGCTGGCGAAGGGACTCGCCGCGCGCGGAGCCGCGCTAATCCTGTCAGGACGCCGGACAGATGAGTTAATGCGCGTTGGGAAAGAAGCTGGAACCGACGCAAGTATCATTCCCTTCGAGGCGACGGATTACGACGAGCTTCCATCGGTCGTTGAGGCGGCGATGAAATGGTGCGGCTCAGTCGATCTTCTCATCAACAACGCCGGGGTCAGCCAGAGAAGCCTCGCGCTCGACACGTCGTTCGATGTTTATCGCCGGATCATGGAAATCGATTTCTTCGCGCCTCTGCGGCTGACGCAGCTCGTCCTGCCGTCGATGATCGAGGCGCGTTCGGGCCATA
>JBMOOR010000185.1:0-4952 GCA_049324555.1 Pseudomonadota bacterium | reverse complement strand
CTGTCGCTGGCAAAGTCGGCGCGCCGCTTCGAACCGGCTACTGCGCCGCCAAGCACGCCTGCGTTGGTTACTTCGATGCGCTTCGGGCCGAAGTCGAGAAAGCTTATGGGATCGGCGTTTCCGTCGTCACGCCTGGCTCCGTAAAAACGGCGATTGCGAAAGCGGCGATGACCGGAGACGGTTCGCCGCGCGGACGTTCCGACGAGAACATCGACAACGGGATGGCGCCGGAAAAAGCGGCGGAGATCATTCTGGACGGCGTCGAGAAAAGGCGTCGCGAGATTGTCGTCGCCGAGGGAATGGAGCTCGCGGCGCTGCAGATGCGAGCGCAAAATCCCGAAGCGCTGTTTGACTTCGTCGCTAACGAAGGCGCGCGGCTCGCCGCCATGCGTGAGGCGGGCGCGGCGCCGGATCCGGCGAAGGTTAATCAGTAAAAGCAATGGGGACGATGCCGCGTCACTGTCATGGCGCGATCCACGGCAAGTAGATCATCGCCCACATCGCGATCAGGACGAAATTGCTGAGGGCGAAGACCGTAAGGCGATGGAGCACCGCGTTGTATGTCAAGTGGATAACGCTGTGGAGCGCCCGCAGCGCGACATAGGCCCACGCGACATTCACAAACGCCGGCGTCGCTTCTTCGGTGTGAACCGCAATGAGGCAAATAACGTAAAAGAGCAGCGGCGCCTCGAGAAGGTTCATGTAATTGCGGTTTGGGATCGAGACCGACCCAGGAACGTTCGGAGACTCGCCGTATTTGAAATCATCCCGCCGGACGCGGCCTGACGCGGCGGCTGCGAAGCGGCGGATCGGAATGTTGAGCAGCACGCCGAAGGTAAGGAAAGCGAGCGCGCCCATGGGCCCCAAAATCGGATCGCTCTCCATGCCGAACATTCCTCCGCTGTTGCGCCGAGCCGATGCGAAAGGGCGATGAACCGCATCGGACGGCTGAGGCGTTGCGCCGCGCCGATGTCGTATAATGCATGCGCCCGGGAGAAAGGGAAATCGCCATGTTCACACGATGCGCCACGATTGCGGCCGCCGTTGCGCTGAGCGCCTGCGCGCCGAACGCTGCGCCGGCGTCGGACGCTGCGATCGACGCAGCGACAGGCGAAAGCGCAGCGCAATCGCCCCTGCGCTCAAAGTAGAAACGCTGGCGACCGGCCTTAAGTTCCCCTGGAGCCTCGCCTTCGTTCCGGACGGCGACATCCTTATCATCGAAAAAACGGGCGGCCTGCGGATTTTCCGCGACGGCTCACTGCTGCCGGAGCCCGTCGCCGGAACGCCTGACGAAGTGATGGTGAACTCCGACAGCGGTCTTCATGACATTGCGCTTGACCCCGATTTCGAAACGACGCGGCGAGTCTTCATCGCCTATGCGAATGGCGATGAGGACGCGAACAGGCTTGCGGTCTGGCGCGCGCGCTTCGACGGGAAGAGGCTCGTCGATGGAGAATCGATCTTCCGCGTTACGCCCGACAAGGCCGGACCGAGCCATCCCGGCGGGCGCATCCTCTTTCTTCCCGACAAGTCATTCCTGCTGACGGTCGGCGACGGCTATGATTTCCGTGAGGAGGCGCAGAACCTTTCGTCGGATCTCGGGAAAATCCTGCGGCTCGATCGCGACGGAAATCCGCCTGCGGATAATCCATTTGTCGGCCGTGACGGCGCTCGCCCCGAAATCTGGACTTACGGCCATCGCAATCCGCAGGGCCTCGCGTTTGACGCCGAAACGGGCGTCATCTGGGAGCTCGAACACGGCCCGCGCGGAGGCGATGAAATCAATCGCCTGACGGCAGGCGCCAATTACGGCTGGCCGCTGACGACGAACGGCATCGACTATGACGGAACGCTCGTCTCGGAGCGCGCACATGCGCAGGGCGTCATCTCGCCGCTGATCGTCTGGGCGCCGTCGATTGCGCCATCGGGCCTTGCCGTCTATCGGGGGATCAAGTTCCCGGATTGGGGCGGGCATTTTCTCGTCGGCGGCCTCGCCTCGAAATCGCTGGTGCGAGGACAGATCGACAATGATGGCCGCTCGATCGAGGAGGCGGAACGCCTCCTTGAAGATGTCGGCGCGCGGCTTCGGGACGTGCGCGTCGGGCCGGACGGCTTTGTCTACATCTTGACCGATGAACCTGAAGGCCGTCTGCTTCGCCTCAGCCCAGCGGCGACGCCGCAGGGCTGAGGCGGCAAAGATCAAAACAGCGGCCGGACTTCGGCGGCGCCGAGTTTCACGCCGAGACGCATGGCGATTGTCGGCGCGATCGCGCGCATATCGACTTCGCCGAGATTGCGGCCTTGCGGAACGCCGGGGCCTGAGATGAAAAAGCTGGCGCGCATTTCAGGATTTCCGGGGAAAAACCCATGCGTGCCCTTGCCGCCCGAGGGCGCGACGACATCGCCCTCAAGGCGATAGCCCATCGAGGAGACGCCGGGCGTAAAGTCAACCCAGAAACTTGCTTCCTTCGCGCCGCCGGCTTTCTCAATCTCCTTGGCGTCGATGACGCGTCGGATCTTGAGCGCCGGGTCGGCGGCGAGTTTTGCAAGAAGGGCGGCGACTTGCTTTTTCAGTTTCTTGTCGTTGGGGCGCGTGAGCACGATCGCGGCTGAGCCGCCCGCGCCCCAAGGCATCGCCTCCCATGCGGTTACGGCCTTTTTCTCCGCGTCATAGGTGATGAGACCGGCTTCGATGAACGGAATGATGAGGTTTGTGGATTGTGAAATCGCCGCGAAACCGTGATCGGAGACGACGGCGACAACGAGATCGGGTTCGGCGGCGCGAGCGGTGGCGACAAGCTCGCCGACCGCCTTGTCGATCGCTTCGAGCGTCGCAATTGCTTTCTGCGAGTTTGGGCCATCTTCATGTTCGAAATGATCAAGGCTGACGAGGTGCAGCGTCATGAACTGAGGATGTTTGAGTGCGATCAGAGAAGCCGCGAATTTCGCGCGCGCGACATCGCTTGTCACCTCTTCGCTTTGAAGCTCGGAAAAGGAGACGCCCGATGCGGCCTCAAGTTCGGCGACGAGCCCTTCCGTCGAAAGCGCTTCGACGAGTTTCAGGTCTTCCGCGGTGTGCGCGCGCCAGAATTCAGGAATGTTCCAGTCGATCGCTCGCGCGCCGACGCTGACCGGCCAGCCGATGCTGGCGACCGATCCGCCGCTCTGGCTGACGGCGTCCCATAGCGTCGGCATCCTGATGTCGGTCTCATACCAGTACCAGCCGCCGTCATTCTCTCGCAGCGGGTCGAACACAGTGTTGCTCGAAATTCCGTGCAGAGCAGGAGCGACACCCGTGATCAGCGTTGTGTGATTTGGATAGGTGACAGACGGCAATACGTCGACGACGCCTGCCGCATATGCGCCCTCGGTCATGATCGCGCGAAGGTTCGGCGCATCGATCCCGCGCGCCTCGGCGTTGATGACGTCGGCGGGCTGCAGCCCATCGATCGATATCATCAGCACCGGCTCGGCGCTCGCCGTTTCCGCTGCAAACGCCACCGCAGCAGCCAAAAGCCATTTACACATCCTGTATTCTCCAGAGGTTTGAAAGAGGGTTTCCCTAGGCGGACATTGTGAAGGTGATTTGACGGGGCTCTTGCGCGCCGCGTCCGATCCGCTATCTAGGCGGAACGGGCGGGTATAGCTCAATGGTAGAGTCGTAGCCTTCCAAGCTAAAGACGCGGGTTCGATTCCCGCTACCCGCTCCAGAAATACTGTTCCTGCCGCTGCGCCGACGGATCGCCTTTCAGGCGTTCTTGCGGGCTTCAATCGTCGGATCGCGGAGGGGCACAGACGCTGTGAAATGCTGCGATCGGCGAACGCATGAAGCGGGGATAAGCGCGCCCCTCCGGATCGAAGACATGGCAATGCCTTGCGGGAAGCGAGAGACTCAACGCGTCGCCTTTGCGCGCGCCAATATCCCCGGGCGCCTGAAGCGCGGCGCCCTCATCGGCGCCGCGAGTCTTTAAATAGACCAAAGTATGGCCGCCGAGGCCTTCGACCATATCGATGACAGCATCAATCCGGTTCTCGCCGCCGCCGATCGCCAGATGCTCAGGCCGCACGCCGATGGTCGCGGGCGCGCCGATCGCCGCGCCGGATGCATCGATCTCCGCTCGGATTTCCGAGCCTCCGCGAATTCGGACGCGAACGCCGTCAGGTTCAAGCCTTACAATCTCTCCTTCAAAGAAATTCATCGCCGGCGATCCGATGAATCCGGCGACAAAAATGTTCGCCGGATGGTCATAAAGATCGCGCGGCGAACCGATCTGCTCGACCCGACCTCTTCTGAGGACGATGATGCGATCGGCGAGCGTCATCGCTTCGACCTGATCGTGCGTTACGTAGATCATTGTCGTCTTCAGTTCTTCGTGGAGACGCGCGAACTCGCGACGCATGCGGACGCGCAGCGCCGCGTCGAGATTGGAGAGCGGCTCATCAAAAAGAAATATCTTCGGCTTTCTGACAATTGCGCGCCCGATCGCCGTGCGCTGGCGCTCGCCGCCGGAGAGAGCTTTCGGCTTGCGGTCGAGAAGATCTGAAAGGCCAAGCGTTTCAGCTGCAGCCCTCACAGCCCTGTCGATCTCCTCGTGTCGGGCGCCTGCGATCTTCATGCCGAACGCCATGTTTTCGTAGACGGTCATGTGCGGATAAAGCGCATAGGTCTGAAAGACCATCGCTATTCCGCGATTGGCCGGCGCCATTCCCGTTACGTCGACGTCGTCAATGCGGATTTCGCCGCAATCGACTTCCTCAAGCCCCGCAATTGTGCGCAAGAGGGTCGATTTTCCGCACCCGGACGGGCCGACGAACACCGCGAACTCCCCGTCGGCGACGTCGAGATTGACGTCTGACAGCACTTGCGCGCCGTCGAACGACTTGCCGACGCCCCTGAGGATAAGTCCAGCCATGAACGCTCTATCCGGCGAAGACGGGTTCGCTTAACGCCG
>JBMOOR010000184.1:0-11559 GCA_049324555.1 Pseudomonadota bacterium | reverse complement strand
ATTAGGATGATAAAGTCGCTCGTCATGCCGATCCTGAAACAGGTCGCGCGCCCCTATATCGCGGGCGATGATCTCGACGACGCGGTCGCGATCGCAGCCTCGGCGACAGGGCACGGCTACGGCGTCACGGTGTGTTACTGGCAGGCGCCGGACGAGACGCCGGAAGCGACCTCGGAGCAGTATCTTGCGACGCTTTCGCGCCTGAAAGCGGAGGGGATGGACGCGCATCTTGCGATCAAGGCGCCGGCGCTCTGGGAGCGCGACGATCTGATCGCGCGCGTCGTTTCGGCCGCGCGCGTCGCAGGCGTTCCCGTCGATTTCGACTCGCACGGGACGGAGCATGCCGACGCCAACTTCGTCGCCGCTGAAAAAATCGGCGGCGACATGCTCGGCTGCGTCATTCCGGGGAGATGGCGGCGGAGCCTTGCCGACGCAGACCGCGCCGTTGAGCTCGGCCTGCGCGTGCGCGTCGTGAAGGGCAACTGGGAAGACCCGAACGATCCGGACCGCGATTCGCGCAAGGGCTATCTCGACATTGTTGACAAGCTTGCCGGGCGATGCCGGGAGGTCGGCGTCGCAACGCACGATCCGCTGCTCGCGCGTGAAGCATTCGCCCGTCTCAAGGCGGCGGGCACGCCCTGTGTCCAGGAGCTGCTTTACGGCCTGCCGATTGAGCCGGCGGCCGCCGAAGGGCGGCGCGCCGGCGTTCCGACGCGCATCTATATTCCCTATGGCGAGGCGTGGTTTCCCTACTCCCTCTCAAAAGCTTTGACCCGTCCGCACACGATGCTTTGGCTCGCCCGCGACATCATCCGCCGGCGCGCGCCGGGCGTTCCGGCGCCGGGGGCCTAACAGGCCGCTGAAAGACCTCCGTAAGCGGCGCATCCTTCGAGACGCAATGCTTCGCATCGCTCCCCGGGATGAAGCATTTCAATAGCTGCTTCACCGCGAGGAGCCGCCCCCGGGTCCGGCCGAAGGCCGGCCCGAGGATAAACTCCGCGGCGTCACGAAGGGCGAAGCAACCGTTAAATTCAGTCTGCCATGCTTATTCTCGCCAGAGCGGCGCCTCGGCGATCCAGCGCCGTTCGGCTTCCGTGATGCCTGGATTGAGAAAATCGACGAGCAGGATGACGCGCGGCTCGCCGCTCGCGTTCACAGCCTGATGCTCATAGGCGGAATCGAAGAAGAGGCCGCGACCCGCCTGCCACGGCCGTCGCATGCCGGCGACTTCCATGAAACCGTCCTTCGGGATCTGGAGGCCGAAATGCATGGTGAGAAAGAGATTTGAATGATCGCGGTGCGGACGGATGACGCCGCCCGGCTCGAGAATTGAAAACATGGCGTCGCGAAAGAACGGATAGCCCGGAATCTCGCGCAAGGCGGCGGCCGTCGCCGGGCAGGCTTTCAGATGGTCCGCATCTTCGCGCCGGTCGGCGATGAAGCTGTAGATTTTCCAGCGATCGGTGTCGATGCCGGGGTAGTGGTAATGTTCGAGTTTGTCGAAGGTCTCACCAAGCGCGGCCTTGGCTTCCGCGAGAATTCGAGGAAACTCCCTTTCAAAATTTGCCGCCCACGGGAATTCCGCGCTTTCATGCCATGGCTTCGAGGCAAGGCCCGCGATGAAAAAGCCTTTCGGATGCGGCCGTGCGGTCGTCGCCGTTGCGCCGGCGTTCGATTGAACGGAAGCTTCGATCCTTGCGAGCGATGGGTCCCTGGAACTGACGGACTGGAGCAAGGCGGCGCTCGTCCTGCGCGTCTGCACAAGATGGCGGAAGGCGCCCGCCGTCAGAAGCGTTGAAGCCGCAAGAGGGAGCCCGATTGCAGCGAGGAGAGCGAGGGTCGACGCCGTTTGCGCAAGCGAGAATGGAATAGCCGGCGCGCGAGTCTCAAGAACCACCCACAATAGGCCGAGCAGGGAAAAGACGAGCGCTGCGCGAAGCGATGCGATAAGCCATGCGCGAACGCGAGCCTCGGCGCGGATGCTCCACACGCCCTCCGTGATTTCGACGAAGATGCCCCATGCGCCGAGCAGCAATGCGGCCGTGCAGAAGGCGGAAAGGAAAACGAGCGCCGATGACTGAAGGTAAGAAGACGTCATTCCTGCGCCGAACGACCAGAATACGAAGACGCCGATCGCGGCGATCGCCAAGAGGACAGCGTCCTGAATCACAAGTATGCGCAGGAACTTCTTCAGTCCGCCGATATTGTAAAGATGCATCGATCGCGTCCCCCGGGCGCACTACAAAATGATGATGCGCCTCACATGGCCAAGCGTCAATTGAACGGCGCGCCGAGTGCTGATGATCGGAGCGCGCACGGCGCCTGTTTTTTGCAAGCGGCTCTCAGGAAAGCCGGCCGGCGCCGAGCGCGCGATTGAGCGCCCGTCGCTGGAGGTCGGTGACGCGCGGCGACGCGACGGCGGCGACGGCCCGATGGACGCCCGTGCGAAAACGCCGCAGCGCGCCTGCGGGACTTGCGGCGATCGCGAGAGAACCTTCGCAAAGCGGTGTTTCCGCGTTGCCGAAAACCAGTTTGTATCTCGCGTCGCCGCGTCCGAGGTCGATGCGGATGATTCCGTTTTCGCCGCCCCATCGCGCCATTTCGAGCAGGAGCGCGATGCCGGGAGAGTATTTCTCGTATTCGGGCGCGTAGGTTGGAAACCACCAATGCCAGATCGTTCGCGACCGCATGCCGAAATGCGCCGCGACAAGAGCCTCGCCCGCGTAAAGCGACGACAGCATCCCCGCAAACTCCTCGCTTTCGCTCGCGCGGATCAGCTCAAGGGTTTTGAGCGCCCAGTCGACGTCGAGAATCGACCGGACGCCCAGGACGTCATAGGCGGCGTTCTTCCACTTCAATAATTTTATCCAGGCGTCATCACTCTCGTCATTTGCGACAAACCGCAACGGACCGACCTCGCGCTCGATCTTGCGCATCTTGCGCTCGGCGCTTTTGAGTTCGCTCGTGCCTGTTGCGTTGATCGTCTTGCGGTATGCGTCATAGCCGGAGCTGAGATCAAGCGCGGGCGAGGCGGACCAAGCAAAAGCGGCCTGCGCAAAATTGCGTTGCGAGGAGAGCGCGTGATTGTAGTCGAACGCATCGAGCCCGCAGCCGCGGAGGAGCGCGGCAGGCGAGATTTCAAAGCCGTTCGGCGCAATCAGGCCATGATAGTCAGAGATCGGACCGCCGATCGGCGCTCCGATGCGGAACGGCTTCTCGTGAAACGGAAAAAACCCGACGGCGTGGCCGGAATCGGTGAGAACCGCCGTCCGCGCGTCATCGCGGGCGATGTCGAGGATTGATGCGAACTGATGCGAGAAATAAGGATTCTGCAGCTCAAGGGACCCATGCTGAATATCGGTCCACAAACGCTTATGTTCCGCTGAGAGGTCGCGCGGTCGGATGACTTCTACTCTCACCGCTCCCTCCGGCGCATGGTTGTTCGACTATTCCAGAAGCGGCTATGATTGTCGACCGGCGCCCCCGCGCGCCCGGAAAGCTGCAGGGGCCGTGTCTGATGAATCCGCTTCGCATTTTTGTCATTGTCGAAGATCCCGCCGGCCTTTCGACCGAGGAACTGTCGCTGCTTGATAAGATTTGCGCAGATGCGCGTTATGAACTCTGCGGGCTTTTCGTCGCGACGGAGCGCGAGCATAGGGCGCCATTGCTGCCCGGCGCGCTCATGCGCGCTGAAGAGGCGTTGTTTTTGCGCAGCCGGGGCGCAGCGACGCCGCATTTCGAAAAACGCCGCGGAACGATTACGGCGGAGCGCCTTGGAGCTGACGCGGCGTATCGCGCTGCGGCGGGGGGCGACGTCATCATCGATATGGCCGACGCTCACGGCGCGCCTTTGCTTGCGAGCGCGGCGCGGTTCGGCGTTTGGCGCCTGACATCGACCGCCGCCGATTTCGGATTTCGGGAAGCTGCGACAGACGTTTCCGCGACGGAGGTCGAGCTTGTGCGCTTTTCCGCCAAGAGCCCCGGCGGCGAGACGATCGCCCGAGCCGCCTTCAACACCAAATTCGTCGCCGCCTACAACGCCGCCTTTGCGCGGGAAAAGTCGATCGGCCTCATCGAACGCGAACTTGCGCGTTTGCACCTTTCCGGCGAGGCGCCCCGCGGCGTTGCGCGCGCCCCGCGCACAGCATCGCCGACGTCGCCCGACGTAGTCGTCTACGGCTTCCGCGCCGCAGGTTCGCTCTCCCGTCGGCTCGCGTTCGCCGCAGCCGCGAGGCTGCGCCTGCGCCCCGGCATGTTCATGCTGATGACTGCGGCGGGCTCGCCCTTCGACTTCGATCCGCGCAAGGGAAAAAGGATTGTTCCGGAAGGCGATCATTACTGGGCGGACCCGTTCATCTTCCGCTGGCGGAACAAGACCTACGTTTTTTTTGAGGATTACGACTACCGCACGGGCCGCGGCGAAATCGGCGTCGCTGAAATTGAAAATGGAGAATTCCGGGTGATCGGTCCCGCGCTGAGGCGAGATTATCATCTTTCCTTTCCCTTTGTGTTCGAAGAGGGCGGAGACGTCTTCATGATCCCCGAGACTGGCGAGGCGCGCCGGGTCGAACTCTGGCGTGCGACCGCTTTTCCGACGGAGTGGGAGCTCTATTCGACGGCGCTTGAGGGCGTCGACTGCGCCGACACCGTGATTGCGCGCCATCGCGGCCAGTGGTGGCTTTTCACCAACATCTCGAAAGGCCGCTTCCGAGATCATTGCGGCGAACTGCATGTCTTCCGGATCGACGGGCCGGACCTCTCCAATCCGGTTCCGCATCCCCTCAATCCTGTCGTCGTCGATTCAAGGACCGCGCGCGGGGGCGGGCGCGTCTTCGAAAAAGACGGCGGGCTCTTCCGGATGTCGCAGGTCAATGAACGCGGGGAATACGGCTATGGCGTCAACATCATGGAAATCACACGGATCGACATGCTCGATTATCGGGAGGAGCTTGCTAGGAGGATCGAGCCGACATTCGATTCCGCGCTGATGGGATGCCACCATCTCGACTTCGTTGACGATCTCGTCGTTATGGATATCCGCAAGAAATGGGGCGGATTCCCCTACTAGCGCACATCGCCATTCATGCGCCGGGCGCGCGCAGCGCGGCGAATCGAGTCGGCGAGCGCATCGAGATCGGCGTCCGCCTTGCGCAAGATCGCCGCATGCTGATCGGTCTCGATCGGCGCGTTAAGGGCGCTCGCCATCTTGTCGCCAACGATGTCCGCCTTGAACTGCTCAGGGCCGACGGCGAAATCCGGACGGCCCGTTAGTGCGAAGAATTCGCTGAGCTTGCTGTTCATGGCGAGGCCGACATGCGGAATCGCGTATGAGTAGGCGATAATGTTCGCATGAAGACGATGGGCGATGACGCCGTCGCAGTCCCGGATGATCGCAACGAGGTCTGACGGCCTGCGGCTTTCGGGCGCCAACGCGATCTGATCCTTGTCAAAGCCGGCGAGCACCGTCGCCGGAAAACACCGCCGCAGAAAGGCTCTGTCATCCGGTGCGCCGTTCGTGAACAGAACGATTTCCATTCCGCGCGCCGCGAGGTCTCGCGCAAGGCTCCTGAAAAATTCGGTGTCAGCCTCGGCGGAGGGCGCGTCGCCGCCGTCGTAATGGGTTCGGAGCGTTGTCGGATGGGTGACGCAAAGGCCGATCTTCGGCCGGTTCCGTCCCGTTCTTTCTTCGTCGCTCACAGCGCCGTAGGTCTTCCGCGCAAGCAACCCGGGATCGAAGGCGATCTGCGCATCCTCGACATCAGTCTTGCTGAAATGGCGCCGCCAGCGTGTCTGCGAAAGCTGATCGCGTACGCTTGCTGCGGCGAGTTCGGCGCCGGCGAATGCTTCGTTGAAGAGCGCGGCGCCGCGTTCGGACCAGGTGCGGCCGACGCCGACGGCAAACACCGCCATTGGAATATCCCGCTCGCGCGCCACGCCGGCCGCAGCGGCGACCTTCATCGGAAAATTGAGATCGGCGTCTTCAAGGAGCTGGCCGCCGCCGAATACGACCGCATCGGCGCTGTCGATCGTCTTCGCGTAGACAGGCATCAGCCGCCGCCGGACAAATGCCGCCAGCAGCGGTTCGTAGGCCGCCTTTTTGACGCCGTCCGAAAGCGAATGGAGCGCGCTGAGGGCGATGGTTCTCGCCATGGCCGAGCCGGGCCCGAACCGGGTGCGGCCCGCGAGGTCGCAATTTGCGATCTCAATGTCCGCTATGCGGCTCCTGAGGCCGTCTTCGAGACATTCCGCGATGACGCCGTCGCCGAGATTCGGACTGAATTTGACGTTGACGAGAACGACTTTCACGAAACAGTTCCCGGCCATGCGCGGGCGCCAAGTTCCCTTCCGCCGCCGACCTGTCGGGACCTGCGAGGGAATTTAGTCCTGCAATTGCCTAATTGACGAGGCTTATCGCAATCAGCGCCAGCAAAATCCATAGAATTATGGAGGCGCCGACGGCGAAACGAACGTCGAACGGCCCGCGAAGCCCATCGCCGTCCACAGCCGCAGAACGAGGTTTCTGTTTGCGCTTGCGGTCATCGCCGATCGCTTCGCTTTCGAGGCCCGCTGCGGCAATCGCGACGTTTGTCGGCTCGGCCGCCGACGGGGGATTGGGTGATGGCGAGCGCATGGGCGAGCCTGTCTTCCGGCGCCTTCCGGCGGCTTTCACCCCACGCCTCCTTCTATCGAGGTTCGCGTGCGGTTTGACAGCCGGAAGGCTTAAATTCTGGACAGGCAATTTGGTCGCTGCGCGTTAAGGAGCCGTTACCCGACTCGTTAACGCGATATCGCCGCTGGTTTTTGCGCCTACAAAGCGCCGCGCCCGATGATGACGACGCCGATTGTCTTGAAGAGGATCGCGAAGTCGTCGCGCCAAGTCCCGTTCAAAGCGTAATCGACGTCAAGCGCAACGCGCTTTTCGTAAGGAACGTCATTGCGGCCCGAGACCTGCCACGCGCCCGTCAATCCCGGCCGCGTCGCCAGATAATATTTGATGTCAGGGCCGTATTTGTCGATCTCGTCCGGCGAAATCGGTCGCGGACCGACAAGGCTCATTTCGCCGCGCAATACATTAAAGAGCTGCGGCAGTTCATCGAGGCTCTTACGCCTCAGGAACGCGCCAAGCC
Organism: Pseudomonadota bacterium; assembly: GCA_049324555.1. Taxonomy (GTDB): domain Bacteria; phylum Pseudomonadota; class Alphaproteobacteria; order Caulobacterales; family Parvularculaceae; genus Amphiplicatus. Next base: position 4,432 of record JBMOOR010000184.1, on the reverse strand, counting down.
GGGTGATGCGCGGGTCATTCCGCAGTTTCCGATCGGCGTCCCATTCCTTCCGGAATTGTTCGTTGCAGACGAGAAGGCGCTCCAGCGTCTTTTCCGCATTCAGCGTCATCGATCTGAACTTGAAGCAGGGAAACAAGAAGCCGCCCTTGCCGACGCGTTGCTGGACAAAGATGGCGGGTCCGCCGTCGAGCCGGACGAGTAGGAAAATGACCCCCATAAGCGGCGCGAAGAAGAAAAGCAGCGCCGCGCCAAGCGCTATGTCGCAAGCCCGCTTGAAGAGAGCATGCTCACGCCCAGCCTCGCTGACTTGCGTTTCGCGCAGAGCGGTCGCCGAATCAGAAAAATCAGCAGACAGATCATCTGCACAAGGAGCATCGGCGGCGAACTCCGCCGCCGCGGAATGTGAACCTGAACGAACGTCGGCTGAAGGCGCTGCTTTGAGCAGCCGAGACGCTGACATGACGAAATTTCCCCCATAGCCTTGCCGGCTATCAATTGCTCCATTCGGTCCGGACGCATACTGAGACGCCGCCCGGCGACGATTCCCGCAGCAGGCGAATAACGCCGCCATAACCACGATATTAATCTATGTTAATACGGCATTCGTCAGCCGCGCAATGCTCGACGGCGAAAAGTTTCGCCGATGATCGCACCCCTTTCTGGCGTATTGAATCAGGTTGAACAACCGAGAATGAATCCGCATCGTCCACCGCATCGCTGTCGACCGGAGCGCTCGCGGCGAATGGTCAGTCGACTTTGGTTTCGATTCCAAAGCTGTGGAAAATTTTCGCCATTCCCGATTTGAACGCGCGCTTGTCGAATCGCTGGACGGAAGCGCGGATTTCTTGCGAATTGAAATCGCTTTCATGCGTTTCGAATTTCCGGATCGCTGCGATGAGCGCTTCTTCTGTCGCGATATCGAAAAGGATTCCGCTTCGCATGTGCGCCACCGTTTCCGCAGCCCCGCCGGCGTTCAGCGCGATGACGGGAAGCCCTGCGGCCATCGCCTCGATCGGGACGATGCCGAAGTCTTCCTCGCCCGGAAAAATGAGCGCGCGGCAAGAGGCGTAGGCCCGGCGCAGCGTTTCCTCATCCGCCCTTCCAGCAAAAACAACGTTCTTGCCCGCAATCGCGCGAAGCGACTTCAGTCGGTCGCCGTCGCCGATGACGATCAGCCGGCGCCCGAGGCGGTTTGCGGCGCGCACGGCAAGCTCGGGGTTCTTGTAAGCCGTAAGCTGGCCGACCCAGAGATAGGCGTCGGCGAGATCTTGGTCTGCGCCGCGCTTGAGGCTTGAAAACGCCTCGATTTCGACGGGCGGGTGAACGACGCTCGCCGTGCGTCTGTAGTATTTGTTGATCCTCGCGGCGACGAATTTTGAATTGGCGACAAAGGCGTCGACGCGCGCGGCCGCCGTCACGTCCCATTGGCGAAGGCGGTGAGCGATCGGCGGAAACAGCAGCCGCGCCGCCGGGCCGGCCGTCCGCCGATACAAATGATACTGGTCCCAAAGATAGCGCATCGGCGAATGACAGTAACAGACATGGGTCGCGGACGGGCGCGGGATGACGCCTTTTGCGGGCCCTGACTCGCTTGAAATGACGAGATCGAACTCGCCGAGGTCGAGTTCCTCGAGCGCCATCGGCATCAGCGGCAGGTATTTCTGATAGTGCCGGCGCGCAAACGGCAGGCGCGAAATGAAGCTTGTCCGCACCTCCCGGCCCGGAAAGAGCGCGTTTGCGACCCTCGGGTCGCTCACATGAGTAAAGATGACGGCGTCCGGCACCATCTCGCAGAGCGCGCGAACAACCTTTTCGCCGCCGCGATCGGCGACCAGCCAATAATGAACGATTGCCGTCCGCACAGGCGCGCCCCCATCAGAACGGTGCTGGACGGCTGAAGGAGCCGTCAGACCAGCGTCGCGAGGCCGCTGGGTTTTGCGCAGCTTATACGGTAGTGTCGCGCCCCGGGTAATGGGGGACGCCGGACTTGGAATTCACGCCCATCGGCTTCGTCTGTTTGCTGGCCGGCTTGCTGATCGTCGCAAGGCCGATGACGCTGGGGCTGCCGGTCTTCGCCGCGTTCCTGCCGCTTCAGACTGCGGCCGCCGTCAATCTCTGGAGCATCGGCGGGTTAAGCCTTGTTTGCGCCCACATCCTCGTCGGCGCTTTAGTCGCGGCGATCGCCTTGCGCCCTCGCGTCGCCGCCGCCGCCGTCCGCGAAGCGACGGCGCGTCCGGCGGTCATACTCTTGTTCGCATTCGTCTGTTACGCGCTCTTCTCGGCCTTTTTCATGCCGAGGCTTTTCGAGGGCGGGGTCCATGTCTATTCGCTGGCGCGGCCGACGGACGGAACGCTCCGCGTGTCGCTTTCGCCGTTGCACCCGACAAGCGGCAATATCACGCAGTCGTTCTACGTCGCCCTCAACCTTCTGCTTTTCGGCGTGATCGTCTTTATCATCGGCCGGCGCGGCGACATGCGGCAGGCGACATTCATCATCAACACGGCGACCGCCGTGCATCTGTTCTTTGCATTGATCAGCATGGCGCCGACGGCGGGACCCGTTGCGGCGATTCTCGATTTCGTGCGCACCGCGAACTATTCGATCCTGACGCATCACACTGTCGCCGGCATGAAACGAATTATCGGGTCCTATGCTGAGGCCTCGGCCTTCGGGGCGACGAGCATGGGCCTCTTCGCCTGGAATTTCCTTCGCTTCCTGCAGACGAGGGGGCTCTGGCATCTTGCCGCCTCGCTGTTGCTGCTCGGCTGTATTGTCGTGTCGTTTTCAACGACCGCTTACGCGGTGATGTCGCTTCTCATCATCATCTGGAGCCTCCATACCGTTTACACGCTCGTGCGCAGAGGCCTTTCGGCGGACCACCTGACGGCGTTGTTCTCAAGCGCGCTTGCGTCCGCCCTGCTGATCGCGTTTCTCTTCTACGAGCCTTTGAGGCTGCGCGCTTACGAACTCGTCGAGATTCTTTTCGGGCGAAAGCTGCAGTCCGCGTCGGGGATCGAGCGCTCCGCATGGAACATGCAGGCCCTCAGCAATTTTGTTGAAACATTCGGCCTCGGCGTTGGGCTTGGAAGCGCCCGGACTTCAAGTCTTGCGACCGCGCTCCTCAGCAATGTCGGAGCCGTCGGCGCGCTCCTTTACCTTGGCTTTCTCGGCCAATCGTTCTTGCGCCCTTGGCGGCGCTCCATCAAAACCCCTGAAACGGGCGAGGCCGTCTACGCGAGGCGGATATTCGTCGCCGCGCGCGGCGGCGCGCTGGCGATGCTGCTGTCGCACATCATCGCCGGCGGACTGATCGACGGCGGCCTCGCGTTTTTCGTGTTTGCAGGGCTTGCGGCGGCGGCGATCCCCCAAGCAAAGCGCCAACGGCTCTCACGCGAAATCATGACCTTGGGGTCGCCGGCGACCGCATTGTGGTATCCGCGCAGACAACCTCAGGGCGAAATTGCGCATGGCTTTTCGCCTTTCGCGGCGCACTCCTCCTGACAGGCGGCGCGAGCGCACGCCAAGGGCGAGAAGAAGGTTGACCGCGCCCCGAGGCGTTGTGCCGCGGTTGATTATCAATTATCGTTACAGGTCGGGGAGTTGGATATGGGGGAAATTCAGACCTTGCGCATTCTTGCAGTCAGCCTGCTGCTGTTTACGGCGGTCGCGTGCGCGACATCGGGCGGCGCTCCGCAAGCGCCGGCGTCAGTCGCGCAAGCGAATATCGGTCAACTCAACGATTACAAGCTCGGTCCGTCAGACAAGATCCGATTGATCGTTTATGGCGAACCTGAGCTTTCCGGCGAGTTTTCTGTCAATGCGCGCGGCGACATATCGATCCCGCTGCTTGGCGAAATCGCGGCGAATGGGCTGACGATCGAAGGGCTCAAAGCGAAGATCACCGCCGGCCTCGCCGAAGGGTTCGTCAATGACGCGCGCGTTGCGGCCGAAGTCATTGAATACCGCCCCTATTACATTCTCGGCGAAATCGGCAAGCCGGGCGAATATCCCTATAGCGCCGGCATGACGGTCATGAAGGCTGTCGCGGCGGCGGAAGGATTCACTTACAGGGCGCGTAAATCATCCGTATACATCAAGCGCGCCGATCAGGAGCAGGAATACAAATTCGAGCTGACGCCCGATCTTGTGGTTTATCCTGGCGATGTTGTTCGCGTCGCCGAACGGTTCTTCTAAAGTCAGGCGAACAGGCTGCGGCGCGCGGCGTCGCGCAAGGCAGGAGAGGGCGGGCGGCGCGGGTTCGGCGCGTTGAGCGCCGTTCTTTCGAGGGTGGCGTTCTTTCGGGGGTGTGATGGACGACGCAACATCGAATCAAAGAGCGGCCGCAGCGCGCGCGCTATTGGGCGGAGCGGCTGTTATGGCGTTGATAGCGCCAGCGCCGCTTCGCGCGCAGGAAAGCGCCGACCAGGATGT
>JBMOOR010000183.1:0-11810 GCA_049324555.1 Pseudomonadota bacterium | reverse complement strand
AGGATACTCGCGCAGCGCGTCTTCGATCTCGTCGCCCTCCCGCGCATAACGCGCCGCAATCGCCGCGATGCGCCGGCGCGCTTTATCCCTCGCCTCCGGCGCCGTCATGGGCAATAGCGCGGCGCGCGCGGCGAGTTCCAGGGGCGCATGCGTCAGGAACGACGAGTCGGCGGCGCGCTTCGGCCGTGCGATCGCGACGGCGACCGCCTCGATGAGTGCGGCGTCGCTTAGCGCCGAAAGGGGGCTTCTCGCCCATTCATCGCCCGCCGGCGCATCCGTGACCGAAAGGGGCAAATCCCGCAAAAGGGCTGTTTCTTGTTGCATCCCCGTCTTATACAAGTTAAAGTTAACTTTAGATCAAGAGAATTCAGGTTGGAACGAATGCGCGACGGCGCCAGAGCCGCAATTGTCATTCCGGGTTCTCGCCTCCGGCGAGCCCCGGAATGACGGAGAAATGAGAATGCCCGACCCCATGGTCCCTATCGGCGAGCTTGCCAAACGCGCCGGCGTCGCGGCGAGCGCACTTAGGTTCTACGAGTCGAAGGGGCTGATCGCCTCAGCGCGCAGCGCCGGCGGACGACGCCACTATCCGCGCAGTGAAATGCGGCGCGTCGCCTTCATTCGCGCCGCCCAGGCGGTCGGGCTTTCGCTCGATGACATCAAGAGCGCCCTCGCCTCTCTCCCCGACAAGCGGACGCCGACGAAAGTCGACTGGGAGAGGCTTTCGAAAAGCTGGCGGCCGCTGCTCGACGAAAAGATTGCGGCGATGACGCGCCTTCGCGACACGCTCGACAACTGCATCGGCTGCGGATGCCTCTCGCTCAAAGCATGCGCGCTCTACAATCCGGGCGACGCCGCCCGGGCGAAGGGTCCGGGAGCGCGATATCTGATAGGCGACAAGGTGGCGGACATCGTCTCCGCCCTCGCCCGCCGCGACTGACTTCGCCGCTCGACGCGCTCGTTTCGTCGCAAACCGCGGGCAACTACCTTGTATTACGAGATAGATTGCCATAAGATTATGCTATGACCGGGCGCGCGTCGCAGGACTTCATGGAGAATTGGAGCGCCCAGGCTCGCAAGGGCGTCTTGGAGCTCATGATCATGTCCTCGCTCTCTGATCGCGAGTTTTACGGCTACGAACTGATCGAGCGGCTGCGATCCTCGGTCGGCGTCGAGATCGGCGACGGTACGCTCTATACGATTTTGACTCGCCTTCAGAACGAAGGCTTCATCCGTCACCGCTGGGAGAATCCCGACCGCGGCCCCGCGCGGAAATATTACGCCCTGACGAAAGAAGGACGCGCTGCGCTCACCTCGATGCGCGCGCTCTGGAGCGATCTCGTCCGGGCGGTCAGGGAGGCGGCGAAGAGCGATGTTTGAAGATCCAAAATCGCGGCGCGCCTATCGGCTATTCAAGCTTCGGGCGGAATTGATGCTCAGCGGCGTCGCGCGCAGCGTGCGCCGCCAGCTGATGGAAGATTTGACCGCGCATCTCGTCGAGCTTGTCGAGCACGCCGATCCTTCATTGCCCGAAAGCATCCGCGTCGACGCCGCCATCGCAAGAATCGGCGATCCGCGCGAATTTCTTACGCCGCTCGTCGCGGACGCCGTCTTGAGCGCGCAGGCGCAAAGGACCGGCTGGAGAGCTGTCGCCTATGCGGCGATGCGCGGCGGGCGGCGGCTTGGCGAAGCCGTTTCGGTTGCGCTCTCCTTCATGATCGGGACGATGCTCGCCATCGCCGCCGCAGGCGCCGTCATTCTTCCAGAGCGCATCGGGCTCTTTCATCTCTCGGGCGATGAATATCAGCTTCGCCTTTTCGGTCTTTCCGAAAACGCCGGAACGCCCGTCCTCTATCCGTGGTTTTCGCTCATCGGTCTCATCATCGGCGCCGCGTTGATTTTCGCCTCATGGCGGGGCTCACGCCGGCTCGCCGCGGATATCCTCGCAAATGAGCGCGAAAAGCCTTCTCACGATCTCAATCAGCCAAAGGAAGAGCAACCATGACCGACCGGGAGCCGGGCCGCGCGAGCCCTCGCCTGTTTATCTTTGAAATTGCGGTGTTCGCCGCGATCTTCTGGGCCGACTGGGCTGGCCACATCCCGCTGTCTAAAACGCCCGTGCTGTTTGCCGCAGCCTGGATATTCATGGCGATGCGCGGCGTCACCTGGGCGTCAAGCGGATTTGCACTCCCGGCGCATGCGGGTCGCCTCGCACTTATCGGCCTTGCAAGCGGCGTCGCCTATTTCCTCCTTGAATTTTTCGGGACGCAGCAACTGCTCCTTCGCTTGACGGGCGAATTGCCCAACCTTCACGAATTCGACGACGTCGTCGGCAATCTTGAGCTTTTGCTCATCTACATCTGCCTTAACTTTGTCCTCGCCGCGCTTGGAGAAGAACTTGTCTGGCGCGGCTATGCGATGCCCCGCGTCGCGGCGCTCTTCGGCGGCGGTCGCACGGCGTGGCTCGCCGCTCTCATCGTCGTCAATGTCGGCTTCGGCCTTGCGCACACCTATCAAGGCGTGCCCGGCGTCGTCGAAGCTGCGATTGGCGGCATATTTTACGGCGCAGTCTATCTCGCAACCGGACGTAATCTAATCGCGCCGATGGTCTGTCACTTCACATCGAATTCGATCGACTTCACTTTGATGTATCTCGGGCTCTATCCCGGCGTCGGCGCGGGCTGAGCGTCACCGCTGAAAATCGTAGAACGCGCCCATGCCAAGGAGCTTTGTCAGCACATCGATCGCGGCGAGCGCTTCCTCCATAAAGTCGGGATCCTTGAGATCGTCCGGCGTCAGACGGTCGCGATAGTGCTTCTTCGCCCAGGCTTCGAGCGCGTCAAACTTCGCGTCGTCGAGGAGGAAATGCTGGTTGGTCGCGGCGAGCTCGGCGTCCGACAGAACGACGCGAAGCCGAAGGCACGCCGGGCCGCCGCCGTTCCGCATCGACTCGCGCACATCCATGTAGATCGCGCGGTTGATCGGATTGTTCTTCGAGACCGTCTCGTCGACGAAGGCTTTAACGCGCGCGTTTTCCTCCGACTCCTTCGGCAGGACGAGAGCCATCTCGCCCCCCGGCAGCGACAGAAGCTGCGAATTGAAGAGATAGGACGTGATCGCGTCTTCGAGGCTCACTGAAGATTTCGGCGCTTCGATGATTTCAACGAACGGCGCCGCCTTCCTGATTGCGGCCAATGCCCCTTCGCGGTCCTCAAAGCTCTGCTCGTGGAGGAAGAGCGCGGTTCCGTTGGCGACGCCGACGACGTCATTGTGAAAGGCGCCGGCGTCGAGCGCGGCTTTCGACTGCTGCACGAAGACGATTTTCTTTTCATCGAGCTGATGATTGCGCGCAACCGCCTCGCTCGCACGCAATTTCTGGCGCGCCGGGAATTTGTCGCCGTCGAGCCCGTAAACGAAGAGGTGAACGCCCTTGTCGCCGTGCGACTTCGCGAGGCGTCCGTGGTTGGCCGCGCCCTCGTCGCCGAAGTGAACGCCGCCCGGAAGGGGCGCGTGATGGGCGAAATATTTGTCGCTCGCGAATATGTGCTTCAGTGTTCGCGCGGTCGTATCGGCTTCGATCGAACGATGGAAGTTGCCGGCGAGGTTCGCCGGCGTAAAATGAACCTTGCCGTCCCCCGTATCGGGCGAGGGCGCGACGGTTCCGGCGTTCGCCGTCCACATCGAGGAGGCCGCGTAACAATTGGCGAGAATTTCTGGCGAGGTCTTCGCGCATTTTTCGATGATCTGCCGGTCGGTTCCCGAAAACCCGAGCGCGCGCAGCGTTTTCAAATGCGGGCGATCCTGCGGCGGAAGAAATCCCTGATGAAGCCCGAGCGCCTTGACGGCGCGCATTTTCGCAAGGCCCTGCAGCACCGCCGCGCGAGGCGAGGACGCCGCCCCCTTGTTTTTGGCGGAGGCAAGATTGCCGAAGGAAAGCCCGGCGTAATTATGCGTCGGACCGATCAGGCCGTCGAAATTGATTTCGTGGTGGGTCATGGCTCCTTGCCAGCCAACACCGCTTCAAGCTGCGCCCTCAGTTGCGGAATCTTCGCTCTTGCAATCTGATAGACGCGGGCAGGGTCAAGCTGTCTATAACCGTGCGCGATTCTGTTTCGAAATCCGATGATCTCAGCTAGCGCAATAAACGCGGCGGCGCCGATTGCGTCCGCTTTCGAATAGTTGTTCAGCGCTTCGCCGATGATTTCGAATTTTCTCTCAACCGCCGACATCATGTAGTCATCAGAAGCATACTGCTCGGCGCTCGCGCTTCCGATGAACTTTTCGATCGCCTTTGCGGCCGCCAGCGCATCCCAAAGCCACACCTCAGGATCATGCGACATAGAGGACCTGCCGATCGCGATCAATTGCCTTCTGCAGGTAAGGATTTCTCACCGTCAGGCCCTCAATCAGATCGACTTCCCGGCCAAGTAATGCGGTCAAACTGTCTTCGAATCGAAACACCTGACCGAATGGGTCGTCCCTTGATATCGAGTTGAACTCCACCAGAAAGTCCGCGTCGCTCCTTTCCGGATCGAAATCGTCGCCGCGCGCCGCCGAGCCGAAAATCTCAAGTCGTTTCACCCCGTGCTCACGGCAGAGGCGGACGATGTCGTCAAGCTTGGCGGCGATGGTGGAGTGCATAAACTATTCCTAGCGTAAGATCGGCGGTATTTCGAGCGACGATCACGTCCTCACCCCTATCTGCCCGGCCGGCATCGCGAGCAGCTTCTCCCCTTCCATGCTCGCCACCGGATACGCGCAATAGTCCGCCGCGTAGTAGGCGGCGGGACGGTGATTGCCGGAATTGCCGACGCCGCCGAAGGGCGCGGCGGATGATGCGCCTGTCGTCTGGCGATTCCAGTTGACGATGCCGGCTCTGGAGAGCGCGAGGAACTTCTCCCACTTCTTTGCGTCGTCCGAGAGAAGCCCCGCCGAAAGGCCGAACGCGGTCGCATTGGCGCGCACGATCGCGGCGTCGAAATCCTTCTCGCGATAGACGGCGAGCATCGGCCCGAAATGCTCCTCGTCCGGAATTGCGCTTGCGCGCGTCAGATCGATGATGCCCGGCGAGACGAAAGCCGATCCTTCGTCCTGCACGGACAGGGCGCGGATGACTTCGCCGCCTTGGCTCTCGCGATAGTCGAAGGCGCGCTCCAATCCTTCGGCCGCCCTCGCGGAGATGACCGGCCCCATGAAGGGCTGCGGATTGGCGAACGGCTGATCGATGATGAGCCGGTCGCGAAACTTTGCGAGCACGTCGAGAAGCAAGTCGCCTTGCGCTCCTTCCGGCACGATGAGGCGCCGCGCGCAGGTGCAGCGCTGGCCGGAAGTCAAGAATGCCGACTGGATGACCGTCCACGCGGCGGCGTCGATATCGTCCGTATCCCACCAGATCAGCGGGTTATTGCCGCCGAGTTCGAGCGCGGTGATGACATTGAGCCTATCTGCGAATTTCTTGTGGATGACGAGCCCCGTCCTGTAGCCGCCGGTAAAGAGCACGCCGTCGATCCCGTCCGCGTCGAGCAGCGCCTCGCCCGTCTCGCGCGCGCCATGGACTAGATTGACGACGCCTTTCGGAGCGCCCGCTTCCTCAAGACGCTCCACGATGAAACCGCCGGGACCCGGCGCAAGTTCCGACGGCTTGAAGACGACAGTGTCGCCGGCGATCAGCGCCGGGACGATGTGGCCGTTCGGAAGGTGCGCCGGAAAATTGAACGGGCCAAGAACCGCCATCACGCCATGCGGCTTATGGCGCAACATGCCGCGCGTCGCGCCCGTCGCAGTTTCCTTTGTTCCGGTGCGCTCGTCATAGGCCTTGATCGAAATCTCGACCTTGCCGGCGACCGACGCGCTTTCCGTCTTCGTTTCCCAATAGGGCTTGCCCGTCTCGCGCGAGATAAGGCGCGCGAGTTCTTCGGCGTCGCGCTCGATCAATTCCTTGTAGCGGCGCATGATGGAGATGCGCTTTTCAAGCGGCGTCAGCGCCCATCCTTCAAATGCGGCGCGCGCGGCGTCGACGGCATCCTGAACTTCATTGCGCGTCGCTGAGCCGGCTTCAAAGATTTCCTTGCCGGTTGAAGGATCGAAAGACTTGATCGGCGCGCCCCGCCCTTCGCGCCATTCGCCGTTGATGAAAAGCTTGTCCATAGTCACCATGCCACGCAGCGAACGCTGTCGCCGACTTTCACATTGAGCGCGTTCGCCGTTTCTTTGGAGATGATGAGCGACTCGCCGTCGATCTGCGCCCTTTCCCGGACGCAGCGGTATGACGACACCTCGCCCGCCGCCATCAGCATCGTTTCGCCGCTCCCAACGTCGCCGGTTGCAAAGAGGCGTTTCACCTTGCTTTCGCAAATCGTCCGGATCTGGCTCGTCTTCGCGTCGACGAGCGGCCCGCCGTCGAAAATGTCGATGTAATTGTCCCACTCGAAGCCCTCCTCGAGGAGCATGTCGTAAGCGGGCCGCGCGCTCTCGTGCGGGCGGCCGATGCACGCGCGCGCTTCGGGCGAAAGAAAGACCGTATAAACGGGATGGCGCGGCATCAGGTCCTGGATGAACTGGTTGCCGTTCGCGGCGTTGTGAAGGTCGGCTTCCTCAAAACCCATTTCAAAGAAATGCCGGCCGACCGATTCCCAAAAGGGTTGCTCGCCGTTGGGGCCCCGCCAGCCGCGAAGTTCCGCGCAGATATGATCGGCGATGATTTCCGGTTTCTGCGCGATGAAGAGATAGCGCGAGCGGGCGAGGAGCTTGCCCCATCCGCCGCGGCGCGCCTGCGGCGCGACAAACAGCATCCCGACTTCGGCGCAGGCGGTGAAATCATGGCTCGGCATCAACACCGTGCGGCGCGTCGTGCGGTTGAACTCCTCGGAATAGTGAACTTCATCGATCAGCTTGTAATTGATGAAGCCTTCCTTGAGGCCGATCGCGGAAAAAACGCCCGTCGTCCCCATGACGCTTCCATTGTCGTCGAGCACCATCATGTAGACTTCTGGACCCGGCGCGCTCGCCCCGCTCGCAAAGCTTGCGACTGCGCGATCGAGGCGCTCTTTCAGCGCGTCGTCATCGTTCGGCAGATTGGTCATGCCGCCGCCGGTCAGCCGGGCGAATTCGCGGAGCTGCCTGAAATCGTCCGGTCTCACCGGGCGGATGAAGGGAACGCTCATTGGAGTTTGGCTCCGGGATTTGGAATGTCACCGGCGGCGATGCGAAGGAGAAGAAGCGCGGAAAGTTTCGCGCGCTCTTCAAGGGAATCGAGTTTAACAAATTCGCCGGAGGAATGAATGTCGCCGCCGCGCGCACCGAGCGTATCGATCACGGGAACGCCCGCCGCCGCGATGTTGTTGCCGTCGCAGACGCCGCCGGTCGCTTTCCAGCCGATATCGAGACCAAGCTCGACGCCGCAGTCCTTGAGCGCCTTGAAAAAGGCTTCAAGCTGAGGCGTCATTGGCTTCGGCGGGCGGCCGAAACCGCCATGAAGATGCGCGCCGTAGCCCTCGCGCGCGTTCGCCGAGGCGATGAGTTTCGACGCCTCATCCATGAACCAGTCGGCGTCTTCCGTTTTCTCGACGCGCGCGTTGAAACGGACGACAGCGTTGTCGGGAACGACGTTGTTCGGCCCGCCGCCTTCCATTTTGGCGACGTTGACGGTGAGCCCCGCGCGCTTGGCCGACAGCGCGTCGATCGCCGTCATGAAGTGCGCCGCCGCAACGACCGCGTTGCGTCCCGATGCATGATCGCGCCCGGCGTGCGCCGCGCGCCCCGTGAAGACGGCGGAGAAATTGCCGCTGCCTTTTCTGGCGCCGGCGAGCGTTCCGTCAGCCATCGCCGGCTCGTAGACGCACGCGAACTGCGCGCGCGTCGCCGCTTCATGAAGGATCGCGGCCGAGCCCGGCGAGCCGATTTCTTCATCCGCGTTCAAAATGACCTCATAGCCGATCCGGTCCGCAAGCCTTGAGCGCTCAACCGCCATCAGCGCATAAAGCATGACGAGAATGCCGCCCTTCATGTCGGCGCCGCCGGGCGCGTTCAGCGTATCGTCATCGATGAAGCGGTCCGATTGAAACGGATGATCGGCGGCGAACACCGTATCCATGTGTCCGGCGAGGAGAATGCGAACGGGCGCCTGCGGACGTTTCACAACGCGAAGGCAGTCGCCGAGCTGGCGCTCGACGAGCTCGCCTTTCGCGGTCACCAGGGATTGCGGCGCCGAAGGAATGGTCTCGACTTCGCCGCCGAGCGCGGCGAAGGCGTCGGCGAGCGCGCCGTGCATGGCGGCGAGACCTTCAAGATTGCTCGTCCCCGTGTTGATCGCGCACCATTCGCGCAGGCGCGTGGTCATCTCCTTGCGCTTACCACTGAGAAACGCCAAGTCCCTTGAAATATCTGTCTTTCCAGCCATTTGCGGGAAGCTCTAGCGTGTTTTCCGAGAAAGTGTGAGCGATTTTCCGGAAGAAAATACTCTAACTATAAGATTTTGATCGTTTTCGGCCCGCCGAAAATGATCGGGCCTCGGCCGCATGCCCCGACAAATTGGGCCACGGCAACGCGTGCGCCATTGCCCTCAAGAATCGAACGTTCCTATAGTCACCGCCCTGCCCTATTGGCTGTTTAGAATGGTGACTTCTCAATCGGTTCCGATCGCGCTGCATGCTTAATCTTTTTGAACGAGTTCTCATCGGCTGGACCGACCAGTCGCGCCGCGGCGGCTTGGCCCTTGCGCTCGTTTTCCTCGCCCTGACGGCCGCCGCCGGCTGGTACGCCGCGACCGCCCTCAAGGTGAACACCGATACGAGCGCCATGCTCGATTCGTCGCTCGATTTTCAGGTCCGCGCCCGCGAGCTGCGCGAAGCGTTTCCGGAGGTGAAGAACGATATCGCCGTCATCGTCCGTGCGCCGACGCTTGACGAGGCGGACGCCTTCGCGGCGGAATTAAGAAACCGGGCGACCGCAAGGCCCGAAATTTTCGAGGGCGTATTCGCGCCCTCCGCCGAACCCTTTTTCCGCGATAACGGCCTTCTTTATCTCGATACGGACGACCTTGAGAGCCGGCTGACGCAGATGTCGAAGGCCGCGGGCCTCATCGAAACGCTCGTCAAGGCGCCGACAGCCGGACAGCTATTCTCAACGCTCGCCGACAACGACGAACTTGCGGAAAAATCCGACCTCGGACAGGAAACGCTTGCGCGCATTTACGGCGAGCTCGCCGACGTCGTCGAGGCCGGCGCGAAAGGCGAAACGCGCCCTTTCTCCTGGATGGGCGCGATTTCAACGGACACGGCGCCGGAGGGCGGCCATGTCCGGATGGTCTACGTGACGCCGAAACTCGATTTCACCCGCCTGCAGCCGGCCAAGCCTGCAATCGTCGAGTTGCAGTCGGAAATTGCCGCGCTCGAAGAGCCATTCGGCGGACGCGTCGAAACGTTCATCACCGGCGATCCGGCGCTCCGGGCCGACGAACTCGCCGCCGTCACCTCCGGCCTCGAAATCTCGTTCCTGATCTCGTTCCTTTCCGTTGCGGCCCTTCTCCTCATTTGCCTCAGATCGGTTTTCCTCGCCGTAGTATCGAGCGCGGCGCTTGTCATCACCATCGTTTTCACCGCGGCGTTCGCCGCGGCGACGATTGGCGAACTCAATCTCGTCTCCGTCGCATTCACAGTTCTTCTTGTCGGTCTTGGCATCGACTACGCGATCCACCTCCTCCTGCATTTTCAGGAAAGAAGAAACGGCGGCCAGGCTCTCGACGAAGCGCTGAAGGGCGCCGTTCACGACGTGGGCGGCGGCCTTGTTCTCGCAGTTTTAACGACGATGCTCGGGTTTTTTGCGTTCATTCCGACAGCGTTTCAAGGCATTGCGCAACTTGGAATAATCGCCGGCGTCGGCGTCCTTATCGCGCTTTTGGTGACCCTCACTTTCATCCCGGCCGCGCTCGGCGCCATCGGCGGCGAAGGACGCAAATTCAGGGCGCGCAAAGCGAACGGCGGACTGCTCAGTTTCCTGGCGGCGCCCATCGCGTTTCTGACGGTCGCCGCCGGCGTCGCGGCATTGTTTCTCCTGCCGCAGTCGCGATTTGACGCCGATCCGATGAGCCTTCGCGATCCGAATGCGCCCTCCGTCGTCGGATTCAACCTCCTCTTCGCGGACAAGGATACGATCCCCTATCGCCTGACGCTTGTCGCGGCGAGCGCGGAAGAAGCGGCGGCGGCCGAAGCAAAGGCGCGCGCGCTCGAAACAGTCGGCGGCGTCCGCGCGCTGTCGAATTTCATTCCGGAAAACCAGGAGGACAAGCTCGATCTCATCGATTACGCCTCCGGCCCGCTCGCTTTCGCACTCGGCGCTGAGGAAGACCGACGCGCAGCCCCCACCGCCACAGAGGGCGCTGCGAAACTCAAGGCGCGGCTCGACGCCGCCTATGCGGACGGAACGCCCGCGCGCCGTCTCGCCGCTGCGCTCGACGGCCTTGACGAGGCTTCGTTCCGGAAGATCGAAGCGAACATTTATGCGTTCTGGCCGGCGCTCATCGACCGCCTCGGCGACCAGTTCAATGCGGATTTCGTCGATATCGACGCACTCCCGGAAAATCTTAAGAAGCGCTATCTCTCCGCAGACGGAAAATGGCGCGTCGACATCCTCCCCAAGGAAGACGTGCGCGACCCGAAGATCCTCAGGGAATTCGTCCGCTCGGTCGAGACCGTGCTGCCGACTGTCTCCGGCGGCGCCATCCAGACAGAGAAGGCGGGCGCCGTCATCTCCGCGTCGATGTTGCAGGCGTCGGCGATCGCTCTCGGCGTCATCACGCTTTTCCTTCTCGTCCTCCTTCGCCGGCTTGACGAGGTGCTGCTGATGCTGTTCCCGCTCGGTCTCGCCGCTGTCCTCACCGCCGCGACCGGCGTCCTTCTCGACATTCCGTTCAATTACGCCAATGTCATTGTGCTGCCGCTCCTCCTCGGCATCGGCATTGACAGCGGCGTCCATCTTGTCATGCGCCGCCGTCACATCGGCCATGACAGCGACACCGTGTTCGGCGGCTCGACGCCGCGAGCGGTCCTCTTCTCCGCGCTGACGACGATCGCCTCCTTCGGCTCCCTGACTCTCTCTCCGCACCGCGGAACCGCCAGCATGGGCGAGTTGTTGTCGATCGCCATCGGCTTTACGCTTTTGTGCACGCTGGTCGTCCTTCCCGTCGCCTTCCGCCTGTTTGAGCGGAAAAAACCCGGTTAACGTCCTCCCGTCACACAGAATTGAAGCGGGGCCGCTAAATTACCGCCGCATTTGGCGCCTAAAGGGCGCGCGAGAATGAAGGATCGCCCCATGAAAAAGACCCTTTCCGCCCTCGTCATAAGCCTTGCTGCGCCCGCCTTCGGCGCGCATGCCGCTTTGGCTGAGACGCAAGCCCCCGCTGAAGACGCAGGCGCCTCGATCGACGACGCCGTCGCTTTCGCGAAGGATCTGACCTCCAAGGCGACGGCCGCCCTCACCTCGGCGAAGAGCGAAACGGAACAGCTCGCGGAATTCCAGGCCGTTCTCGGCGAAGGGCTTGCGCTCGACGTCATCGGGAAGTTCATGATCGGCGACGTCAGGAAGTCGATGACGCCGGAGCAGATCGCTCGCTATGACGCGGCCTTTCCGCCCTATCTGACGCGCCTTTACGCCGATCAGTTCGCGGACATCGTCGGCCGCCCGCTCGAAGTCATCGACTCAAAAGCGCTCGGCGCGCGTGACGTTATCGTGAGGACGCAGTTCACCCGCTCCGACGGCCCGCCGATCAACGTAGACTGGCGCATCCGCAAATTGCGCACCGGAGAGCGGAAAGC
>JBMOOR010000182.1:0-11860 GCA_049324555.1 Pseudomonadota bacterium | reverse complement strand
GCGCGCAGGCGAATTTGCGCCGTCGCCTCCTCGCCCGAAATATAGGCGACCTTTGCCCCGTTTTTGGCGAGACCGGACGCGATCTGCAGCAGCAAGGTCGATTTGCCGACGCCCGGATCCCCGCCGATAAGGAGGGCGGAGCCCGGAACGAGGCCGCCGCCGCAGGCGCGATCGAACTCGGCGTTGCCGGTAAGGAGCCTCGGCTCGAATTCTCCGCCGCCCTTCAGTGAGGAGAATTCAAGGACCTTCCCTTTCCCCGGCTTGCCGGCGGCGATTGACCCTGGAGGGCCCGCCTCGACCGCCTCCGCTGCAATTGTGTTCCATTCGCCGCAAGCCTCACACCGCCCCTGCCACTTCCCATAGACGGCGCCGCACGACTGGCAGACGAAATTCTCAACCTGACGGGCCAAAGCGCGCTCCGGTTTGACTGGCTGGGGTTCCGTCTAGACGATGCCGGCGAAAGTGGAAATGCTGGTCCCCGATGGAACATGGCGAGGCTCGATCATGGCCAACAATATCCGTCGATTGCGTGTTGGTTTCCTTCTCACTCCCAAGCAGCTTGCAGCGCTCATTGGCGCTGATGCGAGCGACGTTGAGCGAATCGAGGCCGAAGACTTCGCGTTGAGCGAGGAATGGATCACAGCGGTCGCCGGAGCGCTCGGCGTGCCGGCAAGTGCTGTAACCGACCCGGCGATCAACATTGACGCGCTGCGCAAATGCGCGCCCGACATCAAAGCGTTCCGGCACGATCTCTGCCCGACCGGCGCGCGCTTCGCAATTCTGGCGATCGTCGCAAAGTTCGGCGGACTGAAGCTCACAAAACGAATTGACGAAGACGACCTCGCCCGCGCGGTTCAGAATTTCGTTAGTTTTGTGGAGGCGAACAGCAGCAAAAATGAGGAAGAATTATTCATTCGTCAGAAGCTAGCTCTTCGAATAGCTGTCTTAGCAATCCTTCAATCCCGCGCGGTTGCCCCCGGGCGTCATTTTGAGGAAGATCTTGAAGAAGCTCTGACGGGAGGGGCTGCGATGATTCGCTCTTTCTCCCGGATCGGACCGGAAGTCTGATCACGTTGCTCGACTCGCCGCGCGCAAAGATTGCACGCAACCGCAGATAAAGCTCCAGCGCTCGTTCGCGATCGCTCAAGTCCCCCTCCCGGGCCCGATTCTCTCGATACGGGACCGAGCCAGTATCGCTCAACTCGCCGCATTCGCAAGGCGTCTTTAGCGATTTGTTTACACATCCGGGTGAGCGTCGACCTTGCACCGCAATCGGCGGCGCAAAGTGGGAGCCATGATCATGTCAAAATCGCTAAAAAAGGAGCAAATCGAACTGCTCCGTTTTGAAAAGCAGCTGCTCGCCTTGGGAAGCGGCCTTGCGGCGCTGTCGGCCGGAGCAGGCGCGCAGGCCGCCAATGTCGTCGGCGACTTTGCAAATGCGCACGTAGCCGAGATGCAGACCGCATACCTCAAGCTTGTGGAAACAGTGCAGGCCGCGCATGATGCGGTCGAAGCGAGCGCAGTCGGCGCCGGCGTCGAATTGCTGCAGGCGCGCGGACAGCCCAAAGTAGGCGCAAGCGTCCTGGAGGCGGCATTATCTCTGTTTGGGATGCGCTGACCATCGGATTTTACGCCGCGTCCGTGCTGGTCGCGGTCGCGGCGGCTCATTGGTGCGGCTCGCCCCATATTGCAAAAGCCTCGCGCGTTTCGGGGCTGATCTACGTCGCCTCGATTCTCCTCTGGGCGACAGCGAAAGATGGCGGCGTATGGCGATACGCCGTCCTTGACCTTTTTGCGCTTGGATATTTCTTCCAGAAATGGTCGGCGCCGGACGCCCAGCACCGGCAATTCCATTTCCTGATGATGCTGAGCTATCTCGCCTCAACCTCGTTCTTTGCATTTCGCAGCGCCGTCGCTGTCTTTCCGATGGAGGCGTTCGGCATGTCGGAGTGGTGGTACGAGCTGATCAGCAATCTGCTGTTCGAACTCGAACTCGCCTTTATTTTCATATACGCCCTGTTGCATCATCGCGCCCGCGCTGACCGCCGCAAATTCCGTTCTGATGTCGAGCAATGGTTCGCCCGGGCGGCGAAAAGCAAGCGCGATAACATGGGCGGACGCTGATCCGGCGGCGCCTCGCGCACATCGGACGTGTAAGATGAACGATGCCCGTCTCAATGCGATGAACCCCTATCTGCAGGGGCTTTACGCCCCAGTGCGCGAGGAGGTTTCCGCGGACGATCTCCCCGTCGTCGGCGAAATCCCGCGCGACCTTCGCGGCGCCTATTTCCGCAACGGTCCTAATCCGATGTCGCCGCCCGCCGGCATGCATCACTGGTTCGACGGCGATGGCATGCTTCACGGCGTCTGGTTCGAGAACGGGCGCGCGCGATATGCAAACCGTTATGTCAGGACGGCGGATTTCGAGGCCGAGATCGAAGGCGCCGATGCGATGCCCGGCATTTTTTCTCCGGCGCGCATCGTCGAAGGACGGCGCACCGTCTACAAGGACACCGCGAACACCGATGTCGTCGTTCACAATGGGCGGCTCCTCGCGCTCTGGTATATTTCGGGCCAGCCGGTCGCCGTCGACATGAAGACGCTCGAGACGATCGGCGTTGAGGATTTCAGCGGCGAACTGCCGAAGAACGTTTCCGCGCATTCCAAGATGGATCCGGCTACCGGCGAGTTTGTCTTCTTCGATTATGCGCTTTACGAACCGAAGATGTCGTTCGGCGTGATCTCGCGCGACAGCAAGCTCACCCACTTTCAGGAAGTCGATCTCCCCGGACCGCGGCTTCCCCACGATATGGGCATGACGGAGAACTACGTCGTTCTTCACGACCTTCCAGTCATCTTCACCGAAAGCGCAATCCGAAACCGGATGTGGCAGATCCATGTCGCCGATCTGCCGACGCGGTTCGGCGTCGCTCCCCGCAAAGGCGGCGCCATTCGCTGGTTCGAGTTTCCAGCCTGTTACATCTATCATGTCATCAATTGCTGGGAGGAGGGCGGCGACGTCGTTATGGCGGCCTGCAAGATGGTTGCGAATGGATTTGAGCCAGATCCCTCCGCTTACGGACCCTATGCGCCGATGACGAATGTTCTCGCGCTTCGCGCGCAGCCGTTCATCTGGCGGATGAACATGAAGACTGGTCGCGGGAAGGAAACGCAGCTCGACGACGCCTTGAGCGAGTTTCCGGTCGTCAACCTCGACTACGCGGGAAAAAAATCCCGATGGTCCTACCACGTCGTGATGGACGACTATCTCCTGCAGCGCTTTTCAGCGTTACGGAAATACGATCTGTCATCCGGGCGGTATGAGCAGCACGGCTTCCAGCCCGGCGTCTTTGGGTCAGAGCCCGCCTTCGCGCCGTCGAGTGAACGGGAGGACGACGGATGGATCGTCACGATCACCGCCGACCTCGACGGCCGGTCGGAAGCGCACATCATCGATCCAAATGATTTCTCCGCCCCGCCGGTTGCGCGCGTGAAGCTTCCTCAGCGCGTTCCCGCTGGTTTTCACGCGACATGGGCGAAGGCGTCCTGACATTCGGCGGGAAGCGGCGGCTTCTAAAACCAATAAGATTTTGACAGCCGCTGGATGAACAAGGGCGTCGAAGACGCCCGCATGTTGACGGTCCATGTCAATGGCGACCCGAGCGTCGCTTTCGCCGACTGCTCCTCGATCGCATAGCCTTCCGCTTCGATCCGCACCCAGAGCGTTGCTTCCTCAGAGCGGGCGGGAACGCCGGCGCGAATGACAAGGGAGTCGCCGCGTATGATGAGATTGCCGCCTGCTGTGCGGAAGAGATTGAAGGTCTCCTTCGTGTCGGCGTTGTGGAGACGGCCGCGAAGCGTTCCGCGGCGGATCATCGCTTCGACGTCAGAGGGAACGCCGCCGGGAAATTCAATGCTTAGTTCGACGACATAACGCGCCGCTTGGCTGTCCTGCGCCTCGATGATGCGCGCCTCCTCGGTCGCGAACGCGGCGTTGACGACGCCAGCGCCGAGTGAGGCTTCGCGGTCAAGCGCTACGGCCTCTAGTTCCTGAAGGATCGGGCCGGTCGTCTGAAGGCCGCCGGCGAGGTCGGCGGGAACGGAGGTCATGAGGACCGCAAGCAGGCCGAACCCTTGCGCGAAGGCGCCCTGACGCGTGATCGGCTGAAAATAGAAAATCGAGAACGCGCCCGCGCCGATGAGGCCGAGAACGACCATCCACAGCGGGATGTTCGAAAAGCCGAGAATTTCGCCGACGGTCGCCACCCAGCGGTTGATCGTATAGAGGGATGACGCCTCGCCTTTCTGCTGATAGTCGGTGACAAGGGCGGCGACGATCCCCGCAGCGCCCGCAAGCCCCAATCCCGCAATATCCAAAGTTCCGAATTCGCCCGGCGTCTTGATGCCGCGTTTGGCCCCGTAAACCATCAACTTCCCCTACCGCCGACTGCTCCCTCCTCGCATCTTAACGGCAAAGCCGGGCCCCGGCAAAGGGCGCATTTATGGCGCCGAGCGCCGCCTCGGGCGTCCGCGGCCGAAATCGACGTCGAAAAGGTGCTCAAGACTTGTTCGGGGAAGGCCGCCTTTGAGGTAGTCATAGGGCGTCACATTGACCGCCTTGATCAGCGCTCTCTCGATCTGAAGCCCTTGGCCGTCCGCGCGCGCCGCGATGTCGAGGTCGATCACGTTAACGCAGGCAAGATCCTGTTCAAAGGCGCCGATCGTCTTCAGGCCGCCGCCGCAGGCCCAGCCAAGAATGATCCGATTGACCCCTTCGTGCGCGACGACGAGCGCGGTCCGCCATGCAGCCGCGCCTATGAGCGTCTCCATCGCCGCCGTTATCCGGTTCTCGGCCGCGGCGAAACTTTCCCCGTCCGGGAGGAATCGCGCGCCGGGCGCTGCCGCATCGTCGAAAGAGAAGGCAAGGAGCGCCGCGAGTTCCTCGCGGGTTTCGACGACAAGCCAGCCGCTTTTCAGTTCTTCAAGACCGGGTTCGGCTCGAGCCGCCAGCATGCGGCCTTCAAGGACGATTTCCGCTGTTTCGACGGTACGCGGCAGGCCGCTATGGATCGCGAGATCGAAGTCGACGGCCTTGAGAGCCTCTCGCGCGGCCGCCGCCTGCGCTCGCCCCTCTCCCGTCAGCGAAACCGAGCGCGGATCGGTGATCCCGGGCGCGAAATAATCGACATGGCCGTGCCGCATCTGATAGAGCCGCCGGCGCCCGGTCGCCTGCATCTAAACCTCCATGAACGGGCGCCGCTTATCGGTTTTTCCAGGCGCCGGCCAGCCGTTTCGCGCGATTTTCCGCGCGGTCCCGCTCGCCTCGCCCGGATTCTGGTGATATTCTCACAGGCCATAGGGTCTTTGGTGCGACGAGGGGGTCGTCAACGACAATGAAGTTGCGTCCGCCGCCGATGTTTGCGTGCGCTTTTCTGGCGCTCGCGGCAGTTTACGCTGTTGGATTTTACGCATCCGTCTGGACCGACGCAGATGCGGCCGAGAGCCGTTTCGACGCGCTGCGCAAGGGCGGATTCCCAGGGGTCGCCGAAGGTTATGGCGAACGCGTTTTGACGCTCCGCCGCGAGGCGGGGCTTTCCGATGAGACGCTTGCGCCGTTCAAGGCGGAAGTCGCCTCCGCCGCCTTTTCCGCACGCCGTTACGAACGAAGCGCGGCGCTCTATGAAGAGGCCCTTGCGTCCGACTGGGCGAAGTCGCTCGGCGAGATCGAGCGCGCCCTCCTAGAAGACAGGCTCGCGCGCTCGCGCATCATCGGACGCGATATTGCGCGCGCGGTGTCGATCTACTCCGAGTTTCTCGAACTTTCGGGCGACGCCGCCTCGCGCGGCGAAGCCGCTGACGACAAGTCGATCGAGTCTTTCTACGCCGGCCTCATCAATTCGGCGGGCACGCTTTTCACTGAGGCGCTAAAGCCGACGGGCAATCCTGAATATTTCGCCGGCGCACGCGAGGCGAAGCTCGCCGCCGCCCGCGATATGGCGAAAGTCGGCGCCTTTTTCGCCATGACCGAGGAAGGGTTATACGCCTCCGCGGGCCTCCTTTCCTCCGCGCTCACCATCCGCAACGATATTCTCGGCGGCGATCATCCGGATACGGTGCAAATCGCCCTGATGCTCGGTCCGGTCTATCAGCGCATGGGAAGGCTCGAAGACGCTGAGAAGCTCTACCTCGACGCATTCCATGCGCAGGAAAAGGCGAAGGGCGCGAACAGTCCGGAACTCAGCCTCTACATAAAGCTTCTCGCCGGCGTTTATGAGGCGCAAGGACGCGCGACCGAAGCGCAGGCGCTGAACGAACATATGCGCTCGCTCTTTCGCGACGCCTTCGGCGCGCAACGCTACGCCGCAAATCGCGCACGCGACAGGAAGCTCGACGTCGACCGCCCGGTGTCGCTGCAATTCCCGCTTGGCGCTGCTTATACGCCGAACGATCTCGTTCGCGCGGTCGCCTACTCCATTCCGCTATCAAAGAACGCTGATGTCGAGGAAATGAGTCTGCGCCTTGCTGCTGATCCGGAGGAGGACCCGCGCGAGGCGAACCTTCCGGTCCGGTTTGCGCAGCTGATCTCGCTCTGTCGCGCGGAGTCCGGGGAGCGAATCGCCCTCCGGTCCGGCTATCGGGCCTTTGCGACGCAGAAGGACCTCTATGCCCGCATCGGCGCCAAAGGAACGGTGACGCCGCCCGGCATATCCGAGCATCAGCTCGGCCTCGCCGCCGATATCGACATCGAAGGCCGCCTGATGCGGCACAGCGACAGGACCTATCAGTGTTTTGAAGAGAACGCCTTCCGCTTCGGCTTTATTCTCTCCTATCCGCCGGGTAACAATTATCTCCCCGGCAAAGACACCTATGAGCCGTGGCACTGGCGCTATGTCGGTATCAGCACTGCGCAGCTTTATCGGGAGGCCGGACCGATCAACAAGCCGCAGGAATTCCTCGCGGCGCTTCCCTGCTATCAGGAGCGTGCAATGTCTTCCGCAGCCGGCGAGGACATCTGTCTTGACGAACCGAAGATCGTCGCCGCCGCCGCCGAACGCGCGCCTGTCGGCAAGATTGACGAGCATGAGGCGAACGCTCCGGCCCGTAAATTGAATAACGTGACGCAGGGCGGCCAGCTTTAGACGTCGATGTCCTTGTTCCGGCCGTCCTTTGAAGGCCGGACCGGATGATTAACCTTGATATCGCGCACGCGAAGGCGACGATCGCGTGGCTCGCAGCCAATAACGGCGCGCCCGACGCGCGCATCGCCGCCGCCGCAAAAGCGGCCGGCTACTCTCTCGCAGGAGCTGGCTCGCCGCGTGCGCGCATTGACATCGCTGCGATCGACCTTCGCGGCGCCGAAGAGTCGGCTCCAATTGCGACGGCGCTCGTCAGCGCGGCGCGACGGCTCGCGCCTGCCGCAGGGATCATCATCATCGCCTCCGGCGACACCGCGAAGGAGCGGCGCGAAACGCTCCGCCGGCACGCCGATGTCTGTTACCTCAGAAGCGACGCAACGCCCATCATCGCCGCCATTCGCGAGCGTTTGCGCCTTGCGGCCCTCACCGATGAGGTCGGCGATCGCATCAAGAGCCTTGTCGCCGACGGCCGATCGATTTCATTCGCGGGACTCGCCGCAGAGCCGCCGCGGCTTTCGGTGCTGATCGCAGGACGCCCCTCGCCGCTGACGCTCTCCGCATGCAACGCCGTCCGCCACGCCGCGTCGCAGACGACATGCGTGTTTTCTGCGGGCCAGGTGATGCGCGCGCTCGATCATTGCCGCTTCGACGGGGCGATCTTCATTCCGGCGAACGAAGACGATCTCCTCCTCGCGCTCGCCCGCGCGCTTCGACGCCATCGCGATCATCGCCGATTGTCGGTCATCCTCGCCGCGGAGGACGAAGACCTTCTAGACAGATGCGCAGAGCGCGACGGCTTTGATTTCATCCTTGCCGATCACATTGAGCCGGACCTTGCGCAGCGCCTCGACCTTCTTTCGCGCCGGGCTGCGCTGGCGAGCGCAATGCGGCGGTTTTTGCGATCGGCCGACGGATGCGGCGGCGGGAAGAACGGCGCCGCAAACACCAGGTTTTTCGCCAGCCATGCTGTCCGCGCCTTTCGCCGCGCCGACGAGACGGGGCAGCCGATTTCCCTCATCAGCCTTTCAATCGCCAGGCGCTCTGCTGGAGGCAGCGAGACCGCTCTAACGAATGGGCTGAATGAGGCGCTACGCACAGCCTCACGCCTCGTTCGCGCCGAAGATCTGATCGCGAAGCTCTCGACGCACACGCTCGTCTTCCTCCTGCGCGGCGTGCGGGAAGCTGAGGCGCAGCGTATCGCGACAAGGCTTGAAGGCGTCATCGCCGGCACGCTTCTCAGATCGGCTCTCGACATCGCTGAGATTTCCGCCGCGGCGGTCGAACGAAGGGCTGGCGACGACCTCGAAACGACGGTCGCATCCCTCATCCGCTCGCTCCAGGGCGGGCGCTCCGACGGTCGCGCCGCGCTTTAGCGCCTTCAGGGCGCGAATCAGCCGGCGGCTGCGATTTCGCTCAGCACAGAGAGGATTTTCCGGCCGCCAGAAAGCCGCGCTTTCTCATCCGGCCAGACCTGATGGAAGATGAGTTTCTGATCGGGCCGAAGCTTCACTTCGAGCGGCGTTTCGGAAATATATTTGACGAGCCCCGCGGGGTTGGCGAACTGATCATTCCGGAAGCTGACGACGGCGCCTTTCGGA
Organism: Pseudomonadota bacterium; assembly: GCA_049324555.1. Lineage (GTDB taxonomy): Bacteria > Pseudomonadota > Alphaproteobacteria > Caulobacterales > Parvularculaceae > Amphiplicatus. Next base: position 3,126 of record JBMOOR010000182.1, on the reverse strand, counting down.
CCAGCGTCGATCCTCGCAACGCCCGCCTGACGGCACAGCTCCTTGATCTGGACGATCTGGAGCAATTGCTCGACTTCCTTCGGCAGCCGCCCGAACCGGTCGACGAGTTCAGCAGCGAAAGCCTGAATTTCCTTCTCGTCGCGAAGATCGCCGAGCCGGCGGTAAAGCGCCATCCGGACGTTGAGATCGGAGACGTAATCCTCCGGAATAAGAACCGCGATACCGACATTGATCTGCGGCGACCATTGATCTCCAGCGAGCATTTCACCGTCGCGCAATTCGGCGACCGCTTCCTCGAGCATGTGCTGGTAGAGTTCGACGCCGACTTCCTTGACCTGTCCGGACTGCTCCTCGCCGAGAAGGTTTCCAGCGCCGCGAATGTCGAGATCGTGCGAGGCGAGCGTGAAGCCCGCGCCCAGTGTGTCGAGCGACTGCATCACCTTGAGACGGCGCTCCGCCGCGGCCGTCAGGCTCCCGCGCGGCGACGTTGTGAGATACGCATAGGCGCGCTGCTTGGCGCGCCCCACCCGTCCGCGCAGCTGATAGAGCTGGGCAAGGCCGAACATGTCGGCGCGGTGCACGAGAAGCGTGTTGGCGGTCGGAATGTCGAGGCCGGATTCAACAATCGACGTTGACACGAGAACGTCGAATTTTCCTTCGTAGAAGGCGTTCATGATGTCTTCGAGTTCGCCGCCCGCCATCTGGCCGTGCGCGATCTTGAAGCGAACTTCCGGAACGGCCTCGGTCAGGAACTCGGCGACGCCGTCGAGATCGGCGATGCGCGGCGCAACGTAGAAACTCTGGCCGCCGCGATAGTGCTCGCGCAGCAGCATTTCGCGCGCGACGACGGGATCGAACGGGCCAACGCTCGTTCTGACCGCAAGGCGGTCGATCGGGGGCGTTGCAATGAGCGAAAGATCGCGAATTCCGCTCATCGCAAGCTGCAGCGTCCTTGGTATAGGCGTCGCCGTCAGCGTCAGAACATGCGTGTCGGCGCGGAATTCCTTGAGGCGTTCCTTATGCTTGACGCCGAAATGCTGCTCTTCGTCGACAATCACCATGCCAAGATCACGGAATTTGACCGTTTTCGACAAGAGCGCATGCGTGCCGACGACGACATCGACAGTCCCATCGGCGAGCCCTGCCCTGACCTTCGCCGCGTCCGCCGCCGCGATGAGGCGCGAGAGGCCGCCGATGCGGACCGGAAAGCCGCGGAAGCGCTCGGTGAAGTTCTTCAGATGCTGGCGCGCGAGCAGCGTCGTCGGCGCGATCACCGCGACCTGACGGCCCGTCATCGCGACGACAAAAGCGGCGCGAAGCGCAACCTCCGTTTTCCCGAAGCCGACATCGCCGCAGATGAGCCGGTCCATCGGACGTCCCTTCGTGAGGTCTTCCATGACGTCGGCGATGGCGTTCTCCTGGTCTTCCGTCTCGGCATAGGGAAATCGCGCGCAGAACTCGTCATAGACGCCCGCGGGCGCGACGACGCTATCGGTCGCCTTCATTTCGCGCTTGGCCGCAATCGCGATCAGCTGCTCGGCGAGCATCTTGATGCGCGCCTTGATGCGCGACTTCCGCCCCTGCCAGCCGGCGCCGCCGAGCTTGTCGAGCGGCGCATTCGGATCGTCCGACCCGAAGCGCGTCAGGAGATCGATGTTTTCAACCGGCAGGAACAGCTTGTCGCCGCCAGCATATTCAAGCTGCAGGCAGTCATGGGGGGCGCCCTGCACCTCGAGCGCTTTAAGACCGGAGTAGCGCGCAACGCCGTGATCGACATGAACGACGAGATCGCCAATCGCAAGGCTCGAAGCTTCGGTGAGAAAATTATCGGCCCGCTTGCGGCGTCCCCTTCGGACGAGGCGGTCGCCGAGAATGTCCTGTTCGGAAATAAACGCGGCTTCGTTCGCGACAAATCCGGTTTCAAGACCGAGAAGCACCGTCGCAATTTTTGCTGGCGTTGATTGCGCCGCCTTCCACGTTTCAAAATGCTCAAGATCGTCGAGGCCATGTTCGCCGAGGACCGCGCGCATGCGGTCGGCGGAACCTTCCGTCCAGCAGGCGAGATAGACGCGCTTTCCTTCCTTGCGCAGCGCACTGATGTGATCGCGCACGGCGTCAAAGACATTCACCTTCTCGGCGGCGCGCTCGGCTGCGAATGTTCTCCCGACCTTGGCGCCGAAGGAAAATGCGCGCATTCCTTCCGGCGCCGTAAAAGGAGAAAGGCGCCGGACCGCGGTGGCGCCAAGCCTTTGCGCCCACTCTTCCGCTGAGAGGTAAAGCGCATCGGGTTTCAGCGGACGATAGGAGGGCGCCGAGAATTCTGAGTGTTTGGGGCGCGGCGCTGCGAGATCTTCGGCACGCGCCGCATGATAGTCGGCGATCGAAGAAAACCTGTCGGCGGCGGCCTCTTCCGCAAGATGCTCAAGAACGACGAGCGCGCCCCCTATGTAGTCGAACAGCGTGTTGGTCGTTTCGTAATAGAGCGGCAGCCAGTGCTCCATGCCGGACTGCTTCCTCCCCGCGCTCACCGCCTCGTAAACGGGATCGTCGGTCGCCCCGCCGAAGGCGGCGCGAAATCCTGTGCGGAACCGCGCGATCGTTTCTTCGGTGAGGAGGACTTCCGTCGCCGCCGCGAGTTTGACCGATGAAAGCTGCCGCGTCGTCAGCTGCGTTGCGGGATCGAAGGCGCGCACCGATTCAAGACTGTCGCCGAAGAAGTCGAGGCGGATCGGTTCATCCGCTCCCGGAGGAAAGAGGTCGACAAGCCCGCCGCGAACTGCGAATTCCCCGGCCTCGCGAACGGTGCTGGCGCGCGCATAGCCGTTCGCGGCGAGATAGCCGGTGAGATTCTCCATTGAGACCGTTTCGCCGGGCGCGGCGACGAAGGTCGATGCGGCGACGAGGCCCTTCGGCGGCGTTCTCTGGGTCGCCGCATTGACGGTCGCAATGAGGATTAGCGGGCCGTCGGCGCGTTCCGCCGCGAGCACGGAAAGCGCCGCCATGCGCGCTGCGACGACGGCGGCGGAAGGCGATACGCGGTCATAGGGAAGACAGTCCCATGCAGGGAATTCAAGACGCGGCGTTTCCGGCGCGAAGAACTGCAGCGCCCTCGCCATTTCGGCCGCG
>JBMOOR010000181.1:0-11861 GCA_049324555.1 Pseudomonadota bacterium | reverse complement strand
GACGAGCGCCGTCGCCGCCGCAGCGCGAGCCGGCGAGCGCGCGAAGGCGCTCGCCGCCGCGTCGGAAGCAGGGAACGGCCTTGTCGCGGCGACAAGCGAGGCTGATCGCTTCCTTGAAGCGCTGCGGTGATGCGCCACGGCTTGAAGCGTGCGGCCCGAAGGGCCACATCGCACGCGCCGCCTTGAAAGGACGACGCCATGCTCGACGCCCGCAAGATTCTCGCCGACCTCCAGGAACAGGCGCGGCTCGCCGCTCGCGAGATTGAAGCCTCCGGCGCCGTCGACAAGGCGAAGCGCGCCGCTGACGAGGTGCGCGAACGGCTGAAAACAGATCCGCGCGCGCGAACCGTCGCCGCGGGCGCAGGCGGTCTTTTGCTTCTCGGTCTCATCGGTTCGCGCGGCGGCAGGCGTCTTATCGGCGACGTCGCGCAAACTGGCGCTGTCGCCGCGCTCGGCGCCCTCGCCTACAAAGCGTGGGCGGAACGTCACGGCGGCGCTGCGGGTCGCGACCCTGCAAGGTCCGCCGCAATGTCCGCCTTTTCGATTGATCCCAAATCCGATCCGGAATTCGCGCTCGCGGTCGTGCGCGCCATGCTTGCCTCCGCCTACGCCGACGGCGTTCTCGACGCCAGCGAACAGGAATTCGTCGACCGCGCGCTCGACAAGGCGGATTTGACGGAAAGAGAGCGCGCGATGCTGAAGAACGAAATCCCCGAAGAGGAAACGCTGCGCCTCATCGCCGCCGCAGCAAAGACGCCGCAGCATGCCGCCGAGCTTTTTGCTGCGGCGGTCGTCTCCGCCGGCGAACTCAACGATCGTGAGACGGCGTTCCTGACGAAGCTCGCCGCGCGGCTCGGACTGGGCGCTGATGAGGTCAAGGCGATCCGCGACAGCGCGCTCGGCTGAAGCCTGATTTCGCCGCTTGAGTGTCTGCGCGCTCGCATTGCGAAGAGCGCGCGGGCGGTTCATGTTTCTTCCCCTCCAGGGAGGAAATCATGGCTGCACGGGAATTCGACGTCATTGTCTATGGCGCAACCGGCTATACGGGCCGACTCGTCGCTGAATATCTCGGCAAGGAGTACCGGAACGACCCATCCCTCAAATGGGCGATGGCGGGGCGCAGCGAGGAGAAGCTGAAAGAGGTGCGCGGCGAGATCAGCGCGCCCGCCGGAACGCCGCTCATCGTCGCCGACGCGTCGGACCCGGCGTCTCTTAAATCAATGGTCGCTCGCGCGCGCTGCATCATCACGACCGTCGGCCCCTATCAGCTTTACGGCGAGCCGCTCGTCGCCGCCTGCGCGCAAGCGGGAACCGATTATGTCGATCTTTGCGGCGAGCCGAACTGGATGCGCGCCATGATCGACAAATATGAGGGCGCCGCAAAAAAATCAGGCGCGCGCATCGTCTTTTCCTGCGGGTTCGACTCTATTCCCTTCGATCTCGGCGTCTGGTTCACGGAAGAAGAAGCGAAAAAGGAATTCGGCGCGCCGGCCCGCGAGGTGAAGGGCCGCGTGCGTGCGATGAAGGGCAAGTTTTCCGGCGGAACGGCGGCCAGTCTCAAAGCCACGATGGCGGCCGCGTTCAAGGACCCATCCGTGATCGAACTCCTAAAAAGCCCGTTCGCGCTGACGCCAGGGTTCGCGGGCGCCGAGCAACCGTCGATGTCAAAGCCGATGCTTGACGAGGCGTCGGGCGTCTGGCTCGCGCCTTTCGTCATGGCGCCGATCAATACGAAAAACGTGCACCGCTCGAATTTCCTGATGGGCCATCCTTATGGGAAGGATTTCCGTTATTCGGAAATGATGATGACCGGAAAGGGCGATGAGGGTCAGGCGATCGCCAAAGCCGTCGCGTCCGACAATTCCCTGATGGGCGAGGATGCGCCAAAGCCCGGCGAAGGACCGACGAAGGAAGAGCGCGAGACCGGTTTCTACGACATCCTCTTCATCGGCGAGACCGCGCACGGTGAAAAGATCCGCACCCATTGCAAAGGCGACAAGGACCCGGGCTACGGCTCGACGTCGAAGATGATCGCGGAATCGGCGATCTGTCTCGTCAGAGACGCCAGGGAAACCAAAGGCGGCATCTGGACCCCCGCCGCAGCCATGGGGGCGCCCCTGCTGAAGCGCCTTGAGGCGCATGCGGGCCTCTCCTTCAGCCGGGAATAAGGCGTCTTGACCATTTCGACGCGCCTCGCAGCTTGGCGGGTGCTATTCATGGCAGTTCAAGGTTCAGCCAGAATCAACGCCTTGCCACACCAAGCAAATTCTTGAGCATCATTCAGCTTCACCCATTATTTGAGGTGTTGATTTCACGCCGCCGATTTGAGAACGTGATGCGCGTGGGGATGGCGCGTTCGGGCGGAGAATTGTCCTGTTAAGCCCGAAATTGCGCTGGAACGCCGGCGGCATTCTCCTTGCCCGTCCGGCGAAGGGGGAGCAGGACATGCGCGAGAATTGGCCAAATTCGGCGGCATCCGATTCAGGACCGACGGATGCATCGCTGAGTCCTCACAGCGAAGATAATGTTGTGAAAGGCGAAAAGCGCAAGGAGAAAAGCGAGACAAAGATCGAGGGCGCTGAATCGCTCTGGGACATTTTGCTCAAGTTTGCGAAAGCCGTCTGTTATGCCGTCCTCGCAATCGTGATCGGCGGCGTTTTTACGCTAGTCGTATGCAAACTGGCGATGGACGAAGCCCGAAGAAATTTTTCGTCGCTCGCTGAGATCACGCCGACCTATCAGCCAAAGATCGACTGGGCGCGCCTCCCCAAATGGACGATCGCAGCAAATCCGCAATTCCTCAGCGATGTCGTTCAGGAGGCTGACAAATTCGAGACGAGCGCGTTCGACAAATTCGCTCTCGGCATGCACGAGCGCGACAACGGCTCAATCATGAAGGCGTATTACTATTTGTCTCTGGCCTCGGCGCAGGCGCACCCGTACGCCCGCCAAATCCGCGACCAGATCGCGATCAGCGCGCAGGACGAGGCCGCCGCGACAGACCGGTTCATTCAGGCGCTGACGCTCGGCGGCGACAAGGCGAACTTCCTCCTTGGCATGCTCTACCTTGGCGACAAGGCGTTTGAACTGGCGCGCCGTCCCGACGTTTCGCGGTGCGACTATTACTCGCCGCAGATCGAGCCGACCTGGCCGCCGTGCGAGCGCAATTTCCAGCTCAACGGCGCCGCCGAACTCGCCTGGCCGAATGACCTCCTCGCCGAGCGCCTCAGCGACAATCAGGCGTATCTCGCCTTTGCAAGGGCGACGCAGTGTTTTCATCAGGAGGCGCAGCTCTGGCTGAACGCCATGGAGAAGAAGGGCTGGGTTGATCAGGTGACGGCGCAGGCGCTCCGCGCGCAGGCGAGCAATCAGGTGCAGAACGGCGGCAAGCGAGAACAGTTCTGCAACGGCAATGTCTGGTATGTGCAAGGACCGGGGGCGGATGAGCGTCCGAGCGCGTCGGTCGACCCCGCCGGCTATTGCTCGCTTGCGGCCGGCGATGGCCTTTCAAAGGCGCAGCGCGATCGGCCCGGACGTTCGGGTTACGATCCCGCCGACGACGCGGCGGAAGCTCCGCTCTGCAATGCCACGAATCCGAACAATCCGTATTGCGACGATTCCGCCGCCGCCCTGCAGGCGGCGGACGAGGCGCGCGTCTGTCTCAGGATGGGCGACGCGATGCTTGCGGCCGGCGATGTCGATTACGCGCTGCAGTATTACCGCGCCTCGATCGCGCGCGGACGGAAATACGGCGCGCAGGCTTCCGTCGTCGCCGGAGATCGATTGCGCGCGCTGTCGCTGACTTGCGAGTACACGACGGCGAGCCTTGCGCGCATCGCGCGCGGCGCGAAAGGATCCGACTTCATCAATATCGTCGACAGACAGCGGGCGTTGAAAGCGCTTGGCTATTACAGCGGTCGCGTCGATGGAAGCTGGGGCGAACAGACGCGAGAATCCGTGCGCAATTTCCAACGCGAAGTCGGGTTTGACGAGACGGGTGCGCTATCCCCGCTTGAGACGGTCGTGCTGATCTGCCAGGCGGCGGAGAACAAGAGCGACAGCGACGCGCAGAACCTCCTTGGCGTGATGTACGCCGCCGGTCTCGGCGTCGTTCAGAATACGGACCTTGCGCTGCAATGGCTGAACGCAGCGGCGCGACGCGGCAACGCCGACGCCTATTACAACCTCGCCATCATCTATGCGACCGGCACGATCCTATCGAGCTACCGGCTGTGCGATGCGCGCTTCAACGACGACATGGCGGCGGCGTTCTTCAAGGACGCCCAGCGGCTTGGCCATAAACGGGCGCAAAATGAAACATTCGAAGCCTTCAAGACACGCATTGTCGCGGAACGTAACACGCATCTCGAAGTGGTGACGCCAAGCTGCGGCCCGGAACAGGCCAATCAGGACGCCGGCCAGAACAAGTGACGGCCCGTTTCGACGAAAAAGCGCCGCGCATTTGAGGGCGCTGAATGAGGGGAACAAAAATGCCCAGCCGCAAGTCCCGGACGATCCGCGATTTCGCTGCAATGCTCGGATCTTGCCTCCTCGCCTGCGCGATATTCATCCCGGCGGCCGGCGCGGCGCCGGAGCCGCCAAGCCTTTCCAAGCGGGGACCCGATCCGGAACCGACGCCGCCTCCCCTTGCGCTCGAAGAAGTCTTCGTCACATCGGCGCCGAGGAAGATCAACGAAGCGCAAACGATCAAGGAAGCCTACGCGAAAGTGAAAAACGGCGGCGTCATCTTCATCACGCAAAAGAGTACGGACATTTCGAACGACGGAAGCACGCTTGTCGTCACGCGCCCAGTGACGATCGCGCTTGATCCGGATCTGAAGACGCAAATGGCGATTGAGAGCGACGATGATCTTGCGAGAGCCCGCGTCAATGCGGCGGCGGACGGGCTTTGCCTCATCATGGGGCAGGATGAACGGGGCGACGAAAGCGGACGGCGCACGCCGCGCGACGAGGTGACGATCAGGGATGTCGAGTTCGTTCCGAATCCGGGCGCAGCCGGCGATTGCATCGAAGTCTTCAGCGGCCGGCTTTTCCTTGACAACGTCAAGATGGGGAGCGAAGACGACGCCTTCACAAAAGGCGTCGTCATTCAGGGCGGCGAGGTCATCACAAACGAAAAGTTCCGGCTGAAAGCATCGAAGACCGGAATCGACGTGCGCGCGGGCGCGCTCGAAATCGCCGACGGCGCCGAGATCACCGGAGCCGGAAGCGGCGATGCGCCCGCTCTGGATCAGAGTTGCGCGTCGGCGCCTGGAAAATACTCTATCGGCGTATTCGCCGGCGCATCGGCGGATGCGCGGGTCGGTGACCCTGTCGTCATCCTGCGATCGGTGACTGTTTCCGGATTTGGCTTCGGCGTCTGCGCGGCGGGCTCCGGCGTGATGATCGATGGCGCGAGCATTCGCGACGCAGGAGTCTGCGTCAGAGCCGAGCAGCAGATCCGCATCGCGGGCAGCCGTGTCGGCCACTGCCGCACGGCGGCGTTTATCTCAGGTTCAAACGGATCCGACATCACTGACAGTAAATTCTATGACAGCGGTGTCGGCGCTTATATCAAGAACGGGTCACCGCCAACCTTTAACGCGAATCTCTTCGCCTTTAACCAGACGGCGATTACTCTTGGGGCGGTTGATATCAAAGACAAAGAGATTGTGCAGAAATTTTCCGGCAATTCGGTGCTTTGTAACGCGAACGCCGGCAAGCTACCCGACTGGTGGCGGTTTAAGCTGGCGAATGCGCGCAAGCACAACCGGCCGAAAATCTGCAGTGGAAAAAAGATAACCGGAGAATGCGGTGGTCTCCGGGGGAGACTTGGAGTCTCGCCGAACTCCTGCGGGGCCGTAGATTTACGGTAGGACTGAGGCCGGAAACAGGAATCGGGCCAAAATCCGGGCCTCAGTCTCAGCGCACGGGGAAACATGCCAAAAGAACGCCTTGCGGCCTTCAGCGACGGCGTCATCGCCATCATCATCACGATCATGGTTCTTGAAATGAAGCCGCCGCACCACGCGGGCTGGGAATCGCTCGCGCCCGTCGCGCCCGTCTTTCTTTCCTATGTGCTGAGCTTTCTCTATCTCGCGATCTACTGGAACAATCATCACCACCTGCTGATGACCGTTGAGCGCGTCGACGGCGCAATGCTCTGGGCGAACATGCACCTCCTCTTCTGGCTGTCGCTCATTCCTTTCGCGACGGGATGGATGGGCGAGAACAATTTCGCGGCGGCGCCGGTTGCGCTCTATGGCGTCGCGCTTCTCGCCCCTGCGATCGCCTATTACATCCTTCAGATCGCCATTATCCGGCGGCACGGGCGCGAAGGCGCGCTCGCCCGCGCGATCGGCGCCGACTGGAAGGGGAAACTCTCTCCCATCCTTTACGCAACCGGCATCGCCGCGTCATTCGCCACCCCCCAAATCTCGCTCGCGCTTTATGTCGTCGTCGCCCTCATCTGGCTTGTTCCAGACCGGCGGATTGAGCGCGCTCTCGCCGCTGATCGCGAGTGAACGCCCGCAACAAAACGTGATCGAAAAAGTTATCCCCCTCCCTTGCGGCGCCCTCATGATGATATCGAACGAACGCAAGGAGAATTCAGCGCGCATGCAACGAACAGGAGAAACAGCAGGAGGACGCGCGAGAAACATCCGCCCCAAATTCGCCTTTTCAACGAGTGCGGATAATCCGTACAAAAACACGACGATCCGCGTGGATGCTGGACTCATACCGGGGGCGCTGACACCGATTATCCGTGCAATGCGGAAACATCGCGTCGAACGCGCACACGCCGCAGGCGAATCATGAGGCGCTTTGACGAGAGCCCATCGACGCCGCGCCAGCGCGCGATCGCGCTCGCCGTGCTTCTCGCCGGCGTCGTTTGCATGGGCATGGGCCAGACGATCGTCTTCGCCGTCCTGCCGCCGATCGCGCGGAAGATCGGCATGGGCGATCTTCAGGTCCTGTCGATCTTCATGCTATCCGCCGCGTTCTGGGTAGCGATCGGGCCTCTCTGGGGCCGCCAGAGCGACATTTACGGACGCCGGCCGTTCATCGTCATCGGCCTTTCGGGCTTTGCGGTTTCGATGACCGCGTTCGCGACCGTCCTTCACATCGGTCTCGCGGGTGCTCTCTCCGGCGTTCTCCTCTATGCGCTGCTTCTTGGAACGCGGTCGATTTACGGGATCATCGGCTGCGCGACGCCGGGCGCGGCGCAAGCCTATATCGCCGACCGGACGCCGCCCGAGCGGCGCACCGCCGGCATGTCTGCCTTTTCCGCCGCCTTCGGCATCGGCGCCATGGTCGGTCCCGCTTTCGCCGGCGCCGTCGTTGCGATCGATCCGCTCGCCCCGCTTTACGCGGTCGCTGCCGCCGCCGCCTGCGCCGTCGGCGCGGTCTGGTTCTTTCTCCCCGAGCGCACGGCGCCGAAAGAGCGCGCGCCGCGCCCGAGGCTCTCCCCGCTCGACCGGCGCATCCGTCCCTTTCTCGCCTATGCGGTTGCGACAGGCGTTGCGACGTCGATCCCCGTGCAGTTCATCGCCTTTTACTTCATCGACCGTCTGGGGCTTCAGAGCGAAGACGCGTTGCAGCTTGTCGGCGTCGCCTTGTCGGCGGCGGCGATGGCCTCCCTCTTCTCGCAGCTCGTCCTCGTGCAGCGGTTCAATCTGCCGCCGATGACGCTGATGCGCGCCGGGCCGATTCTCATTTGCATCGGGCATGCGATTATTGCGATCTCGCCGTCGGTCGGCCCCCTCGTCTTCGGCATGCTCTTGTCGGGGTTGGGCGCCGGGATGCTGACGCCCGGCTATGTCGGCGGCGCGTCGCTCTCGGTGACAGCGGACGAACAGGGATCGGCGGCGGGCCTGTCGAACGCGGCCGGCGCATCCGGCTTTATCTTCGCGCCGCTGCTCGGAAATGTTTTTTATTCAATCGCCCCAAGCGCGCTCTTCATCGCGACAGCGGCGATCAGCGCGGCCTGCGCCGCCTACGCATTCCTTGAAAAAGGGCTCGCGCGCCCGGCGCCCGTCCCCGTCGCACAGGAGCCGGATACGCCGATATGAGGTCAGCCCCTCTTCTCAACGATCGGCGGAACGACCCGGATATGCAGCTCTTTGAGCTGCTTTTCCGTCACTTCGTTCGGCGCCTGCATCATCAGATCCTGCGCCTGCTGGTTGAGCGGGAAGGCGATCACCTCGCGGAGGTTCTCAACGCCCGCGAGCAGCATGACGATGCGGTCAACGCCGGGCGCCGATCCCCCGTGCGGCGGCGCGCCGTAGCGGAAAGCGTTCAGCATGCCGCCGAATTTCGCCTCGACGACATCGGCGCCGTAGCCGGCGATCTCAAAGGCCTTCAGCATGATCTCCGGCTTGTGGTTCCGGATCGCGCCCGACGAAAGCTCAACGCCATTGCAAACAATGTCGTATTGGAACGCCGTAAGCCCAAGGATCGTATCCTTGTCGTTCTTGTCGAGCTTGACGAACGCCGCGTGATCGTAGTTCGGCATCGAGAACGGGTTGTGCGAGAAGTCAATCTTCTTCTCGTCCTCATTCCATTCATACATCGGGAAATCGACGATCCAGCAGAACTTGAACTGGTTCTCATCGATGAGTTTCAGCTCCGTCCCAACGCGCGTCCGAGCGGCGCCGGCGAATTTGTAGAATCCGTCCGGCTTGCCGGCGACGAAGAAGACCGCGTCGCCGACCTTGAGATTGAACTGCGCGCGGATCGCTTCCGCGCGCTCCGGCCCGATGTTTTTCGCAATCGGACCCGCGCCGCCTTCTTCCCCTTCGCGCCAGAAAATATAGCCGAGGCCCGGCTGGCCTTCCCCTTGCGCCCAGGAGTTCATGCGGTCGCAGAAGGCTCTGGAGCCCCCGCCCGGCGCCGGGATGCCCCAGACTTCGACTTGTCGGTCTTTTTCGAGCATCCCCGCAAAGACCTTGAAGCCGCTCCCCCGGAAATGCTCCGAGACGTTCCCCATCTCAATCGGGTTTCTGAGATCCGGCTTGTCCGATCCGTATTTGCGGATCGAGTCCGCATAGCGAATGCGCGGGAATGGCGGCGGCGTCACTTTTTTGCCGCTCGCGAATTCCGTAAAGACGCCCGCGAGCACCGGCTCGATCGCGGCGAAAACGTCTTCCTGGGTGACGAAGCTCATCTCGAAATCGAGCTGGTAGAATTCGCCGGGGCTGCGGTCGGCTCTGGCGTCCTCGTCGCGGAAGCACGGCGCGATCTGGAAATAGCGGTCGAAGCCCGCGACCATCAAAAGCTGTTTGAACTGCTGCGGCGCCTGCGGCAGCGCATAGAATTTGCCGGGATGAATGCGAGAGGGGACGAGGAAGTCGCGCGCGCCCTCGGGCGAGGACGCCGTCAGGATCGGCGTCTGGAATTCGGTGAAGCCCTGATCGTTCATTCGCCTGCGGAGCGAGGCGATCACCGCCGAGCGGAGCGCGACGCTCTTGTGCAGCGTGTCGCGGCGAAGGTCGAGGAAGCGATATTTGAGCCGCACGTCCTCGGGATAGTCGGGCTCGCCGAAAATGGGGAGCGGCAGCTCCTCCGCCGCCGAGAGGACCTCGAACGCATCGATCCGGACCTCGACCCCGCCGGTCGGCAGGCCCGGGTTCACGGTCTCGGGCGTCCTCGCGACCACCTTGCCGTCGACGCGAATGACGCTTTCGGCCCGGATCCGCTCGATCGCGGCGAATACGGGCGCCTCCGGCTCGACGACGAGCTGCGTCACCCCGTAATGGTCGCGAAGGTCGATAAAAAGAAGCCCGCCATGATCGCGCTTCCTGTGCACCCAACCCGACAGGCGAACCGTCTTTCCGACAGCCTCCGGGCGCAGGGCGCCGCAGGTGTGCGAACGATAGGCGTGCATGGAATCCTCGCGAAAATCAGCCGGCGCCGGAGTGGCAACGCCGCCTTCTCTTGTCAAGGCGCGGGCGGGGCCGATGGCCGCGTGACGCGGGGGCCCGGCGCTGTTAGAAGCCGCCGCTTATGAGAATCATCACGACGACCGACGAGCTGCGCGCCTTTTCGGCCGAGCTGCGCGCCCGGCCCTTTTTCGCGGTCGACACCGAATTCATGCGGGAGAAGACCTATTGGCCGATCCTCTGCCTCATCCAGGCGGCGGCCGAAGGGATCGAAGCGATCATCGACCCGATGGCCGAAGGGATCGACCTCTCGCCGTTTCTGGAAACTCTCTCGGACGAGGCGACCGTCAAGGTCTTCCACGCCGCGCGCCAGGATGTCGAAATCTTCCACCAGTTGACGGGAAAGACGCCGACGCCCCTCTTCGACACGCAGATCGCGGCGATGGCGTGCGGCTTCGGCGAACAGGTCGGATATGAACCCCTGATCCGCCAGCTCATCGGCGCTTCGGTCGACAAGGGCCACCGGTTCACCGACTGGGCGCGCCGCCCGCTTTCGGAAGCGCAGCTGACCTACGCGCTCTCGGACGTCACGCATCTCCGCGAGGCCTTCCTTCTCCTCCGCCGGCGTCTTGAGGAAACGGGGCGCCTCTCCTGGGTCGAGGCGGAGATGACGTCGCTTAAAGATCCCGCGCTCTATCGCGTCGATCCGAAATCCGCGTGGGAGCGATTGAAAATGCGCGGCGTCAGGCCCGGCGATCTTGGAGCGATCATCAAGCTCGCCGAATGGCGCGAAGCGGAAGCGCAGGAGAAAAACCTGCCGCGCGGACGCGTCCTCAAGGACGAAGCGATTTTCGAACTCGCCCGGCTGAAACCCGCAACGCCCGCAGAGCTCGCCCAGGCGCGGACGATGCCGCACGGCTTTGAGCGCTCGCGCGCGGCGGCGGCGATCCTCGATGCGATCAAGGTCGGCCGCATTATTCCGCGTACGGAGCTTCCAGAGATTGAGAGGCCTGCGCGCCGCCAGCCCCCGCCGCCTGACGTCGTTGAGCTTCTCAAAGTGCTGCTGAAGCGCCAGTCGGAAGAATCGGGCGTCGCGCCGCGCCTTATCGCTTCGGCGCAGGACCTTGAAGCGATCGCGAGCGGCGAAAGGGACGTTCAGGCGCTTCAAGGCTGGCGCCGCCAGGTCTTCGGCGAATTGGCCGAGCGCCTGCTCAATGGCGAAGTCGCGCTTCGTCTCAAGGACGGCGCAATCGATCTCGTCGAAATCGGATCCTGAAAATTCGGGCGACGCATCCGGATCGCCTCGCCTCTCGCGGGAAAACGAGGCCGAAAATACAATTAAATCGACGCTTGAACGCGCGATGGAAAATCCCATCTCGCACAGTGATATGTGCGAGGCGGGCGATAAGCGCGTTTCGCGGCTCTTTGACAAGTGAATGATTTGACCCGCTTGCGGCGCCTTTGCGCTGTGAAGCGAGAGCATTGCGGCGCGCGCATCCCGACGCGTGCGGATGGTCCATCTGAGCGCATGATTAAAAAGGCGCCCTATTCGAGACCAAAAGGGGCGCCTTTTGCGGCTGGGACCCGCACGGATCAAGGAAAAAACGCTGTTGACGAACTTAGCCGTCGTACTCCGCGACCGCCGTCAGACCGAGCGCGGCCGCGAGCGCGTCAAGCCGCTTGCGGGGCGTTTCATCCATCAGCGGCTTGATGTCCGCCGGCGCCGCAAAAACGAGCTTGTAGCGGTCCCTGCGCAGGGAGCAGCGGCGGATCGCCTGCGGAGCCTTTGGCGCGACGGCGGCGGCAAAGCGCAGGGCAAGGCCGATGTCGATCGCGCGCTTTTTCTCCTCCTCTGACAGCATGGCGACAATATCGCCGCGGCCGGGCGGCGTCCTGGCGCCCTCGTGGCGGCAATAAAGCGACAGCGCGACGGCGGCGCGTTCGGGATGCGTCACTCCATAGAAGGGAGCCCGGAGCGCC
>JBMOOR010000180.1:0-11910 GCA_049324555.1 Pseudomonadota bacterium | reverse complement strand
GTCGTCGGCGATGAGCGCGCGCAACGTCAGGGCGGCGCCGGCGACGCTGCGCTTGCCGGGCATTTCTTCCATACACGGAGCATCGTCGATCGGCGCAGCGTCAAGAGGGATTTCGGCCCGGAACGTCGAGCCTGCGCCTTTTGTGGAGCGGACAGAAAGCCGGCCGCCCATCGCCTCGATGATCCGCTTGCTGATTGCAAGGCCGAGCCCTGCGCCGTCGAACGCGCGCGTCGCCGTATTGTCGGCCTGCTCGAATATTTCGAAGATGCGCGCCTGATCGCCTTCGGCGACGCCGACGCCCGTGTCTTTGACGTCGATGACGGCGATCGTGCGGCCGTCCTTGCCGACGTCGGCGAAGGCGCGAATGTCGACGCCGCCCCGTTCGGTGAATTTGACGGCGTTGTCGGCAAGATGCTCAAGCGCCTTGCGCAATCGCATCTCATCTCCGACCGCCGCCTTCGGAAAGCCGCGCGCCACCTCTACCCGGCAGGAAATCCCCTTTTTTTCAGCGCGCGCCATGAACTCGCGGCCAATGTCGTCGATCAGCCGCGACGGGTTGAATGGTTCGGAGGCGAGACGCTGGCGCCCCTCCTCGATGTTTGTCAGATCGAGAATTGAATTGATGAGGCCGAGGAGCGTTTCGCCGGAAGACTGGATCGTCGCCACATATTGGCGCTGAAGTCCGTCGAGCGGAGATTGAGCGAGGAGGTCGGAGAAGCCGAGGACGCCGTTGAGGGGCGTGCGAAGTTCGTGGCTCATCTTGGCGAGGAACTGCGATTTGAGTTCGCTTGTGCGCTCGGCGGCTTGCTTGGCGTGCAGAAGCGATTGCCTTTCGGCGCGCACTCTTTCGCGCTCCGCCTTGACGCCGAGAAGGAGAAGGCGGGACCTCAACGCGTGGGCGCGAAAGCCGGTGATGGCGATCGCGGCGGTGAATGCGGCGAGCGCCAGCATACGCTCGACTTCGGCGCCGAGGAGGATCATCCCTGTTTCCGCATAAGCGGCGTAGCTGTGCGTGACGAGGCCGTCGCCCGCGCGCGCGAACGCGGCGGCGACGACGCCCGCCCAGCTCGCCATCGCGCAAATTCCCGCAGCGATCGCGTGGCGCCATTCGAGCCGCATGCCGTGCAATGCGATGAAAACGAAATAGAAGGCGAATGTGGGCGCGTGAAGCGCAAGGGCCGGCCCGCCGGCGTAAGAGCGCTGATAGGAATCGATAAGGAATCCAAGGAGCGCGAAATCGACGGCGATCGAAGCCGCTCCCGCTTCCGCCTCAAATCTTTCGGCGATATGCAAAGCGATGCGGATCGCCGCAAAGGCAAGGTAGAGCAAAATAATCGTCAGCGTGCCGACGCCGGAGCCGGCAAGATCGGTCGGGCGCGGCGCGAGGACATAGACGATGAGGATGACAAGCCCGAGCGCAAGGCGGGCGCCGATTGTGTAGCCTTCCGTCCGGCGACGCCATGCGGCGGCGGCGGCTTCCATGCCGCGGACGGCGCCCTGCGACGCGCTCCCGCGCGCGCCTGCTTTTGCAAAATGCATCCCCTTCTGCGCCTCTCTCCGACCGCGACAAGGAATAATCGGCGTCGGCGTGCGGCGAAATTAACGCCCCTCTGGCGATGCGATCACATATGAACAATTTTCCGTGCGCTCGCCTCTTCGCGAACGGCGAGGAATGCGCATAGGCTCGCGACCGCGGCGAAAAAGCACCAGACCGAAGGCCCGGCGTGCAGGAAGAAAATCTCGGTGACGGCGGCGCCGATGAGCACGGCGACGCCAAAGAGAAGGACGAAGCGTTCGCGTGCGATGAGAAGCGGCGCGACGGTCGACAGAACGTAGAGGCCGGGGAGACTGTGGGCGACCGGCTCATCGGCCGAATAGCGGAGATTTCCCCTGACGGCTTCGGCTGTGAAATCGCTCTGCATAAGGATTGTCAGGAAATAAGCGGAGACGACGACGCCGGCGGCGAGGAGCGCCGTCAGGCCCTGTCGCCTTCGCCGTCCCTCCGTCAGGATGAGAACGGCGAGCGGAACATAGATCGGCCAGAAGACCTCCGCGATGAAGAGCCACGCCTTGACGAGCGCCTGCGCCGGTTCGCCGTCGTGAACGCCGAGCCAGATCGCCCCTTCGATCGCCTGATGAACCGAAAAAATCAGCGGCACCGCCGCAAACGGGATCATGCGCCGCGAAGGACGAGCGGCGACCGTCGCCGCGCCGATCAGCGCGAGGCCGCCCGCCGCCGTAAAGCTCGCCGTTGCGGAAAAGCACATTTCAGTCAGTCTAAAGAGCGCCGCTGACGCCCACAATGTGCATATCGCGCCGTCGCCAGAGGAACCCTTTCAGGCTATTTTCACCGTCAAAACCGGGAGGCGGCGCGTGATCGGTCAGGAAATTGCGACAGCGTTCGCCGTCCTTGTCGCGATCCTCATCGCCAGCGCTGTCGCCTTCGGCCGGCGGCGAGCCCCTTGCGCGGTGCGGAACAGGCTTCCGGAATAATGGGCCTAATTCGACAAGAGCGCCGCTGGTTACTGAAACGATTTTATCGGCGAAGCGATTTACTGGCCGCGTTCAAGTCTGTCAGCGATTCGTTCAAGCGCCTTTCGGATTCCGACCATCTCCTCCGGCATTCTCAACTGCGCTCGTATGATGCGCCAAAAGAACCACACAAAGAAAGCGGCGAAGGCCAGCCAAATTGCAAACGCCGCAATCACGCCGACGATCTCGATCGCGGACATCTCGCTGAAAGGTCGGCTGGTTTCGGCTATCGCCGCCATGTCTGTCCCCCTCATTTCCGCTCCAGCGCAGCCTCGATCAGTTTCGCCGTCGCCGCGGCGCCGTAGATTTTCGTGAACGGACCCATGCGCGGCCCCTCGGTCTGGCCGAAGACGACTTCGTAGATCGCCGCGAACCAGTCGCGGAGATTTTTCTCATAACCGTGCGCCTTTCCCGCATCGAATGTCGCCGTGTGGTAGGCGTCTTCATCAGCGCCGTCGCCGATCTCGCGAAGGCGCCGGGCGAGGGCGGCAAGGGCTCTGCGCTCTTCATCCGTCGGCTGACGATAGAGCTTGTTCGGTTCGACAAAGTCACGGTAATATCGCGCGGCGTAGCCGGTGAGCGCGTCGGCGGCGGCGAGTTCGTCTGCGCTCGCGTTCGGGCGGTATTTGCGAATGAAGCCCTTGAGGACTTCAGGTTCGCCGCCGACGGCGTTCACAAGCGTCAACAGCATGGCGAAACTGACCGGCGTCGTCGCGTCAGGCGGATTTCCTTCGTGAATATGCCAGGCCGGATTGTCGAGCGCTTTCGCCCCTTCCTGCGAGGGGTATTTCTCGACATGACTCCAATATTCGTCGAGCGTCTTCGGGATGACGTCGAAATAGAGCTTCTTCGCCGCCTTCGGGTTCTGGAACATGAAGAGCGACAGGCTTTCGGGGCTCGCATAGGTCAGCCATTGCTCGATCGAAATGCCGTTGCCTTTCGTCTTAGAGATCTTCTTGCCGTCTTCATCGACGAAGAGCTGGAAGTTGAAGCCGGCGGGCGGCTCGCCGCCGAGCGCCTTGACGATGCGGTTTGAAAGGCGGACGGATTCGGTCAGATCCTCGCCCGCCATTTCATAATCGACGCCGAGCGCAAACCAGCGCCCCGCCCAGTCGGCCTTCCATTGCAGCTTCGCGCGCCCGCCGGCGACGGACATGCGGGTCTTCTCGCCGCCCTCATCCTCGAAAACGATCTCGCCCTTTGATGCGTCGCGCTCAAGAAGCGGCACGTAGAGAACGCGGCCTGTCTTCGGCGAAATCGGCAGGATCGGCGAATAGGTTTCCTTCCGCTCATCCCCGAGCGAAGGGAGCATGATCTCCATCAGCGCGTCGTAGCGCTCAAGAACGCGGATCAAGGTCGCGTCGAACTTGCCGGATTTGTAGCACTCCGTCGCCGACATGAATTCATAGTTGAAGCCGAACTGGTCGAGAAAGGCGCGCAGCCGCGCGTTGTTGTGGTGCGCGAAGCTCGGATGCGTTCCCCACGGGTCCGGCACTGTCGTCAGCGGCATCTGGAGATAGCGCGACAGCATCTCCTGATTTGGAAGGTGCGGCGGAACTTTCCGCATGCCGTCCATGTCGTCGGAAAACGAGATGAGCCGCGTCTTTCTCCCCGTCATCAGTTCGAAGGCGCGCCGCACCATGGTGGTGCGCGCGACTTCCCCGAACGTCCCGATATGCGGCGGGCCGGAGGGGCCATAGCCCGTCTCGAAGACGACGACGCCTTCATGGCCGATCCGTTTCAGCCGCGCGTCGAGCTTCCTTGCTTCCTCGAACGGCCAGGATTTGGCGGCGGCGATGTCTTCGGCGGTGAAAGTCCGGGCGGTCATGGCTTTTCTTTTGAGCGGCGGGAAGCGTTCCTCTAACGGCTTTTACCGGCAAGGGGAAACGCCGCGCAATAAAGCCGGCGCGAAGGTTGCCGCGCCGCCGGGCGGAAGGTAGGTTGCCGCCCGACGACACCCGCGCACCGAAGGATCGAATTTCATGGCAGACGCCGCCCCGCAACTGACGCCGCAGGAAGCCGTTATCTACCTGATGGTGATGGCGTCGGCCTCAGACGGGCGGATGGCGCAAAAGGAATTGCGGTCGATCGGCCGTGTCGTGCGGTCTTTTTCGTTGTTCTCCGGCGCGGATGAAGAAGAACTCGTCAGAACTGCGGAGGCTTGCGGCGAGCTGATGTCGTCGGAGGGCGGCCTTCACAAGGTGCTGACAGCGGCCTCATCCTCGCTTCCGGGCCATCTGGGGGAGACCGCCTATGCGGCGGTTGTCGACGTGATCACGGCGGACGAGGGTCTCGCCATGACGGAAATCCGCGTCCTTGAGCTTATCCGCAACACGCTGAAAATCGACGATGAGGGCGCCGCCGCAATCGAACGCGCTGCGCGCGCCCGTCATATGACGACCGACGCGGTTTAGAACCTACGCCTCGCGCCGGTGGATCGCGTCGAGGCGCGGATCGTTGATCGCTTCGACCCATTGATTGACGAGATCGGCGGCGCATTCGTCGCGCGCGCTTTTCAGATAGTCGTCGCGAGGGTCGCACATGCGCCGGGCCCGCAAATTCATGCGCGCATAAAGCGCCTCGGCGCTTTCCGGCGAGGCAAGCTCCGACGCGTCGTAGCGAAAGCTCATCGCTACGAGATCCTCTTCGGCAGAGGCGGCGGACGCGAGAAATGCGGCGGCGATGGTCACGAGGCCTAATCTCAACATGGCTGTTTCTCCTTGGATTTTTTTTGCAATTGTCGCAGCGCGACAGGCGCGTTCCCGTCCGCGCCGTTCTGATGCGACAAATGTAGTATGAGCGCTGCGGGCTGGTTTGAAAGTCGGTCCGCCTAAGGATGAACTCGCTTCGTCGAAAACTCGCGGTTCGAGAGAGCGGGCGTCAGCGCCGCAATTGCAGAAGAGGAAATATCGCGAACGCAATCTGTCCGGCGAGCCCGATGGCCCCTGCGGGCGTCCATAACGCTTCGACCTGTTCAGCGAGCGACCGGCCGAATCCGATTGAGGAGAGAAGAAACTCCGCTGTCATCAGCAGCGTGAAGGCGAGCGCTCCCATCAAAAGGCGCAGCGCTCCTTGCTGCGCGACATTGAACCGGCGGATGAGCCTTGCGCAGGCGAACCACGAAATCGCGAGGATGAGCGGAAGTTCGATCGCGACAGCGCCAAGTTCGCCGACGCGCGGCGCAATCGCGAAGATCCGCATTGTTCCGAGCGCGAACCCCGCGGCGAAGACGATCGCGAAATAGAGAACGCCCGCGCTCAATGCGTTTTTCATGAGGCGGCTCCCTTTGTCCCCCTTCTATCGAAACGCAACGTAGCAGACGCCCGAGATAATGACCGCGAGCATGAGGTTCAGCGCAAATCCCTCGCGCGCCATTTCGCCGACGCTGACGCGGCCCGTCCCGTAGGCGATGGCGTTCGGCGCGGTCGACACCGGCAGCATGAAGCCGGAGGACGCGGCCATCGTCGCTGGAACCATCAGGACCGCCGCGGGAAGTCCCGTTCCATCCGCCGCCGCTGCGAGCACCGGGAGAATGAGCGTTGCGACGGCCGTGTTCGACGTCAGCTCGCTCATGAAGGTGACGACAAGGCAGATAAGGAGCATCAGCGCGAAGGGCGGCAGAAATTTCGCGCCGGCGAGCGAGGAGCCGATCGTCGCGGAGAGGCCCGATTTCTCGAAGGCGACGGCGATGCAGATGCCGCCCGCGAAAAGGAGCAGCATCCCCCAGGGGATGTCGGACGCCCATTTCCAGTCGAGAAGCGCGCCGCCCCGGCCGTCGGGGATGAGGAACATCGCGACGACGGCGATGAGGGCGACGGTTGAATCCCCGGCGCCCGTCGCGCCGAACCAGGATGACCAGCCGCCGAACGGCTCGCTGCGCGTGATCCAGAGGAAGACCGTCGCGGCGAAGACCATCAGCGTGCGGACTTCCGCTGCGGTCCATGCGCCGGGCGAGGGGATCGGAACGCGCTCGTTGAAGCGCACGCGCCGCGTCAGCCACAGGATCGAGGCGAGAACGCCGAGCGCGACGACGGGAACGCCCGTCTTCATCCATTCGACGAAGCCGTATTCGGCGCCGGTTGTGCGTTCGTAAATCCCGGCGAAGATGACATTGGGCGGCGTGCCGATAAGCGTGCCGACGCCGCCGATCGAAGCGGCGTAGGCGACGCCGAGAATGACGGGTGCGTCAAGGGAGCGGTCTTCGGCGCGCGCAAGGATCGCGAGCGCAATCGGCATCAGCATGAGAACCGTCGCCGTGTTCGAGACCCACATCGAGATCGCGGCCGAGGCGATGATGAAACCGGCGACGAGCCGCTTTCCGGATGAGCCGACAAGGCGGATCATGTAGAGTGCAAGCCGTTCGTGGGCCCCTGATTTTTCGAGACCCTTCGACAGGATGAAGGCGCCCATCAGAAGCACGATCACGTGATCGCCGAGAGCGGACGCGGCTTCGCGGTGATCGATGACGCCGGCGAGCGGAAAGGCGGCGAAGGGGACGATCGAGGTCGCAGGTATGGGGATCGCTTCCGTCACCCACCAGACGGCAGTGAGAGCCGTGATTGCGATTGTCCACGCAACGGGTTCGGAAAGGCCGCCCGCCAGAGCCGCGCCTCCGCCCGCTGAAGCGATGGCGGCCCCGGCAATGATCCTCGCCCATTTCATGGCGGCGGATTAAGGGGCGATTGGACTGCGCTGTCCAGTTTGGCGGCCGGCCGTATTCCGGTATGACTGTCGCGCGTCTGTTGGAGTAAGTGATGAAATGCGTCCTCGCCGCCGCAGCCCTCTTCTCGTTGATGATGACGGCGGCGCGCGCCGAGCCTCACGCCGCCGCCTACGCCGCTTACGCCGCCGGCGATTATGCGAGGGCAGTTGACCTTGCGCGCGCGGCGGGGCGTGCGGAAGATCTCGCGCTTGCCGCGCGCGCGCTCAACGCCGTCTCCTATTTCGACAGGGAGCGCAAATCCGCACGGCGGACCGCCGATGATGCGATCGATCTCGCCGAACAGGCGATCGCGCTCGACCCGACGTTGCCGGAAGCGCATTTGCAGACGGCGATCGGCCTTGCGCTCAAGGGCGCGCGCACCTCGCCGGTGAAGGCGTTCTTCTCGGGGCTGGCGGCGAAGGCGCGCCGCGAGATCGATAAGGCGCTTGCTCTCGACGCCGATAATCCGTGGGCGCTTTCGACGTCCGCCGCCTGGCGAATCGAGGTCGCGCGTCGCGGCGGCGGCGCCCTCTACGGCGCCGATCCCGAACAAGGCCATATCGAGTTCATGAAGGCGCGCGCTCTCGCGACGGACAATCCCGCGATCGCTTACGAATGCGCGCTGCGTCTCCTCGCCGATGGCCGCGAAGAATGGCGGGCGGATGCGCTCGCCGCGCTCGACGCCGCCCTTGCGGCGGCGCCGGCGACGAAGTTCGAAGCCGATGTGATTGCGCTCGCACGCGACTTCAAGGCGGCGATTGCGCAAGGACCGGACGCCGAACGCGCGTTCATCGCAAGGCAGCCATGACGCCTTCGGTTGATGCGGCGGCTAGCGCTTGATCGAGGGCGGGGAGCGGTTTAATCGGGCCGCCATGACCGCCCTCTACAAAATCATGAGCGCAGATGATTGGGCTGAAGCGCAGCGCGCGGGCAAGGTTGCGCCGGCGCCCGTCGATGTCAGGGACGGCTATATTCATCTTTCTACGGAAGATCAGGTTCTGGAAACGGCGCGGCTTCATTTCGCCGGTCGGACAGATCTCGTCGCCGCCGAGTTCGCCGCGGAGGATTTCGGCGCGGCGCTCAAATGGGAAGCCTCGCGCGGGGGCGCGCTCTTTCCGCATCTCTACGCCGATCTCCTTGCGGCGAAGGCGCGCGGCGCGCGGCGCCTTATCCGCAGCGCCGATGGAAGTTTCGCCTTCGGCGGCGGCGCTTTATGACAGCGCGGCTCGCGGCGACAATCGGCGCCAGGGCGGTTCGCCTGCTTGAACCGGAAGCGGCGCACCGCGCGACGGTCAGGATGATGGCCTCGCCCTTCGCGCCGCGCTTTCATGTCCGGAGCGATCCGATGCTGGCGATTCGCGTCGCCGGGATCGACTTTCCAAATCCGGTCGGACTCGCCGCCGGCTTCGACAAGAACGCCGAGGTCCCGGACGCGATGTTGCGCCTTGGTTTCGGCTTTGTCGAAGTCGGCGCGGCGACGCCGCGCCCGCAGCCCGGCAATGAGCGCCCGCGGGTCTTTCGCCTCACCGAAGACGAAGCCGTCATCAATCGCTACGGCTTCAACAATGAGGGGCTCGAGAAAATCGCAGCGCGCCTCGCTCGTCGCCGGCGCAAGGGCGTCGTCGGCGTCAATCTCGGCGCCAACAAGGACAGCGAGGACCGGGTCGAAGATTTCGTGACGGGCGTTCGCTGCCTTGAGGGGCTTGTCGATTTTTACACCGTCAACATTTCCTCGCCGAACACGCCCGGCCTTCGCGCGCTGCAGGATAAGGCGGCGCTTGATGAACTCCTCGCACGCGCCATCGCCGCGCGCGACGCTCTCGCCGTGAAAGCGCCGGTGTTTCTGAAGGTTGCGCCTGATCTCGCCGACGCCGACAAGGCGGACATCGCCGCGGCGATCATCGAGCGCGGGATTGATGCGCTCATCGTATCGAATACGACGATCGCGCGGCCCTCCAGCCTTAAAAGTCCGCATGCGTCAGAAAAGGGCGGCCTGTCGGGGCGGCCGCTGTTTGCGCCGTCGACCGCGCTTCTTGCGGAGTTTCATCAATCGCTTCAGGGGCGCGTTCCCCTTATCGGCGTCGGCGGCGTTTTCTCGGCCGATGACGCCTACGCCAAAATTCGCGCCGGCGCCGTGCTCATCCAGCTTTACACCGCCCTCATTTACAAGGGGCCGGCGCTTGTCGCGGAGATCGTTGAGGGGTTGCCGAAAAGGCTGAAGGGGGAGGGCTTTTCAAGTCTTGCCGAGGCAGTCGGCGCCGCGTGACTCGCCAAGCGGTCATGAGAGGCGTAGGCTGACGGTCCGGAACGCGGGCCTGCGTGAGTGACCGAACGTGAGCGAAGGCAAGCAAGGCGCCGACTGGCGCGAATGGAAAAGTCCCGCTGGCGGCACAGGCTTTCAGTTCGACGCCGCCGAGATCGGCGCGCTCGCGCATCTTTATCGCGGCGAAGTCTATCGCTCGACAATCTGGCGCACGCGCCTTGATGCGACGACAAACTGGTCGGTCGTGTCGCTCGGGCTCGCGCTTTCGATCAGCTTCGCCAATCCGGACGCCTCGCCCGTGCCGCTTCTTCTCGTCGGATGGCTGATCGCTTTCTTCCTGATCTTTGAAGCGAGGCGTTATCGCTATTTCAATGTCTGGCGAGCGCGCTGCCGCTGGATCGAGACGAATTTTTACGCGCCGCTGCTCTTGCGTTCGCACAAGCCCGATCCCGGCGCATGGCAGGACGTGCTCGCGCAGGATTATCTCAGCCCCCAATATCACATCAGCTTCTGGCGCGCGCTCGGCCGGCGCATCCGGCGCAATTACGGCTATATCTTCGCGTTTCAGGGCTTTGCTTATGTCGGCAAGATCATCATTCATCCAACGCCGATAGGAAGCCTTGATGAACTCCTTCAACGGACGGCGGTCGGGCCGGTTCCGGGCGTCGTCGTGCTCGCGGCCGGCGCCGTTTTTCATGCGGCCTGGATCGCGCTCGCGGTTCACACGCGGCGGCTCGACCATGCCAAGCACGGCGCGGGCGGCGCCGGTTCGAGCATGGGCTGAGGCGGGGGGTGAGGGGCCTTTGAGGTCTTGCCGGGCGCGCGCGGCGCCCTTAGCAACAGGCGATGCTCCAGCTTTATGACAGCCTCGCGCGCGAAAAGCGCCTCTTCGTTCCCGGCGACGCTTCTCGCGTGACGATGTATGTCTGCGGGCCGACGGTCTACAACCACGCCCATATCGGCAATTTCCGCGCGGCGGTCGTCTTTGATCTTCTGTTCCGCCTCTTGCGCCGGCGCTATGGCGAAAAGGCGGTCCTTTACGCCCGCAACTTCACCGACATCGACGACAAGATCATCAAGGCGTCCAGGGAGACCGGCGTTCCGATCGGCGAGATCACCGCGAAATACGCGGCGATCTATGACGAGGAACTCGCCGCCTTCAATTGCCTCGCGCCGACATTGAAGCCGACGGCGACGGGTCACATCGGCGAAATGATCTCGCTCGCGGGGCGCCTCGTCGCGCAAGGCTTCGCCTACGCGGCTGAGGGGCATGTGCTGTTTTCGGTCGGCAAGTTTGAGGGCTACGGCAAGCTCTCGGGCGCCGACGCGGAAGAGCGTCTCGCCGGCGCGCGCGTCGAGATCGCTCCGTATAAGGAAAATGCGGCGGATTTCGTCCTCTGGAAGCCGTCAAAAGCGGACGAGCCAGGGTGGGAGAGCCCCTGGGGCCGCGGAAGGCCTGGCTGGCATCTTGAATGCTCGGCGATGATCGAAAAGGCTCTCGGGCAAACGATCGACATTCACGGCGGCGGACAGGATCTGAAATTCCCGCACCATGAGAATGAGATCGCGCAATCGGCATGCGCGCATCAAGGCGCGCCGCTCGCGCGCTACTGGCTGCATAACGGTTTTCTAAAAATGGGCGCCGACAAGATGTCGAAATCTTTGGGCAACGTCGCGCTGCCGCGCGACTTATTGAAGAAGCATCACGGCGAGACGCTTCGTTTCGCACTCCTTTCCGCGCAGTACCGCCAGCCGCTCGAATGGACGGACGATCTCATCGAGCAGTCGAAGAAACAGCTCGACCGCTTCTACCGCCTGCTCGCGGAAACAAAGCCGGCGGAGAAGGCTGACGCGCCGGAGAGCATCGTTCTGTCGCTTGAAGACGACATGAACACGCCGGACGCAATCGCGGGGCTTCATGAACTCCGCGACATCGCCATGCAGATGGAAGGCGAGCCCAAACGCCGCGCGGCTGCGCGCCTCAAAGCGGCGGGCGAACTCATGGGCTTTTTCGGCGTTGAACCACGCGAGTGGTTTCAACGCATTTCAGGCTCGCTCTCGGTAACACTTGAAAATGCCACGCTTCAAGCGACAGGCGTTCTTGGCCCCACAGTGGAAGAAATAGAAGAAAAAATAAAAGAGCGTGCCGCCGCGCGCAAAGCGAAGGACTTCAAAACGTCCGACCGCATCCGCGACGACCTCGCGGCGCAGGGGATCGTCATTGAGGACGGCCCCGCCGGCGCGACGTGGAGGCGGGCATAAAGCCGGCCCGACACATTCTCCCTTACCCTCTCCCGCTTGCGGGAGAGGGCAGGGTGAGGGTCCGTGGCATGCGCCGCCTTTTCCGTGTCGCCCCTCACCCCCGACCCCTCTCCCGCCCTGCGGGAGAGGGGAGAAGGATGCACCCAATGAC
>JBMOOR010000179.1:9349-12000 GCA_049324555.1 Pseudomonadota bacterium | reverse complement strand
CATGCGAATAAAGCTGGCCGACGGAGGTCTCAGTCCGCGTCGCGGGGCTTTCAAGACCCATGAGCAACGTCGCCTTTAGGAGGGTCCGCGCCCGATCGATCTCCAGCGTTGTCGGCGCTTCCGCCATCGCCGCGATTTCCCGGCGGATGAGCGCGACCGCCTCCGCGGCGTTTTCGCTGTCCGTGCCGACATAGGCGCCGACAGCGCCGACGTCGTCATAACTGTCCGTAAACGAATAAACGGAATAGGCGAGCCCCCGCTCCTCCCGGACGGCCTGAAAGATGCGAGACGACATTCCCCCGCCGAGCGCCTCGACAAAGACGCGCGTCGCGAAATAATCCGGGGCCGTGACGGCCGCGCCAGGAAACGCGAGCGCAACATGGGTCTGCTCGATTTCACGGGCGTCATGGCTCGCGCCGCCGATATAGGCAGGCTTCAGCGCGCGAGGGGGGCTCAAGCGCGCTCCGCGTTCGCCAAAACTTCTCTCGGCAAGCGCTGCAATCTCGGCCGGGTCGATCGCGCCTGACGCCGCGACAATGAGATCGGCGGGCGCATAGCAGCGCGCCATGAATGCCTTAAGCCGTTCGCCCGAGTGACCTGATACGCTTTCAACGGTTCCAAGAATTGGCCGTCCAAGCGCGTGGCTTCCATAGCTCAGCGTCTGCAGCATCTCCATGACCGCGTCATCGGGAACGTCGGCGGCTTCGCCGATTTCCTGAATGACGACCTCACGCTCTTTCGCAAGCTCTCCCGCGTCAAAGATTGGGTTCGTCAATATGTCGGCGAGAATATCGACCGCGGTTTCAATATCATGGCGGAGAACGCGCGCGTAATAACCGGTGCGGCTGTAGCCGGTGCTCGCGTTGAGATAGCCGCCGACGGATTCGATTTCTTCGGCGATCTCGCGCGCCGTTCGCGTCTTTGTGCCCTTGAACGCCATATGCTCAAGGAGATGCGCGACGCCGTGTTCGTCCGGCGTCTCGTCAATGGCGCCGGCCCGGAACCAGACGCCGATCGCGGCGGATTCAAGCCCTTGCATCGGATCGGTTACGATGCGCACGCCATTGGCGAGGGTGGCGACTTCAGCGGTCATCGCGCATTTCTTTCTGCAAATCTGGTTCTTTCCTCGATAATCGCCCTGATCGCGCCAATCTCGGCCGGCGCGGCGACCATTTGTTCCCTCGCCGACATCAACCCGGAATAGCGCGCGGGAAGCGCGGGATGAACGCTCGAGGCGCGTTCGACCGCCTCCGGAAATTTCGCCGGGTGCGCGGTCGCAAGGCAGATCGCCCGACCGGTGATCTTTCCGCCCCGGCGCAGTTTATCGAGCGCAACGAGCCCAACCGCCGTGTGAGGATCAACAAGCAGGCCCGCGTTCATTTGCATCGAGCGGATCTTTTCGGCGACCTCAGCCTCGCTCGCGTTCTCGGCGCAGAAATCGGCGGCGATCGCCGCCCGGGTCTCTGGAGGCAGGGTCATCGCACCCTCGCGCTCGAACCCGGCCATGAGATCCGAGAGCGCCGCATGGTCCCTGTTGAAAGCCTCGAACAGCAGCCGCTCGAAATTCGAGGCGACCTGAATGTCCATCGAGGGCGAGGAAGTCGGCGCAGCCGCGCTCGGCTTGTAGACGCCCGTCGTCAGCGCGCGCTTCATGATGTCATTCATGTTGACGGCGACGCCGAGGCGCTTGATGGGAAGCCCCATGCGTTTGGCGGCGTATCCCGCAAACACATCGCCGAAATTTCCGGTCGGGACGACGAAAGAGGCCGGTTCGCCGAGCGCGGCTGTCGCGGTGAAATAGTAGACGGTCTGGACCGCGAGCCTTACCCAGTTGATTGAATTGACGCCGCCGAGATCGAGCGCCCGATTGAGCCGTTGATCCGCAAAGAGACTTTTGACGAGCCCCTGGCAGTCGTCAAACGTTCCTTCGACCGCAATATTGACGACGTTATCCGCACCAACCGTCGTCATCATGCGCCGCTGCACGTCGGAGACGCGTCCTTTCGGGTGCAGCATGAAAACTTCCGCTTTCGCCGATCCGGCGAAAGCATGGATCGCCGCGCCGCCCGTGTCGCCTGACGTTGCGCCGATTATCGTCTTGCCGCGCGCGCTTCCTTCGAGCGCCCAGTCGTAAAGCTCGGCGAGCATGCGCATCGCGATGTCTTTGAACGCAAGCGTCGGCCCATGAAAAAGTTCAAGCAGATAATCGTCGCCGTCAAGACGCCGCAACGGCGCGACAACCGGGGTGTCGAAGGCTGCAAAGGCGCGTTCCGACATTGGCGCGAGTTGGTCCAGCGTCAATTCTGGCTCAGCGAAATATGAAAGGATATGCGAAGCGACTTCGTGAAACGGCATGCGTGCGAAGTCCGCCTGCAGCCCTTCCGGGACGACCGGCCATGCGACGGGCATGTATAGCCCGCCGTCCGGCGCAAGCCCGCTCAAGACCGCTTCGCGAAAGCCGATTTCCGGTGAACGCCCGCGTGTGGAGATATAGCGCATCAGCCCGCAAGATCGCAGATCAGATACTTGTCGTCGAGCAGGGCGCCGATGAGCAGCCGGCTCCCGGAAATCGCGGCGACGGATGCGGTCGAGATCGCCTCGCCCTTATCTGAAAAAATCTCCGTCATCGGCGCGGCGACGCCTTCCTGATC
>JBMOOR010000179.1:0-9330 GCA_049324555.1 Pseudomonadota bacterium | reverse complement strand
AGCGGATGACGAGCGAAGGGGCGGCGATGTTACGGTTGCGTTCGACAAGCGGCACGACGAGCGGCTTTGGCTGCGCGCCGATCCACAGCGCGCCGTCCCATGCGAGGTTGATATTGTCGGGCGCGGCGGGCAGCGCTTCAATTCTCGAAAGCGACAGCGCGCCGGTCTTTGCGTCGCGGTCATAAATGCGGAGCGCCTGTCCTGCCGTTTCCGCCGCGTAGAGCCTTGTGCCGCGCGGATTGAGAGCGACGCCGTTGGCGAAGCGCAACCCCTCGGCGGCGACCCGCATCGCAACGCCGTCATAAAGATATATCTTCCCGGATGGCGCGCGCGACAGAAACTGGAATTTGCCGACGATCGACGATCGGCCCGCCTCGACGTCATTCGTGACGTAAAAGCTTCTTGGCCCTGTGGCGATAACGTCGTTCGGACTTGTGAGACGCCGCTCGGAAATTGACTCGAGATGTTTCAGATCGCCATTCTCGGCGACCTCGAAAATCTCGACCGCCTTCGTCGCCTCATTAACGACGAAAAGCCGCCTGACCTCCCCCTCCTCATAGTAGTTGAGGCCAAGCGGGCGAAACCGTTCCGGCGCGCCCGCCGTCCGATCGCGCCAGTTCTCGCTGTCGAGCGGGTCGTCGATCAGGACAGAGTAAATCGCGCCCCGCGTCGCCGAGCCCGCCCGTCGATCGAGCGAGGAAACGAAGGCGCGTCTTGATGCAGGGGTCGTCTCGATGTCTTCAGGACCCGCGACCCCCGCGACCGGGCTGCAATGGCCGTCGAATCGGTTCTCGACATCTTTGAAGTGATTGAAGGTATAGAGCGTGAAAAGGGCCGCGCCGCCAGCCAGCGCGAACAGCAGGGCGAACGTCCCTGCCAGCAGCGAAAAACGCATCTTGGACCTTAAAAACGACAGGTGTTCCCGGAGGCGGCGGACCATAAGGCCAAGCCTTGCAAGGCGCCAGAGCCAATCCGCTGTTTCTCGGGCGGACGGGTTGCCTTTCGCCGGACGCCGGACTATATGCCGCCCTCTTTTGAATTTCAGGACGCGCGCCGCGCGAAGGGTCACGCCATGAAAAAGGGCATCCATCCCGACTATCATCCGATCAAGGTCGTCATGACCGATGGCACGACTTTCGAGACCCGGTCGACCTATTCGGAAGCCGGCGCGACGTTGTCGCTCGACATCGATCCGCTCAGTCATCCTGCGTGGACGGGCGGCCCGCAGAAGATCGGCGACCGCGGCCAGGTTTCAAAGTTCCAGCAGAAATTCGGCGCGTTCAGCCTGAAAAAGGGCTGATCGGCGCGCAAAGGCGACAGCGCCGGTCTTCGCAAATTTCGGATTTTGAGAGCGTCAGCGGCGCCGGCCGCCGCCAAACGCATCAAGCAGGGCGCGCTGTTGCGCAGCCGCATCGCGCGCGGTCGTTGCCGACTTGCTGCTCCGGAAAAGATCCGTGTCAAGCCGGGAGATGCGGTCATAGAGCTGGCTGGCGCCGTCGATCAGCGTGAGCAATTTTCTCGGCAATTCGCCGCTGATGAGGTCCGCAGAAGCGCGCTCGCGCGCGCCAAGGCGATATTTGTCTTCCGACGCCTCGCCAACGGACATGTCGCCCTCGCGAACCGCTCTTAAGACAAGCAGCCAGGAAGCGATCTGCATCAGCTGCGTCGTCAGGCGCATGGAGGCGCCCGCATAGGACAGCGCCGCAGAGCGGCTCAACGATTTCGAGGCGTCGCGACCTTCGCCGTCGAGGTAGTTTGCGGTCTCTTCAACGAGCGCCATGCCTTCGCGAAATGTCCTTGCGAAGACTTCCGACTGGACGAATGTCATTGCCCCAGAGTTCGGCGTCAGACCTTTTTCGGCGGCTTCCATTATGATGTTTCCCGGGCCCGGTTCCCACGTTGCCGAACCGAACGCGCGGTGACAACAGCAAAAGAGTTAACGTCAGCGCCGATCGCCTCCCCGTCGCCGGCGATTTCCTAACAGCAACCGACATGCCAGCAACTCCAGGGGGAACGACGTGCGCGACCGTCGCGCGAATTGCTGTCTGGCGCCGCCCGGACGGGGCGTCGGTCGCAGGATTTCGCGCAGCAGGGGAAACCGCGGCGAAAACCGGGAAACGCTCCGGCCATTTCTGGACGCGTCGGACGAGCGGCGGCCTTCATTCCTTCAGGGACGAAGGCGGGTTTCCAGACGAACACTCAGAACTTGAACAACTTTTCCGCCGCCGACTTGGTCGAGTCGCGCACCGCGAGGGCGCTCTCACAGCGCTCAATCTCCGCTTTGAGGGATGCGATGCGCTCCTTAAGGTCGCCGATCGACAGCGTGTAAAGATCCTGGCGACCGAGCTTCTCCAACGTCAGATCCGGCGCTTCGCGCGGGCGCTCTTCGTCCATTTGCGGCTCCCTCGTTCGACCCTCTCGAATTTTGCGCGACGAACGCCCATGCTTCAAGACGGCGCAGCAAGGTCAAAGCTGATGAAGGCGATTGAAATCTCCGCCCCGGGCGGGCCCGAAGCATTGCGGCTTGTCGATCGGCCAACGCCATCGCCGGGGCCGCATGATGTCCTCATTCGCGTCGCCGCCGCGGGCGTCAACCGTCCCGATGTCTTGCAGCGGATGGGCCTTTATCCCCCGCCTCCGGACGCAAGCGATCTGCCTGGACTTGAAGTTTCCGGAACGATCGAATCGGTCGGCGAAGGCGTTGCGAGATGGAAGAAGGGCGATCCCGTTTGCGCGCTGTTGACTGGCGGGGGCTACGCGGAATTCGCAATAGCTCACGAAGGCTCCTGCCTTCCAGCGCCCGCGGGCGTTTCACTTGAGGACGCTGCGGGCCTGCCAGAGACCGTCTTCACCGTGTGGGCGAATGTCTTCGACGACGCCGCGCTGAAACCGGGCGAGACGCTCCTTGTCCATGGCGGCACAAGCGGCATCGGCGTGATAGCGATCTCTCTTGGCAAAGCTTCCGGCGCCAGGGTCTTTGCGACCGCATCGAGTGAAGAAAAGCTCGACGCGATCCGAAAGCTCGGCGCGGACGCGGCGTTCAATTACGCAACCGAAAAATGGGAAGAAGAAATCCAGAGGCGCGGCGGCGCCGACGTCGTTCTCGACATGGCGGGAGGCGACTTTGTCGCCCGCAATCTCGAAACGCTGAACTTCAAGGGCCGCCATGTTTCGATCGCATTTCTTCGCGGCCCCGTCGCGGAGATCAATCTTTTCCTGATCATGCGAAAGCAGCTTCGCCTTTCAGGATCGACGATGAAGACGCGGAGCTTTGCGGAAAAGGCGCGCCTCGCCGCCGCCATCGAGGCGAAAGTCTGGCCGCTCCTTGCGTCCGGAACGGTAAAACCGGTCACCGACCGCATTTATCCTCTGGCCGAAGCCGCCGAGGCTCATCGCCGGATGGAGGCCGGCCGGCACATCGGAAAAATCCTGCTTCGGCCAAGCCGCTAGACCCTTGGCCTGGTGCGCCATTCAGCCTATATATAGCCCCCGAATGCGCCTATGGCGCAGCGCTTTCCCGGAAAATCCAAGGGTTAGCGCGGCTCCCGCCGGAAGCGGGACGCCGGGGAAGAAGGCTATTTTGGAGATTGGCCCATGACCGACAAACCGCTGATGCCGCTCGCGACCGCCGTCTGGCTGATCGAGAACACGTCGCTTTCGTTCGAACAGATCGCGGATTTCTGCGTGCTTCACCCTCTGCAGGTGAAAGGCATCGCCGACGGCGACGTTGCGGTCGGCGTGCGCGGCATCAATCCGATCACCAACAATCAGATCGCGCGCGAAGAACTCGACAAGGCCGCAGCCGATCCCGAATACCGGATGAAGCTCGCCCGCGCGAAAACGATTGTCGCCGAAAAGCCGCGCAAGGGGCCTCGCTATACGCCTGTTTCGAAACGTCAGAACCGGCCCGACGCAATCCTCTGGCTGGTGCGCAATCATCCGGAAGTCTCGGACGCCCAAATCGCAAAATTACTCGGCACCACCAAGACAACGATCCAGTCGGTGCGCGACCGCACGCACTGGAATTCGCCGAACATCACGCCGCAGGACCCTGTCGGTCTCGGGCTGTGCAGCCAGATCGACCTCGACAATCTCGTGAGGAAGGCCGCGGCGCGCAAGGCCAAGCTCCATCCGACGATGGATGCAGGGCCGACCCTGAAGCCGGCGACGGAAACAGTTGCGCCAAAACATGAGGAACCCGTCGAAGAACGCGAAAAGCCGATCGACCTCGACAAGGTCTTCGCCAATCTTGGCGGCGGCAAGACCGCTGCGGCGGAACAGGACGACGAGGACGATTTCAGCTACCAGCGGCGCCGTTAGAGAATCGGGCGATCAGTTCTTCCTTTCGACATAGTCTGCGGCCGCGCTGCGAACGAGGCGTCCGCCGTCGACGAAGAGCGTCTGGCCGGTGATGTAGGACGCTGCGGGCGAAGAAAGAAAGAACGCAGCCTCCGCAACGTCTTCAGGATCGCCGACCCGGTTCAAGGGCACGGTGCTTCGCGCCGACTTCAAGTCGAAATCCTTCATGTAGTCGCTTTTGATGGCGCCGATCCCCACCGCATTGATGCGAACGCCGTAGGGCGACATCGCGAGCGCCGCCGCTTTCGTCAATTGGTGGAGGCCGCCTTGCGAGACGGCGAAAGCGACGCGATCTGCGGCGGCGGTGACAGCTTCAACTGAAATGATGTTGACGATGGACCCCTCGCTTTCCCCCTCGGGCGACTTTTCGATCTGCTTGACGAACTGCCGGCAGACGGCCTGGTTGAGCAGGAACGCGCCGCGCAAATTCGCCTTGAGCATCGTTTCGAAATTTTCCTCGGTGAGATCAAGAAAGTCGCCCGATCCGACTTCAATCGTCGCATTCACCAGCGCGTCGACCTGTCCGTAAGTCTCGAGCGCTTCCGCGACCGCATTGTGAACGTCGAGGCGGTTCGAGATGTCGCCCGCGACGAAGACCGCCTCTCCTTTCGCGTTCAGTTCATCCGTCAGTTCGCGGAGCGTCTCCTCATCGCCGTCAGCAAGAACGACCTTGTCGCCAGCCTCGACAAAACGGCGCGCGCAGGCGGCCCCTATGGCGTTCGCAGCGCCTGAGATGATGACGGAGCGGATGGGCATTTCATGAGCTTTCGGTTGCGACGGTCATTCGATCAGCGGGCGTCAAAAAAATAAGCGCCTTCCTTCCGGGAAGGCGCCATTTGCAATATCCCGATCTTGTCAGTTCGGCGAACTTTCGTCCTGTCGAAGCCGTTCGATCTGGTCCTTAATTCGCAGCTTGAGGCGCTTCAGCTCGTGTACTCGCGTGTCATCTGGATGGGGGTGTTTCATTTCCATGCTCAGCATAGCTTCAAGTTCCTGATGCCGCTGACTGAGTGACTGCAAGTGAGCTTTAAGCGCCATATTCTAACCTCCTTGGTTAGGCTGCAGACCACGAACTAGACCACACCAAGCGCGGGTTTGTCGACTAAATTGGTCCCTCGCCGCATTAACCTTTTGGCTTTGCCGCTGGCGACAAAAGGAGTTAAACTCCCGCTGCAACCGATTGAGTTGACTTGTGAATTCGCCGCACCGGATTATCGTCGCCGTGACCGGCGCGTCGGGCGCCGTCTACGGAAGGCGGTGCCTTGAGGCGCTGAAAGAGGCGGGCGTTGAAACCCACCTCATTGTCAGCAAGGCGGCGGAGATGACGCTCGCCTATGAACTCGGCGCAAAGGCGGCCGATCTTGAGGCGCTCGCTTTCGCGCGTTACGCCGTCAGCGACGTCGGCGCGCCGGTTTCTTCGGGCTCATTCAAGACGGCGGGAATGATCATTGCGCCTTGTTCCGTCAAGACAATGTCTGAGATTGCGACAGGCGTCACCACAAACCTCATCAGCCGAGCGGCCGATGTCATACTGAAGGAACGGCGTTGTCTCGTCCTCGTGGTGCGCGAGACGCCGTTTCACTTAGGACATCTGCGAACGATGACCGCCCTCGCCGAAATGGGCGCGATTATCGCGCCGCCATTGCCGTCCTTCTATATCGAGCCGAAATCCGTGTCTGACCTTGTCGACCAGTCCGTCGGCCGCGCGCTCGATCTTCTTGGCGTCGATACCGCGCTTGCGCGCCGCTGGGGCGAAGATCTCGTCAAGGGATCAAGGCCGCGATCGTGACCGAGGATTTCTGGAACTGGTCGCTCCGCGCCTATGCGCATCCGGGCGTCGAGAAGCTTTTGCTCGCGCTCCAGGACAAGCACGGGCTCGACATAAATCTTCTGCTCTGGTGCTTGTGGTGCGCCGACAGGTTTGAAGCCCCGCCCGAGATCGTTGTCCGCAAGGCGGCAGATATTGTGAAGCGCTGGTCCACGGAAGTGACAACGCCGCTGAGGAGCGTCCGGCGCGCGCTGAAAGAGCCGCCGCGGCAAGCGCCTTCGCCGGAAACGGCGGCGCTGCGGGATCGCGTGAAAGAAATCGAGCTTTCCGCCGAGAAGATCGGCCAGGAGATGCTGGAGGCGCTCGCCGGGGCGATGCTGACCCCCGCCGCGAGCCGGAACGGCGTCGCCGCAAAAGCGCGCCGCATGCTCGCCGCCTATGTAAGATTAACCGATGCTGCGCGGAGCCCCGGCTTCTCCGTCACATTGCTTGAAGAGCTGATCGAGCTTATTTTTCCAATGTCCGAATCAGGCGGCGATCGGATCGGATGAAGGATTTCATGGCGTCTGGAGACGACAGCGAAAAGGACCACGGCGGCGTCATCGACGCCTCGCACTTCTTTAACGCGAGAGAGAGCAGATTTAACGGCGCGAACGAGGACGCCTTGCAGGCGCGCCTCAGCCTCCTTACGCAGGAACACAGCGATCTGGACGCCGCCATCAACGCCCTTGCGACAACGCCGGGTCATGACGGCCTCGCGCTCGCGCGTCTGAAGAAGAAGAAGCTTCAGTTGAAGGACATGATCCAGAAGCTGCGCGACCAGTTGACGCCCGACATCATCGCCTGATTTTCAGCGCCTTCGCTTTTCCTCATACATGAGCTGGTCGGCGGCTTTAAGCGCCGCGTCAGCGGTCGCGTCCGCGGTGATTTCGACGACGCCGCAGGTGATGCCGACCGGCAGGCCGTCGAAGGACGGCGTTGCACGCACAAGCGCTGTCAGCGCTTGCGCCTTTTGGTCGGCGACGCGCTTTGGCGTGTTTGTCAGGATAATTGCGAACTCATCGCCGCCAAGCCGGCCAAAGACATCAGTTTGCCGGATGTTGGCGCTGATCACGCGCGCCGCATGGGTCAGCGCAGCATCGCCAGCGGCGTGGCCGTGATTGTCGTTGATCTTCTTCAGATTATCGACATCGACGAAAACGAGGCTCGACGGCTGGCCGTAGCGCTGGACCATCGCGAGCGCCCGGTTGAGTTCGCCCACAAAGGCGCGCCGGTTGAGAACGCCGACCAGCGGATCTGTGCTCGCGAGCGTTTCGAGTTCGCTCATCCGCCGCCGTGTCTCGGCGAGTTCCTGGCGGAGAGACGCGACCTCTTGCATCAACGCAGTCAGGGCGGCGCGCACGCGAGGCGTTAACTCCGCCTCAGGAACTCCGGCGACGCTGACCGGGTCGACAGCGGAAGGCGCTGCGGCGGCTTCCGTTCGCCTTGCCGTATCCGCTCGCTCCGCCCGGCTGGGCGCTTTCGGACCGCCCGGTCCTGAAACTTTCATCAAGCTGCTCCGGAATATTGCGCAGACTGAAGCCGGATTTGACTTGCAAACGCAACAGCAGGCTGCGACCGAGCCTCGCTATTTTGTGTTTTCGCTTCAACGTCCGCCGCCATCCGTTCACCGCAAGTTGCGTTGCGAATGAGGCGGAAACCCTCACTAATCGAAGGGCGGCGTCTCGCTTCATTGTCCCCTTCTCAGACATTGGCCGGCGCCGGCTTCGGGTGAGAGAGGCGCAGGCCGACGCGCCCCCGTCTGGATGGTTTGCGCCTCTCTTGCTTGCCCGTCTTTGACTTTGCCAGCAGCGGCCGGATTGTTGTAAGTCGCCTTTCTTTAGAGGGCGGAGATTTCGTTGGCTGCAAAGACCAAGGGCGGCGCCCCCGGCGCCAGACCCCGCAACTCCAAACCGCAATCGCCGCTCGTCGGCGTCATCATGGGCTCGCGTTCGGACTGGCCGACCATGGAGCGCGCCGTGAGGATGCTCGGCGTTCTCGGCGTTCCGTTCGAAACGAAAGTCGTCTCCGCACACCGGACCCCGGCGCGTCTATACGATTATGCGACGAATGCGGCCTCACGCGGGATCAAGGTCATTATCGCGGGCGCCGGCGGGGCCGCGCATCTTCCCGGCATGACGGCTTCGATGACGACGCTGCCTGTGATCGGCGTTCCCGTGCAGAGCAAAACCCTTTCCGGTCTCGACAGCCTCCTTTCGATCGTCCAGATGCCCGCGGGCGTTCCGGTCGCAACCATGGCGATCGGAGAAGCAGGCGCGACGAACGCAGGTCTTCTCGCCGCGTCGATCGTCGCGCTCGGCGATGAAAGGGTCGCGAAGAAACTCGCCGACTGGCGCGCGAAGGAAACGGCGAGCGTCCCTGCAACCGTCGCCGACTGATCCATGCTTGTCGAACCGAACGGCGTCATCGGAATTTTAGGGGGCGGCCAGCTCGGCCGCATGCTCGCGATGGCGTCGGCGCGACTGGGGCTCCGGACGCATATCTATACGCCGGATGAAAACTCACCCGCGGCTGATGTCGCGCACGCTGTCACTATAGGTTCGTATACGGATGCTGAGCGTCTTGCCGGTTTCGGCGAAGTCGTCAACGTCGTCACTTATGAATTCGAGAACGTGCCGGCGGAAACGGTTGACATATTGACGGCCCGTCATGTTCCGGTCGCGCCGGGCGGGCGGGCGCTCGCAGCCGCGCAAGACCGCCTCATCGAAAAACAGTTCGTCAATTCGATCGGCGCGAGGACCGCGCCATTCTTCCCGGTCGATGATCTTGCTTCGCTTGAAGAGGGCCTGAAGAAGCTCGGCAGACCTGCGATCCTGAAGACGCGCCGGCTCGGTTATGACGGCAAAGGCCAGACGACGATCGGCGCTGCGGATGGCGATCTCGTCCACACGTGGGAAGAAGCGAACCGGAAGGCCTGGGAGGAAATCGGCGCGCGCCCGTCGATCCTTGAAGCCTTCATCGACTTCGCGATGGAAATCTCCGTCATCGGCGCACGCGGTCGGAACGGCGAGATCAGTTGCTACGACACGCCGCGCAATATCCACAAAGGCGGCATCCTGCGCCAGTCGGTCATCCCCTCTTCCGCACCCCCCGCGGCGGTGAAAGACGCTATTGCGATCACGTCGAGAATGCTCGACGCGCTC
>JBMOOR010000178.1:6827-12268 GCA_049324555.1 Pseudomonadota bacterium | reverse complement strand
TCAGACTAGCCGCATGATATCGTCTCGGCCGAAGGGGTGAAATATGAGCGACGCCGGCGGGTTGCAAGCGCAAGACCCTTCGCATCCCGACATCGCCGTTCGCGTCAAAGGGGCCGCGCGCCTCTTCTACAGCCTCGCGCTCGCCACGCTGATCGCCATTATCGCCTATTTCGGCCGCCAGATCTTCATCCCTGTCGTCATCGCGGGCTTTCTCGGCTTCATCATTTTCACGCTCAAGGAGACGATCCGCAAAGGGCCGCTCGTCGGGCGATTCCTGCCTAACTGGCTCTGCTACATCTTCGCCTTTGCGCTTATCGTCTCGATCTTCGTTCTTTTCATCGAAATCATTCGCGACAATGTCGAAGCCCTTCTCGCCGCCTCGCCCCTCTATGAGGAGCGATTGAGAAAAATCACGCAGGACGGCATACAATATCTCGGCGGCGCAGGCGTCCTTCCCGAGGATTTCGTCGGCGGCGTCGATCAACTTAGGTCCGCCGCGCTTTCCATGATCAATCCGCTCCTTTCGCAAGTCGGATCGGCGGTCCGCTCGCTGACCGGAAATTCGGTGACGATTTTTCTGTATACGGTGTTCATGCTGCTCGAGCGCGGGCGCATTTTCAAGAAAATCAATCTGCTGAACGATGATCCGGATCGACGCCAGGCGGTCAATGACACGATCGCCGACATCGGCGCGCTCGTTCGCCAGTATATTACGGTGAAGACCGTCACCAACCTGATCACCGCGACTGTCAGCTATTTCATCATGATGTTCGTCGGCGTCGATTTCGCGGGCTTCTGGGCGCTTTTGATATTCGCGCTCAACTTCATCCCCATCGTCGGCGCAATCAGCGCGATTTCGCTCCCGGTGATCCTCCTCCTCGTTCAGCCCGACGGCGGAGGCGTCGAGAAGGCCGGGCTCGCCCTCCTTCTTCTTGTCGGCGCCGAGCAGTTAATGAGTTCAGCGATCGAACCGCGGCTCATCGGCCGAAGCCTCAATCTGAGCCCGCTCGTCATTCTCCTGTCGTTAGCTGTCTGGGGATCGCTATGGGGGTTCGCCGGCATGTTGCTCGCTGTGCCGATCACGGTGACGATCATGATCATCCTGACGCAGTTCGAATCGACGCGGCCGATTGCGATCCTTCTTTCGGATAGCGGTCAGATCGCAGCGCTTAAGCACGCCCCGCTCAATCGCGCGGGCGCCGATGAAGCCGCCGACAAGTCGGGCGCCGCGTGACCATTTCAAGCGCGTCGGCGGCTTTCGGCGCGCTTTGTTTCTCCGCTTAGGATTTCGCGGAAATGTTCGGCGAGAAGTTCGCATTCCTCGCGCCGGCCCGAGCCCTTGCGCCAGGCAAGACCGATCTTCCGCGCCGGCGCGGGCGCTGCGAGCGGCGCGACCGCGAGCCCCGCGTCCAAGGCAAGCCCCGCATCGACAGCCATTTTCGGCAACAGCGTCGCGCCGAGACCGGCGCGCACCATCTGCGTCAGCGTAAAAAGGCTCGTCGCGCCGAAGGCGCCCGCGATTTCGTCCTGACGCAGCTTGCAAGCGTCGAGCGCGTGCTCGCGCATGCAATGCCCGTCCTCAAGAAGAAGGAGGTGCGCATCCTTGAGGTCCGCGGTCTTGATCGACTTTCGCGCGGCGAGCGGACTTCCCGCCGGCGCTGCAAAAAGGAACGGATCTTCTCCGATCTCGACCCATTCAAGGCCCGGGAGGTCGTAAGGAAACGCCAGCAGCGCAGCGTCAAGCGAGCCCTCCGCGAGCCGCTCGGCGAGCGCGGCCGTCAGATCCTCACGAAGATAGAGTTCAAGCTTTGGGTATTTCTTCGCGAGCCCCGGCGTCGCCTTCGGCAACAGGAAAGGCGCGATCGTCGGAATGACGCCGAGTTGAAACGGGCCTTCGAGCGGTTTGCGCGTCGAGACCGATCGCGCGAGATCTTCCGTCAGGCCGAGGATTCTCGCCGCGCGTTCGGCGACATCCTTCCCCGCCGGCGTCAGCGAAAAATGGCGGGTTGAGCGGTCGACAAGCTGGCGGCCGAGAACGCCCTCAAGCTCCTTGATCGCCGAGGAAAGGGTCGATTGCGAGACAAAACAGTCGCCCGCGGCTTTCGAAAAGGATTGCCGGCGCACGAGGGCGAGGAAGAACTGCAGCTGACGCAAGGTCGGGAGCGGAATCACGACGCCTCCTCAATCGAGAAAATTGATTGTCGAGTTAGATATTATCTATTTGATAAATTCTCAAGGCCGCCTTAATCAACGCGGCGCAGGCGGGCTGCGACGGCTCGCCAGCGTCATTCGCGTCAACGCTACAGGAGAACTCAATGCTCGGAGTGGGCGATCGTCTTCCCGACTTCAAAGTCGTCGGCGTCAAGCCGAAATTCAACAGTCACGAGGAAAACGGCAAATCCGCGTTCGAAGACATCACGCAAGACAGCTTTCCCGGCAAGTGGAAAGTCATTTATTTCTATCCGAAAGACTTCACCTTCGTCTGCCCGACGGAGATCGCCGAATTCGGACGGCTCGCCAAGGAATTCGAAGATCGCGACGCTATCGTCCTCGGCGGGAGCTCGGACAATGAATTCTGCAAGCTCGCCTGGCGCCGCGATCATGCCGATCTCAAAAGCCATCCGGCGTGGCAGTTCGCCGATACGACCGGCGCGCTGATCGACGGCCTCGGCGTTCGTTCGGAGGCGGGCGTCGCTCTTCGCGCGACGTTTATCGTCGATCCGCACAACGTCATCCAGCATGTCTACGTCAACAATCTGAGCGTCGGCCGCAATCCTCAGGACACGCTGCGCGTCCTCGACGCTCTGCAGACGGATGAACTCTGCCCGTGCAATCGCCCGATCGGCGGCGAGACGCTCTGACAAGCTCGATTTAACCGCTTAACCGATGGGGCGCGCCTGCCCGTGCGCACGCGCGCCCTATTTGCGCCTGAAGAAAGGAACCCGTCATGAGTCTCGATCAATTGCGCGATAGCATTCCTGATTACGCCAAAGACATTCGCCTCAACCTCGGGACGCTCGCCGCCGAGACAGTCCTCTCCGACCAGCAGAAATACGGCGCGTTTCTCGCTTCCGCTTACGGCGCGCGCAACCGGCGCGTCGCAGAGGCGATCGATCAGTGGACGGAGGACAAGCTGTCGCCCGAGGCGAGAAACGCCGCAAGGGCGGCGGCGGCCGTCATGGCGATGAACAATGTCTATTACCGTGCGACGCACCTGATGTCGGCCGAGGAATACGGGAAAATGCCGGCCAAACTGAGGATGAACGTCATCGGCAGTCCCGGCGTCGACAAGGCCGACTTCGAGCTATGGTCGCTTGCGGTTTCCGCCGTCAACGGCTGCGGCATGTGCCTCGACAGCCACGAAAAAGTCGTCCGGAAGGCCGGCCTTTCCGCCGATCAGATTCACGCCGCGCTTCGCATCGCGGCCGTCGTCAACGCCGCCGCCGCCGTGATGGACGCCGAGGCGGCCTAATCGGTCTCGACGCCGGCGTCCCTCAGTGCTGCGCGCAGCGGCGCAAGATGCTTTTCGTAATGGCGCCGCCTGCCCGACGAGTCCTGATAGAGCGGGCGGCGCACCTGCCAGTAGCTCGCAGTTTTGACTGTGTTCTTGAGCTTGTGAAACTCAAGGCAGTTTTCGTCCCAATGAAGTCCGAGGAACTCAAGAAGCTCCTCCAGCGCTTCGCGCGGCGCTCGCACGAAGCGATCGTAGTCGAAGTCGGCTATGTCGCCGGGATAAAGCGCCTTCCAATGCGCCATCATCCGCCGGTACTGCCCGAAGTAATGGCCGGTGTCGGCAAGATCGCTCGCATAGCCGACGAGGCGCTGATCGATATGCTGGAAATGGATCGAGAGGCAGGTGTCGATCGGATTGCGGATCGTGTGCACAATCCTTGCGGCCGGAAAAAGCAGCTTGATCAATCCGATACGCAGAAAGTTGTCAGGCCGTTTGTCCGTGACGATTGAACCCGGCCTTCCGCTTTCCGGAAAAAGCCGGAGAAGATCGCGCGCATATTCTTCCGCAAGCTGACGAACCCGTTCATCGCTTAACGTGCGGGCTGACTGCGGGTAGGGCGCAAGCGCGATGTCGGCGATGCGATTGAGGAGATTAAGCTCGCCGCCGGCGGTGACCGCAGGATGCGCGGCGAGCGCCTGTTCGACAAGCGTCGAGCCCGATCGGAACATCCCGCAGATGAAGACAGGCTGCGGGGCCTCGCTTGTGCTTTCAATCCGCCGCGCCGCGGTCCGGAATGCTTCAATCAGCCTGTCGATGTCGGCGACGATGCGTCCCCGATCATAAGCGGGGCCGGCGCGCCGGACATGCCGA
This sequence comes from Pseudomonadota bacterium, assembly GCA_049324555.1. Classification (GTDB taxonomy): domain Bacteria; phylum Pseudomonadota; class Alphaproteobacteria; order Caulobacterales; family Parvularculaceae; genus Amphiplicatus. Next base: position 7,944 of record JBMOOR010000178.1, on the reverse strand, counting down.
TTAGCCTCCGCAAAGGCTGCGAAGGCGCGATCATAATCGCCAAGAGAATCGAGCGCGCCGCCGAGCGAGTAGTTAAGATTGGCGCGAACGATCGGGTCGAGCAGCCCGGGCGCCTTCGCAGCCTTCTCGAGGCGGGCGAGCAAAGGATCGTCGGCGGCGACTGGCGCGCGTAGGTGAGAAAGACGCGCGAGCGCTTCAAGGCGGCAGTCAAAATGCGGCGCGAGGGATCCGTCTTCTGGCGGCAGTATCCGTTCGTAACAGGAGACGGCTGCTTCCCGCTCCGCCCGATCCTCAAGCAGGTTGCCGAGATTGAGCCAGGCGGGCGCATAGTCCGTGTTGAGTTCAACCGCCGCCCGTAACTCAGATTCCGCCGCATCTTCGCGCCGCAGATGATCAGCGAGAATGACCGCGCGGTTGAGCCGAACCTCTTCCGGCGCCTCGACGCCCCGCGCCAGCGCCTCGCTGTAGGCGTCGAGCGCTTCCTCGAAGCGACCTTCCCGCCTCAGGAGCAGTCCAAGATTGTACCAGCTGTCAGGGAGACCGGGCTCAATTTGCAGAAGCCGGCGGTATGCGGCGATCGCATCCGCGTTGCGCCCTTGCGCCCGCGCGCGCGTCGCGTTGTCCAATAGAGACTGCAAGCCGTCACGCATCGCGCAAACGACCCTCGCCGCGGCGAGCGAAAAACCGCCAGCCGATTGACGCACCAGGCGGCGTCGTCACTTTCGAGAAAGGTTCGATTGAAATCCCTCCGGCCGCGAGGTCTGACGCGAGAGTGTCGAGATCGGCTTTGGCGCGCGCTGCGCGAAGCATCGCTGCATGTCGATTTCTCGATTGCGCCAATTCTGTTGAAATATTGTCCAGCCATTGATTGACGTCTTCCTCAGCATAGGCGCGCCGCCGATTCAACATGATCGCAAGGTCACGTCGCACCTGTCGAAGAAACGACATCGCGGTCGTCTGATTCTCCCGGCGAATGATTTCGTCATACCGCGCCATTACAGCTTGCAGACGGGACAGCGCGTCGCGAAATGCGCCGCCCGCCGGCGCGCCGCGATCCATCGCATAACCGCGGCGGAACGCCTCTCGCGCAAGGCCGATCGCGCCAGTCGACGCGACA
>JBMOOR010000178.1:0-6817 GCA_049324555.1 Pseudomonadota bacterium | reverse complement strand
TCAAAAAGGGCGAGATTGTCCCGGCATTCAGCGGCGAGAGCGCCCTCCCGATCATGGAGGAGCGCGAGCAGCACGCCTCCCGGCGCGACGATCCGGGCGGCCTCTCTTATCCCATTGTCGCCCGCATATTCGATCCCATACTGACTGAGCGCAATGTCGATCGCGCCGTCGGCGATCGGCAGCGCCGCAAGGTTGGCGACAAGCGCCTTGACGCCGAGCCGAGCTGCGGCGGCGCTTACGGCGTGCACAGAATAATCTATACAAATCAAATAGTTGAGAGGAGAACCGCACGTCGTAAAAGCCTCGGAGACGGTGTTCGCCAATACGCCGGCGCCGCTGCCGAGATCAGCCGCCCGCCGGCCGCATGTGTTGTTCGCAATAGCAGCAATCTCTGCCCTCCACCATTGATCGATGAACGCCGACGCGCGCGCACCAGTCATCGCTGCGCTCGCTGCTGCGGGACCGCGCGCCCAAAAACTCTCCCACTCCGAGCCTTGTTTCGGTTTCTGGTCCATGGATGCGCGACGCGCGGGGGGTTCGGGCAATTGCAATCAGTCAGTAGTCGTCAAATTGCTTACCAGAAAGCTGACGAAGGCGCCGCAAGCGCTTCGATATTAACTGCGCATTAAGGCATGCGGCGAGAATTGCGACAAAATCGCAACACCTCAGTCCCGATCCTGTCCCTGCAGGTCTCCTTTCGTTGACGTGTGGCGGGCCGCGAAGCCAATCTTCCGGCACGGACGGAGGGGCGGGCAACGTACCGCACGTGCGCCGTAAAAAAACGTCGTTCTAACGGGCGATAAAATCCTAAACTGGAGGTCTACCTTGTCACAACGTACATCCCGGAAGACGCTTCTGGCGTCGACCATTCTTCTGGGCGTCGGCCTGCCCTCGCTGGCCCTCGCTCAGGACGAAGCCGCGGGCGATGACGAAATCATCGTCACAGGCTCCCGCATTCCTTCGGCGAACGCAGTTGCGTCGAGCCCGGTCACCACGATCGGCAACGTCGAATTCGACATCCGCGGCACGACGCGGGTCGAAGACCTCGTCAACACCCTGCCCCAAGCCTTCGCGGCTCAGGGCGCAAACACTTCGAACGGCGCAACCGGCACCGCCCAAGTCGACCTGCGCGGCCTTGGCGCCAACCGGACGCTCGTCCTCGTTGACGGTCGCCGCCTGCAGTACGGCTCGGCGATTTCGTCCGCTCCCGACCTCAACCAGATCCCGGCGAACCTCGTCGAGCGGGTTGAAATTCTGACCGGCGGCGCGTCGGCCGTTTACGGTTCGGACGCGATTTCGGGCGTCGTCAACTTCATCATGATCAAGGACTTTGAAGGCGTCCGTCTTGACGCCCAGCTGTCCGGCTATCAGCATTCAAACAACAACGAGGACGCGCAGAACATCCTCGGCACGCGCAACATCGCCCCGCCGGAGAGCGGCGTGTTCGACGGCGAGGGCCAGGAAATCAACCTCATCGTCGGCGCCAACACCGAAGACGGCCGCGGCAACGTCACAGCCTACGCCGGCTATCGCAACAACGACGCGATCCTGCAGGCCGACCGCGATTATTCCGCGTGCGCCTACGCCGGCGGCTCGTTTACGCCGTCGCGTCCCTTCGGCTTCGGCTGCGGCGGTTCGGGCACGTCACCGAACGGCACCTTCGCGACGCCGAACGGCACCTGGACGCTCGACGAGACCACGGGCAACACGTTCCGTCCATCGGATGTCTTCACAAACCCGACTTCAGCGGATGCGTACAATTACGCGCCAACGAACTTCTATCAGCGCCCCGACGAGCGTTACACTCTCGGCGCATTTGCGCATTATGAGGTCAACAAGAACCTCGACATCTACCTGAACACGGCGTTCTACGATTATACGTCGGATGCGCAGATCGCGTTCTCGGGCACGTTCTTCGTTCCGAACACCATCAACTGCGATAACCCGCTGATCAACACGACGCCGGGCGCTGCGGTTGGCGGCGCCAGCCAGCTTGACATTTTGTGCGGCAACGGGACGCCGGGCTCTGGCGTTGCGACCGGTACGGCTACGCTGTATCCCGGCAAGCGCCTCGTCGAGGGCCTGCCGCGGAACAACGCGCTCCGCAACACGTCCTACCGCATCAACGCCGGCGTTCGCGGCGAGATCATGGAAGGGTGGACGTATGACGCCTTCTTCCAGTATGCGACCACAGTCGCGTCGAACCAGTACCAGAACGACGTGTCGACACAGCGCCTCTTGCGCGCTCTCGACGTCATCGACGTCGGCGGCGTTCCGACCTGCCGCTCTGTCGTCGACGGCTCGGATCCGAGCTGCGTCCCGCTCAACATCTTTGACATCGGCGGCGTTGATGCGGCTCAAGTGGCCTACATCTCGGTGCCGTCATTCCAGACCGGCGCAACCAAGCAGTATCTCGGCCAGGCGACCTTCACGGGCGATCTCGGCCAGTACGGCATCAAGTCGCCCTGGGCGGAAGAAGGCGTCGGCATCGCCGGCGGCATGGAATGGCGCAAGGACGCCCTTCGTTACGATCCGGACCTGCTGTTCCAGTCGGGCGACCTCGCCGGCCAAGGCGGCACCCAGCCGCCAGTCAACGCCTCGATCGAAACGACCGACTTTTTCGTCGAAGCGAAGGTTCCGCTGTTCGGCGGCGTCGCATTCGCCGAACACTTTGATTTCCTTGGCGGCTATCGTCACTCGGATGTTTCCACTTCGGGCTCTTATTCGACCTGGAAGCTTGCTGGCGACTGGCAGATCGTTCCGGAACTTCGCGTCCGCGGCGGCTGGCAGCGAGCAGCGCGTGCGGCGAACGTCATCGAATCGTTCTCGCCGCAGTCGACCGGCCTTGTCACGCTTCCGACGCTCGGCAACGGCGAGTCGGACCCCTGCGCCGGCGCTACCCCGATTGCATCGGCCGCTGCATGCGCTCTGACCGGCGTTACGGCCGGCCAGTACGGCTCGATCTCGTCGAGCCCGGCCCAGCAGTACAATGCCGTATTCGGCGGCAACCCGAACCTCAGTCCGGAAGTCTCCGACACGTACACGGTCGGCGTCGTCCTGACGCCGGGCGATTACGTCCCGGGCAACCTCACCGTCTCGGTCGACTACTTCGACATTACGGTTGACGGCTTCGTCGGCACGATCACGCCAAACACTGCGATCACTCAGTGCTTGGCGACCGGCGATCCGACATTCTGCAACCTGATCAACCGCGCCCCTGGCAACGGTTCGCTCTGGTTGTCGACCGCCGGCTTCTTCACGGCGACCAACGTGAACACCGGTTCGCTTGCTACGTCTGGCCTCGACTTCAACGCCAACTGGAGCTTTGACTTTGCGGATATCGGTCTCGGCAACGCGGGCGGTCTCGCCTTCGACTTCGTCGGCACCTATCTCCTCGACTACACGGTCGAAGAACTGCCGGGCCTTGGCACCTACGACTGCGACGGCACCTACGGCAGTTCGTGCGGAAGCCCGAACCCGGCGTGGCGGCACAAGCTGCGCACGACGTGGGAAACGCCGATGGGCGTCGACGCGTCCGTCACGTGGCGCATGTTCTCCTCGGTCGATCTGTTCGGCGTCGCCGCTCCGGATCCGAGCGTGAACCGCAACCACATTCTGGACAGCCGCCACTACATCGACCTTGCGGCGTCGTACAACGTCACCGAGAACTGGAACGTCCGCATCGGCGTCAACAACATCCTCGACAAGGATCCGCCGTTGACGACGCAGACGGCCGGCTTCTCGAACGGCAACACCTATCCGCAAACCTACGACGCGCAGGGCCGGTACCTGTTCCTCGGCACGACGATCGACGTCTAATCGTCGATTGCGGACTGAACTCCTGGCGGCGGGCTTCGGCCCGCCGCTTTTTTTTGTCCTCGTGACAGCGTAGCATCCGCCTCGATTCAAGGAGGATTGTTGATGCGCGTGATGTTGTTGAGCCTTGCCTGCGTGGTTGCATTTGCGGCCGCAGCGCCGGCGATGGCGCAATCGGGCGATGAAGCAGTCGCCGAGGCGCTCGCCTGCAAGGCGGTTCGCGGGTCGAAGGCGCGCCTCAAATGCTTTGAAGCGGCGCTTCCGGCGTTGCGCGCCGCTCACCCAGGCGCCGTCGCGCTTGCGGCCGAACGCGCCGAAGCGGCAAGGCTCGCCGCCGCTGAACAGGCGAAAGAAGAATTCGGCCTCAGCCCTGTCCAGCAGGAAAAAGAGCAAAAGACCGCGTCCGCGGAGGATTATGAACGTGAAGCCTTCGGCGCCGACGATCTCGCCGCCTCGAAGGGCGACGACGAGGACGATGAAGTCGATCGCGTCGACGGGCGCGCAATCGAAATCGGCAAGAACAATCGCGGCAAGATTTTCGTCGTTCTCGACAATGGACAGGTCTGGCGGCAGGTGAGCGGGGATTCAAGCTCGCCCTACTACCCGAAAAGCGTCGAAGGCCTTGCCGTCACCATCAAGAAGGGCGCGCTCGGAAGCTATTTCATCAAGGTCGGCAAGGCCAAGGACGCCTTCAGGGCAGAGCGCATCAAGTAACGGCGGGGACCGAATCCGCTGCAATCGTAAGGCGCGTCGTCTCGCCTGAGAACGGCACCGTGCCGTGCCACATATAGCTCGGGAAGACGACCATCACGCCCTTTTGCGGTCGCACGAAATGCTCCGCGCTGAGTTTCGGCGAGGTCGGGATTCCGGGTTCGCCAAACGTGAGCCAACCGCTCTTGTCATCAGTATCCTTCGCCGCCGGAAACCGCAAATGGCTCGCCGAGGAAAGCCAGCCTTGCGGATGAACGTGATTGATATGATAGCCGCTTGAGGCGAGGCGGATCGACCAGATGCTGAAGAGCGCATAGCCGCCCCGATTGCGGATGCGCAGCGGATCAGGGCCGACGCCGATCTTCGCGATATAGGATGTAATCGGTCCGCGCACGGCTTCGCCGACCACGCTGATGACGGGATCCTCGATTGTCGTCAGCGACGAAAGCTGGCTGCCGTGGCGCACTGACTGACCGAAGGGATGCGTCTTGTATTGATGGCGTCTGTCAAGCGCTTCGATGAGATCGTCGACATATTGCTCCGCCGACTTCCAGCCGCGCGGACACGAAAGCGGATAGCCCGCCACGAATCGATCATAGTCGTAGACTGAATGATAGCGTTCATCGCCGAGCATGCGCCAAGCCGTCGCCTGAATCGCCACATAAAATTGGTCGAGCGGAGATTGCGCGCGCAGCCGGCTGACGATGCGGGAAGCCTCAAGCGGCTCGCTGACAGCAAGAAGCGCTCGGCAAAGCGCCTGCATAACCTGCATGTCGGACGGCGATTTCTCCGCGGCCATACGCGCGTGGCGAAGCGCTGCGTGATAGTCCCCGGCGGCGAGTGCAGAATTGGACGCCGCCATCTCAAGATTGGGATGCCCGCCGGAAAGTTTCAGTGCGACCAGAACCTCTTCATATTCGCCCTTTGCGTCGCCAGTCTGGCCGATGACCTGCGCGCGAACGAGGCGGAGCTCAAGCGTGCTCGGAAAATCCCCGATCGCCTGATTGAGAACAGCGAGGGCGCGCGCCCGGTCGCCGGTGAGCATCCAGATCAACTGCGCCAGTTCTTTTTGGACGGCGGCGTCGATGGGCCGGCGGCGAAGCGCCTCGAGGAAACTATCGACCGCCTTCTGGTGAAGTCCTTCGGCAGTCTCAGCGCGCGCCCGCACAAGCCAGGTCTCCGGCGCCTTGATCCCTGCGTTGATCGCGCGCATGGCCCATTCGATCGCTTCCTTGTTGCGACCCGCATCGCCGAGGGCGCCGGCGAGATTGTGCATGACGACGGGGTTGCCCGGCGCGCTGTCGACGATCGCCCGAAAGGCGGCGATGGCCTCCTCGACCTTGCCGGCGGCTTTGAGTTCATTGGCCTGCTGATTGAGCTCGTTCAGCGACGTCGCCACATGTCCATCCCGGTTGATCGCCAGAAAGCCTCGTTTATGGTCCTTTGGCGTCGCCGGGCAAAGCCCCGCCGACACAGCAAGGAGCCGCACTGTGGCGCATGAAGAAAGATCCGTTTTGACCCAGGACAAATTGCGCCTCAACCTGCGCAAGACCGAAGGGGGCGGGAAGACGCCGGTCCTTTGCATTCCGGGCCTTACCCGCAACGCCGCCGATTTCGAGGATTTTGCGCCCCTTGTCGCGGCGGGCGGACGAGACGTCTATGCGATTTCGCTGCGCGGGCGCGGCCGGTCCGACTATGACCCCTCCTATCTCAATTATTTCCCGACGACCTATGTCCGCGACGTCATCGCCGCGCTCGATCAGATCGGCGTCCCCCGCGCGATATTCGTCGGCACCTCTCTCGGCGGCATCGACACCATGCTGACGGCCGCCTCGGCGCCCGAGAGGATCGCCGCGGCGGTCATCAACGATATTGGGCCGGAACTCGCGCCGGAAGGGATCGCCCGCATTTCCGGTTATGTCGGCGGACGCGCCGCGGAGGCGGCCTCGGTCGCGGCCGATCTTGACGAAGCGATCGCGCAAATCCGCGCCATTAACGACGTCGCCTTCCCGGGGCGCAATAGAGAGTTTTGGGAAACGTTCGCGCGCCGGACATTCGATCCGCAGCCGGATGGGTCATGGAAGCTCGCCTACGACCCGATGATCGGTCGCGCGCTCATTGAGACCGGCCCCGCCCCGGACCTTTGGGCGCCGTTCGCCGCTCTTGCGCCGATCAGGACGCTCATTCTGCGCGGCGCGATCAGCGATCTTCTGACGGCGCCGATCATAGAGAAGATGCGGGCGGCTCGTCCGGGCTTCGACTATTGCGAAGTCGCCGGCGTCGGCCATGC
>JBMOOR010000177.1:0-12357 GCA_049324555.1 Pseudomonadota bacterium | reverse complement strand
TCCGCCGCTCCGCGGCGGAACCCGGAATCGATAGCGCGGCCGCGCGCGGAAAGACGGACCCCGGTTCGCGACTGCCGGGTTCGCGACCGCCTCGCGCCCCGGGGTGACGAAAACCATATGCGATAGTCCTGGCTCCGGGAGAACCATCGCCGAAGACGGCGGAGACGGCGGAGACGGCGCTCTTCATCAGCCTACGGAAAAAACAAAAGCTTCGCCGCCATCGCCGCCAGAACGGCGACAAGCGCGCGCTTGATGAACTTCTCGCCTTTCAAAATCGTCGCGTGCGCGCCCATCCAGCCGCCGACGGCCGTCCCGAGGGCGAGCGCCGCGCCCGCCTCCCACGCGATCTCGACCTTTGACGCGAAAACGGCGAAAGCGACCGCCGTGAAGACAAGCGCGATGAAGACCTTGTGCATGTTGACGCGCACGAGGTCCAATCCCATCACCCGATAAAGAATCGGCATCATCAGAAAGCCGACGCCGATCTGGATGAAGCCGCCCCAGAAGCCGGCGCCGATCATCAGAATGTGGCCGAGGACGAGGTTCTTCGCTTTTGACGAGGCGCCCTCGCGCGGCTTTGCTTTATCCTCGCCCGCCGCCATCAGGATCATCACCGCGACCATCACCGCCGCGACGGTGCGGTTGAACCAGACGCCATCGAGCGAAACGCCGAACTGCGCGCCGAAGAACGATCCGACCGACGCCGCGGCGGCGAGCGTCGCCGAGAGGCGGAAATCCGAAAACCCTTTCGACCGGAACGAGGCGATCGCGCTGATGCTCTGTACAATGATCGCAACGCGATTGGTGCCGTTGGCGACGGGACCGGGAAGCCCCATGAACACCATGACGGGAACGGTCAGCAGCGAGCCGCCGCCGGCGATCACATTGATCCAGCCCGACGCGAAGCCCGCGAAGGCGAGAAGGAGAAGTTCAAAGGGCTCAAGCGTCATCGCGGCGAAAGGTCACCAGATCGTCTGTACACCGAGTTTTCCGATATGGGCGTCGGCGGTCAAGAGCGGCATTTGACTGAGAATCGCCTGCGCCGCGAGGAGGCGGTCCCATGGATCGCGGAGGTCCGAACCGAGCCGCGCCGCGTGCGCGGCGTGATCCGCACGGATCGGCAATTCAAGGAAGCCGCATTCGCGCGCAATCGCGGAGATCGGGCGAGCGTATGGGCCGAGTTTTCCAAACCTTGTTTTCCATTCGATTTCGTAAACGGAAACCGGACTGAAGAACCGCGCGCCTTCCGCTTCGACTATGGCGTTTCGCGCCCGCGCGCTGAGGTCCGGCGAATCATGCAGCCACCACAGCAGCGCATGGGTATCGACCAGCATCGCCTATTTCCGGCCGGGCCGGCGTTCCGGGAAGATCGATTTCTCCGTCCATTCGGCATCCGCCGGATCCGGCGCAAACGCTTCGATCTTCGGCGCCGGCCCTGTCCAGCCATAAACGTCCCGAAGAATTCCCGGCTTGCGATAGGTTGCGCGGTTGAAGCCGTCGAGCCGCGCCACCGGCACGCCGTTGCGCGCGATGATGACTTCTTCCCCCCGCTCGGCCGCCTCGATCAGGGCGGATAGCTTGGCCTTCGCCTCGGCAATGTTCATCTGGATGGCCATGCATGACCATATAGTTTGACCATGTGGTCAAGTCAAGGCTTACGCCTTTCGATTCAAGGCATAAACCGCGACCGCGGCCAGGCCGGCGACGGCGAAGTAAACGACCGCTTTGAGGAGGTCTTCGGAAAACCCCGCCCAGAGCGCCGTCACCGCAGCGCCCGCGAGGATGATGACGGAAAAGAAGAGAACCCACCGCATCGGACCGGACATGGAAGCCTCCCTTGTTCAGGGAGCGGACGATAACATGAAAACAGCGCGAAGTCTGTTAACGGCGCTCAACCGACGCCTCAAGATCGAACATCGGCATGTCTTTCCCGTCGGACGCGATCTTGTAGAGAAGATCGAGGAGCGCGGCGCGGTCCGTCAGATATTCTCTTGAACAGAGCGTTTTGAAATTTTCGGTCCCCTCATCGCCCGGCAAGGCGTCCCATTTCGCGCCGATATAATAAACCCAAATCGTCCACGCGAATGCTTCGCTCATGGCGCGGCGTTGTACGCGGGTCAGCCCCACATCCTCATAATTACTGTTCAGTATGCTGAGCAGCTCGGCGTCAGTGTAACCGACTTTCCAGCCGTCGCGCGCCGGCACAGGGTCGCCGTAAACCGTCGCCTTGCCGAACGCCGCCAACGCAACGCATTTTGAAAAATGCTCGCAGCGGTTTCGTCAAGCGCTTTCAGTTGCGTCTTTCCCTTGAAAGACCGGTCTTCAAGCTGGTCGTAAACGTGAAATATCTCGTGGCTCGACGTCTCCAAGTCCAGCCTGAATTCCCATTGTGCTGGTTCGGACATTTCCGGCATATAGAAGCGAACAGCGAAGGCGTCGCCGGCGACGCGGCTCTTGTATATCTCCCGGAGGCGCCGCAGGAACGGAACGGTGACAAGGTCGAGATTAACCCGCGTCGAATCGCCGAAGATGTCGGCGATCACGCCCGACAGCGCGGCGGCGTATCGCTGGTGCGCCTCGCTGCTTCGCCGATAGATGTCAGTTCGCGGCGGATCGTTCTCAAGCTCATAATATCGAAGCGTCGCCAGCGGCGCCTCGGCCGTCAAGAGCAGTTTCAGCGGCTTCAACCGGCCTCGCTCCCCGTCGGCCGCGCTGAAGGAGCTCACCGTCGCGCCTTCATGATCGGCGCGGTCGTTGCCGGTTACGACAGCGGCGTGGACCGTCGACTGCCGCCTCGGCGATCCATCCGCAGCCGGAGTATCTTCAGACCGCCAGTCGTCAAACCAGATGTCAAGAACGCTCTTATAGGTCGCACAGCTGGCGCACAGGAACGCCGCTGATGCGATCAGAAGACGTCGAACCGCGCCCGCCAAATTCAGGTTCCGCCAAAGACGCATTGATTGGAGCTGGTAATCCCGCTATCGGGGTCATAATAGCATGGCGCGGACCAAATGACGCCCGCGCTGCTCAATGAGGCGCCCAGGTATTTCAACGTCATGACAAAGCTGTTGGTTTGCCCGGCGGCCTCGTTGATCTTGTCGATCGAGGCGTCAAAGTTGATTTGCGCAGCCTGCGGATAGCCAGCAAGCCAGAGGGAAACAGCGGTCGGATCAGCGACTTTCAATATGCCGTTATTTATCGATGCGGCGAATGTCTTGCTGGCGATTGTTTGCGATTGAAGATTCAAGAGCGTGATTTTCACCTGTCCGATCGCGCCGGGCGCAATTGGCGCCGTCGACGCCCGCGTATCAACGGAGATTGAAGCAACCTCTCCGGATGTCGGGGGAATAAACGAGCCAGCGTCGCTAATCGATACTGGGAACGTGCCGCCCACGCCAATATGGCATTTCCGGGCGCCGCCAAATCCCAATCCAAACCCGGCCTCGCCTTCGCAAATGAGGGGGGGTCCGATTGGCGAATCATTCAATTGCTCGAAGGCTTCATCGATGCACCCTGTCAGCGTAACGCAGGACGCCACCGCAAAAAGACCAGCTGTAAGTTTAGATGTTTTCATGCGACTCCCCCATCGTTTCATGCGATGGGACACTGGGACGCATCATTCCCTCAGGCGTCGCTTCAAGAATATTTGATGACAATCACCCGAATGGATTTGACGCCGAGCGGCTCACTCCGTCAACTTGGCGCGTCTCGATGCGCCTATGACCGTTTTCTGGTGAGCGCATAGAGCGCGACCGCGGCGATCCCGACGACGGCGAAGGAGACGAGAGCCTTCAACAAGTCTTCCGACAGCCCCGCCCAGAGCGCCGTGACGCCGGCGCCCGCAAGCACGATCACCGCGAAGAAAAGAACCCAGCGCATCGGTCCGGACATGGAAGGCTCCCTTGTTCAGGGAGCGGAGATTAGCATGGCGCGTGCCGGATGTCCGTTAACGCCGCTCACCGCGGGGCGGTCTTAAACCAATCCGGCGAAACCCAGCGCCGCCGTGACCGCGAATAGCGTAGTCGACGGAAACCGAAACGGATTGATTCCGCCCTTTAAGGCCGTCCCCACACTCAACCCGGAGAAGGAAAACGCCAATACGGTCACGGCGGCGGCGAGATCGGCGGCGCCCGGCCGCGTTGCGGCGTAGGCGAAAGCGCCGCACATGGCGAGAATGACAAGCGTCGTTACGTGCCAGCAATAATAGTTCAGCCACTTCGACGCCTTCGGAAGCGTCCGATCGGCGAGCAAGGGTCGCGCGACGTAAACGCCGCCGACAAACGTATGGACTGCGAAAGTCGCGAAAGCGGCCGCTGCGGCGCCCCAAAGAAGCATCGATTGCATCGCTCGTTCTCCGTTCAGTTTGCGGTTCTACAGGAACCGCGCGCGCGTCGCGGGGCCGGGCGCGAGGCAGGCCTTGCGCCGTCCGAACCACCTGAAGCGGTTCTTCTGAATGACGTCATAGATCGCATCGCCGATGGATGCAGGAACGGCATGGCCGATGAACCCGAGCTGACGCCACGGGGCCGGCATCGTCTTCGCGGCTTCGAGCCAGCCCCTGTATCTTAGATACGAAACCCCGTTCTTCAGCACCATGAAGGTGTCGAACGCGTCCGGGTCAAGACCGTAATGCGCGTAGATTGCGCGGGCGAGCGGCGACTGCACGGCGATGAAGCGCGTTTTTCCGTTGGGATCATGCTTCAGCATCCATTGCACGCCGGAAGAGCAAAGAACGCACATTCCGTCGAAGATGAACAGCGGCGCCGCGTCGTCGAACCACGGGACGGATTGGTCGGCGCGGTAGGAATAGGCGGTCTGGTTCATCCGCGCTCTCTAACTGGAGCGAATCGCTTCCGAAAAAGAAATCGCAGGATGAGGCTCGATGGCAACCCAGCGGCCACCATGAATAGTGCACCCCACAAACCGGTATCAAGAAAAAGAACGATGACGATCGTCGCGAGAATTGCGACAAGCGCAGCGGAAAGTCCCGCACGAAAATAACCGAATCGTCCGTCGCGACCGCTGATTGCCGCCAATATGAGACCGCAGGCCAGCGCTTGGGTGCCTCCAATCCAATAGCCACAAAGTGCGCCCAATACGAGCACCATCGGGATAGCCGCCAGACTTCGCAAAGGGGTTTCGAGAAATACTCGAGCTAATCCGGATCCGCCGTCTTGAAACTGCAGCGCAACGATTGAGACTGTTATCGTAAGCACGCCGCCAACCGCTGGCCCAAAAGCAGTATAAATCAGAACAACTGCTCGCTTTCCACGCGCAATGAACCTTTGCTGCGCCGCTTGTTCGATTATCCACTCATCGGCAGGAACTACTGGCATCGATTCTATTCCTCAATTTGCGAAGAGCGCCGCCGCTCCAATTGCTGCGATCAGCGCACAGAGCAGAGTCGGCGGAGATTTCAGCGCTGGCGCTTTTTCAATACGCGCGATGACGATGCTCAGTATGCAATAGGCGGCGGTAGATATCGTCAGGAACACGCCGAGCGGCCAGTGCTGAGGCGCAGCGGCGAGGAACGCAAACCCGGCGCCGATGGCGATGAGCGCCGCCGAAATGAAATGCCAGCAATACCGAAAGGCGTGCGTCCTTACGCCGTGCGCCGACGCCTCGCGATAAAAGGGGCGCGCGATCCATGCTCCGCCGGCGAACGCATGCAAGGCATAGCTCCCAAGGCTTGCCAGCGACGCCGCCGTATAGAGAAGAGCCTTCGTTGACATTCTACCCCCTCACTCCCGCCGCGAGCGCGACGAGAAAAGCGACTTCGATGAGGACGGTGAGCGGAACGCGAACGCCCAAATACCACGCCGGCGCGCCGTCGCCGCGGCGGGTCGCTCTCAAATCGTCGACGAGGAGGATGATCATCAGCGCCATGATGATCGCCATCTTGAAGGCGGCATCGCCCATGTTCGCATCAAAAGGCGCGAACAGCGGCAGCGCCGCGAGCATCGGCGCTGCGGCGCCGACGAGGCTCCGCATCGTCGGGCCGTTCGGCTTCATCACCGCAACGCCCCAGCGGACACCGCCGAAAAAGATGAGAAGCGCCGCGCCGTAAAGAACGAGAAATGCTTGCGCGACGCCGCCGCTTGCAGAATCGACGATCATCGTCAGCGCGGCGGCGATGAGGGGCGCTGCGCCCAAATAGGCGAGAAAGCTCGCGGCGCCGGTCAATGGGGTTATCTGCTGGTGCGCCGTCGTCGCGGGCGCTGCATAATCGCGGCGCGTCTGGCGGCGGTTGAGTTCGAGGACATCTGCGTAGGCCATGCTTGCCTCCATTCTAAAATCCGGTCCCGCAACCCTCCGGCTGCATCATTCCGGGGCCGGCGAAGCCGGAACCCGCAATCCATTTCGCGGTTACGTGGATTCCGGGTTCGGCGCGTTTCGCGCCGCCCCGGAATGACGGCTCTTGTGGTTCTCCCGATTTTTTCCAAGGAACGGCCCCAGCATCTCCACCGCCTTCGAGCCCAATTTGATCAGCGGCAGCAATTGCGATTTAGGCAAGGCGTTCATCTGCTCATACCAGTCGTTAAGCATGTCGATCAGCGCCTTCAATTCGGAAAGACGCTGCACCGCGACAGGGCATGCGCCGGGATCGGCCTTCGCCTCGTCGAGAAAAACCCGCAAGTCTTCAGCAGCCGGATCGATTTCGCGCGCCTTTCGGATCGCAACGATCTTCGACGCCATTTCCCAGACGTCGCCTTCCGCTTCGAAAAAATCGCGCCGGTCGCCGAGAAGCGGAACGCGGCGCACGAGGCCCCAATTCGTCAGGTCACGGATCGATGTCGAGACGTTGGAGCGCGCGATCATCAGAGCGTCGGCGATTTCCTCGGCGTTCATCGGCCTTCCGGCGACAAAGAGGAGCGCGTGGATTTGCGCAACCGAACGGTTGACGCCCCACGTCGCGCCCATGTCGCCCCAGTGCAGGATGAAGCGCTGGATTGCCGGCGTGATCGCAACGGGAGTTTCTGTAATTTCTGTCATAACAGAAATATCTGACAATACAGGAGCGAATTCAAGCCGCCAGAACGCCGCAGGCTTTTATGGGATTTATCCTCACCTCTCCTCAAATCGAGGAGATTTCGGCCCCTCCCACGCGGCATCCCCCTTGCATCCCACGATTTACGACGCCTAAATCGCCTCATGCACAGTAGTTTCGGGGAATTCTCCCATGGCTTCCATCGCCGAACTCGTCTCCCGCGCCGAGCGCCTTGCCGAGCGCGAACGGCTCGCCCTGTCAACGATCTCCCGCAAGCTCTTGAATGACGGAAAGGGCCTTTCCCGCCTGAAGGCCGGCGGGCAGCTCACCATCCGGACCCTCGAAACGGCTTTTGAACGTTTGTCGGCTTTAGAGGTCGGCGAAAAACCGGCGGCGAAGGCCGTCCTCAAACCATCGCTGAGGGACGCGCCGATGACCGCTCCGCTTGACGAGGCCGCCGCAAACGGCGGCGCCCTTCTCTCTCCGCAGGTCTCTCCGCAGGCGATGTCGCATCTCGACCAGCTCGAAGCGGAAGCCATTCACATCATGCGCGAGGTCGCGGCGGAGGCCGAACACCCGGTCATGCTCTATTCGATCGGGAAGGATTCCTCCGTGATGCTGCACCTGGCGTCGAAGGCGTTTTATCCCTCGCGCCCGCCCTTTCCGCTCATGCATGTCGATACGACCTGGAAGTTCAAGGACATGTATGCGCATCGCGACCGCATCTCGAAAGAGCTCGGCTTTGATCTCATCGTTCACGTCAACGAAGACGGGCTGAAACAGGGGATCGGCCCCTTTACGCACGGTTCGGCGATCCATACCGACGTGATGAAGACGCAAGGACTGAAGCAAGCCCTCGACAAATACAAGTTCGATGTCGCTTTCGGCGGCGCGCGCCGCGACGAAGAGAAATCGCGCGCGAAGGAGCGCATCTTTTCCTTCCGCTCGGCGCAGCATCGCTGGGACCCGAAAAATCAGCGCCCGGAACTTTGGTCGATCTATAACACGCGCATCCACAAGGGCGAATCGATCCGCGTGTTCCCGATCTCGAACTGGACCGAGCTTGACATCTGGCAGTACATCTATCGGGAGAACATTCCGATCCCCTCACTCTATTTCGCCAAGGAGCGCCCGGTTGTCGAGCGCGACGGCGCGCTGATCATGGTCGATGACGAGCGCATGCCGCTTGGAAAAGGCGAAAAGCCGAAAATGGAAATGGTGCGGTTCAGGACGCTCGGCTGTTATCCGCTGACGGGCGCCGTGCGCTCGACCGCGAATACGCTGCCGCAGGTCATTCAGGAAATGCTGGTCTCGACGACATCGGAGCGTCAAGGAAGAGTGATCGACCACGACCAGAGCGCGTCGATGGAGAAGAAAAAGCAAGAGGGGTATTTTTAGGGATTGGGGACTTGGGATTAGGGATTAGGCGGGAAAATTCGATGGCGGACCAGATTTCGATTAAATCGCATAGAGACCTAACGGTCTGGCGTAAGGCTGTGGACCTTGCGAAGGCGATTTATAAGTTGACCGACGGATTGCCGAAGAAAGAAGAATATCGAATGACAGCGCAACTCGTTCGCGCCGCCATCTCCATTCCCGCCAACATCGCTGAGGGTAACGCGCGCGGCACAAGGAGAGATTACGCCAATTTCGTCAGCATCGCTCGCGGATCAACCGCAGAGTTAGAGACTTTGCTCACTATCGTCGCGGAAACGAACATGGCGCCCCGGGAAAAGATAGCTGAGCTGCTTGAAAAAGCCGACGAAGTTGGCCGCATGTTGAACGGTCTGCGGCGAAGCCTTTCCAACTCTGATTCCGTCGATCGGGCTCGAGCAGGCGCTATTGATGCTCTGGGGGAGCGCAAGAATTGATGACAACAAATTCTGGCTTTGTAGTCGATTGTCGTCGGTTGCCTGAGAATTTTCCCACGCATCTGCATGATGCGGCTTTTTGGGAATGGCTAGGGCGCGTTATCGCTACCTTTGGATTCCTTGAGGAGGTCTTAGGGAAAGCGATCTTTGCGTTCAGCGCAACTCGACCCTACCCCGAAAATGAAATCCATGCTGCTTACGAAAAATGGAAGACAACCCTCGAACTTGCTTTGTATGATCCTCTGGGAAACCTGATTTCTTCATACGAAAAGGCTGTTCGTGAGCACGAGGGGGCAAATATCGAGAACTTCCCCGAGCTGGTTATTGACCTTCAACGCGCGGCCGAACTGCGAAACGTCATGTGCCATGGCTCTTGGCGAAAGCCGGACGCGAACGGCGGATCGTTGCCGCTTTTCGTGAACCGCAGGATGAAAGTTTTTGACACCAAGATCGATGTGGCTTTCCTCCAACAGACCCAGCGGCATGTCGCAGGGCTAGCATGTGCCGTTATCAGCTCGGTCACCAGCATGGGATGGCAGTTTCCCGGCTCAGATTCGCCTGGCAATCCACTAATCCCAACTAGCCAACCCAAATCCCAAATCCCTAATCCCAAATCCCTCTCATGACCCACGCCTCCGCCCTCGCCGCTGACGACATCATCGCCTATCTCGACGCGCACGAAAAAAAATCAATGCTGCGCTTCATCACCTGCGGCAGCGTCGATGACGGCAAGTCGACCTTGATCGGGCGGCTTCTCTACGACACGAAGCTGCTTTACGAAGACCAGCTCGCCGCGCTTGAAGCCGACTCGAAAAAAATGGGCACGCAGGGCGAGAAGATCGATTTCGCGCTCCTTGTCGACGGGCTTGCCGCCGAGCGCGAACAAGGGATCACGATCGACGTCGCCTATCGCTTTTTCTCGACGGAAAAGCGCAAGTTCATCGTCGCCGACACGCCAGGGCACGAACAATACACGCGCAACATGGCGACCGGCGCCTCGACCGCCGATGTCGCGATCATATTGATCGACGCGCGTCAGGGCGTTTTGAAACAGACGCGGCGCCATTCCTACATCTGCTCGCTCCTCGGCATCCGCCACATCGTCGTCGCCATCAACAAGATGGACCTTGTCGATTATTCGCGCGCGACGTTTGAAAAAATCGAGACGGATTATCGCGCCTTCGCGGAGAAGCTCGGGTTTCAATCGATCGTCTGCATCCCGATTTCGGCGCTCGAAGGCGACAACATCCTGACGAAGAGCGCGAACACGGACTGGCACCAGGGCCCGGCGCTTCTCCCCTATCTTGAAACGGTCGATGTCGAGAAAGACGGCTCGGGCGAGCCGTTTCGCCTCCCCGTTCAATGGGTCAACCGGCCCAATCTCGATTTCCGCGGATTTTCGGGAACGATTGCGTCCGGAACCGTGAGGCCGGGCGATGAGATCGTCGTCGCTCCCTCGGGCCGGCGCTCGACCGTTGCGCGCATTGTGACGAAAGACGGCGACCTTGCGGCCGCCGGGCCCGATCAGGCGGTCACGCTGACGCTTTCGGACGAAATCGACATCAGCCGCGGCGACATCATCTGCGCCGGCAAATCGCCCGCCGAACAAACGGATCAGTTCGCCGCGCATGTCATCTGGATGCATGACGATGAAATGATCCCGGGACGGCAATATTTCATCAAGACGGCGAACCGCATCATTTCAGGCGCGATCAGCGAATTGAAGCACAAGGTCAACGTCAACACGCTCGAACACATGTCAGGGAAGACGTTAGAGCTGAACGAAGTCGGCTTTTGCAATTTCTCGACTTCGGCGCCGATCGCCTTCGATCCTTATGCGAATAATCGCGAGACAGGATCATTCATCATCATCGACCGGCGCACCAACAATACGGTCGGCGTCGGCATGATCGATTTTTCGCTGCGCCGCGCGCAGAACGTCCACTGGCAGGATCTCGACGTCAACAAGGAGGCGCGCGCGAAAGCAAAACACCAGCGCCCCTGCGTCCTCTGGTTCACCGGACTTTCAGGCGCCGGCAAATCGACGGTCGCGAACCTCGTTGAAAAGCGGCTGCATGATTTGGGGCGTCACACCTACACGCTCGACGGCGACAACGTCCGCCACGGCCTCAACAAGGATTTGGGCTTCACCGACGCCGATCGGGTCGAGAACATCCGCCGCGTCGCAGAGACCTCGAAACTGATGGTCGACGCCGGCCTCATCGTCCTTGTCTCCTTCATCTCGCCGTTCCAGAGCGAGCGGCGCATGGCGCGCGATCTCGTCGAAGACGGAGAATTCATCGAGGTCTATGTGTCGACCCCGCTCGCTGTCTGTGAAAAACGCGACGTCAAGGGCCTTTACGCCAAGGCGCGGCGCGGCGAGATCAAGCACTTCACCGGGATCGATTCCGACTACGAGGCGCCCGAACGCGCCGAGATCACGCTCGACACGTCGAAGGTGACGGCGGCGGAGGCCGCGACCCATATCGTCGATCATCTGAAGAAGAACGGGTATTTGGGATGAGGCGGGGCCCGCGCTCATTGGGACTTGAAAGTAAGGCAGAAATGCCTTACATTGATTTTATGAGCACGACATTGACCGTCACGGCCAAGGGCCAAGTGACCCTGAAAAAGGAAATTCTCGAATATCTCGGCGTTTCGCCGGGCGAGAAGATCGTTCTCGACAAGCTTCCGGGCGGCAAGTTCCAGATGAGGGCGACGCCCACCGGCAAGATTTCCGACGCTTTCGGCATCCTGAAACCGCCGCCCGGCGTTCACTTCACGATCGAGGAGATCGAGGAAGCGATTCAACGTGCTTGGGCCGGCGATCGATGAAGGTTACGGCGGATACGAATGTTCTCGTTCGAGTGCTCGTCGACGACGACAGGGCGCAGCGCGAAGCGGCAGGCTGTGAGCTGGAGGGAGCGGAAGTCGTCGCCATCGGCATGGTGGCGCTGTGCGAACTGACGTGGGTCCTTCGAAGCCTTTACAAATTCTCCAATCAGCAGATAGCCGAGGGCATTCGCCGGCTGATCGCGGGCGCAAACGTCGCTTGCGAATGGGCGACGGCGGAAGCCGGCCTCGCCATGCTGGACGCCGGTGGAGATTTCGCGGACGGCGTCATCGCCCATGAAGGCGAACAGCTCGGCGGCGCGACGTTCCTGTCTTTCGACAGAAAGGCCGTGAAATTCCTTGAACAGCAAGGCAAGACGGCGAAGCTTCTGTCCTGAGAACGCGCCTTTGAGTTCTCAGGCGCGGCGGGCGGGGCGAGCGGGCGTCGCCGCCCTGGATGATAATCATCCGCGCCCCGATCAGCCTCGCCCATCGTTCGCGTAAAATCGCCCGCCCCTGTGACCAAGGTCACAGGGGCTCGGCCTGATGGCGCCTATTCTTTAATCACAGATGGCGGGGCTGCCTTGCCGCCCCTTCCAAAACGCCCGAAAGCGCCGCCGTCTGGGGGAGATAGGGCCCGGAGCCTTCCGGGTCTGAGCTTGGGGG
>JBMOOR010000176.1:7874-12773 GCA_049324555.1 Pseudomonadota bacterium | reverse complement strand
TCCCGGAAATCGCGAAGCGATTATCCAAGATCTCAGGAGCGCGTCGCTTCTCTTGTTTCAAAAGATCCCGGATCGCGCCTTTGGCGCGTCCGGGATGACGCAGAATGCTACTCGACGCTGACGCTTCCGCCGGACGAGGTGTCCTTGCTGACGTTCTTCGGCTTTCCGTAAACGTCGACATTGCCGCCGGAGGATGCGTCGCCGGTGACGCTCTCCGACGCGAAAATGTCGGCGTTGCCGCCTGAGGAGGCATCCGCGACCGCGGTGCGGCACTCAAGGCCTTTGGCGTCAATGTTGCCGCCCGAAGAAACATCGACGGTGAGCGCGTCGCAGCGGCCGACGACATCAAGGCTGCCGCCGGAAGACGCGTCGATCACGAATGCGCCGGCGTCGACGCCGCTCGCGTCAAGCGAGGCTCCAGACGAAACGTCAAGGCCCGATAGCGCCGGCATCGTGACCTTGACCGTTACGCGGTCGCTGCGGCCCCAGCTCATGGTTCGATGCTTGCGGCCGATCTGCAATTCGTCCCCGACGAGTTCAACCCGCAATTTCTCAAGGCCTTTCGCTGTCGATTCTGCGATGACGGAATAATCGCCGCCAACTTTTACGGTGACGCTTGTTCCGGCTGCCGCCGAAACGCGCGTGAAGCCGGCGAGGTTGAAGGTCTCGGTTTCAGCGAAGGCCGGCGTCGCCAGCAACGCCGCCGCCGATGCGAGAAGGAATTTTTTCATGGGTGCGCCCTTTCAAGTCTGAATTCCCAGTCTGAATTCATCATCGCGACCATGACGGACAGCGCGGCGCCGGACAAGCTCCCTGCGACGGGGCGTTTCCGGCGTGCGGCGGCGGGCAGCCATGTTACGCCGCCGCGCCGGGCTCTGCGACGTGCTGTTCGATCACCGCGATGAACAGAGCGCCGAACGCCTCAGTCTTGGCGCGGCCGACGCCGAAAACCTCACCGAAGGCGGCGGTCGTGCGCGGCTTCTTCGCCGCCATATCGGCAAGCGTCCTGTCGGAAAAGACAACATAGGCGGCGACGTTTCGCTCGCTGGCGATCTCGCGACGCTTCGCTTTGAGCGCGGCGAAGAGGGCGCCATCCTTACCGGCGGCGCTTGCGGCGGTTGCACCCTGGCGGCGTGCGGTCCTCGGCTCCGGGCGCATCTCGAACGTCGTCTCGTCGCGAAGGAGGCCGGGCGCGCGGGGCCCTAGCGATATGCCGCCGAATTCGGGATTGACGCGCAGATAGCCGGCCGCATTCATCTGGCGAACGACGGCGCGCCAGTCATTCTGTTTCCACTTCGCGCCCTTGCCGTAAACCGCCAGATTGTCATGGCCGCGCTCGCGGATTTTCTGCGTGTCGGCGCCGCGCAAAATGTCGATCAGGTGCGCCGCGCCGAACATCTCGCCGGTCGCGCGCGCCGCTTCGAGAAGAAGACGCGCCTCCGCCGTCGCGTCGATAAGGCCCGCCGGCGTCCGGCAGTTGTCGCAATTGCCGCAAGGCTCGACCCTTTGGCCGAAATGGGCGAGCAGCGCCTGACGGCGACAGCCGGTCATTTCGCAAAGCGCGCCGAGTTCTTCGATGCGCCGCTTCTGGCCCATGCGCGCCGCTTCGCTCGCGTCACCATCGAGCATCCGTATGCGGCGCATCACGTCGCCGGGGCCGTAGAGCAGAACGGCGCGCGCGGCGAGGCCGTCGCGGCCCGCGCGGCCGATCTCCTGATAATAAGCTTCAATCGACGCCGGCATGTCGGTGTGGATGACGAAACGGATGTCCGGCTTGTCGATGCCCATGCCGAAGGCGACCGTCGCGACGATGATGAGATCGGGCTCGGCGAGGAAGTCGTTGAGCAATCGCGTGCGCGTTTCTGCGTCGAGGCCCGCATGATAGGCGGCGGCGCGGCGCCCGTTCTCGTTGAGGAAGGCGGCAAGGTCCTCGGTCTGCCGGCGTGACAGGCAATAGACAATGCCCTGTTCGCCATCATGGTCTTTCAGGAGGTCGAGAACGCGGGTCTGCACACGCGCCTTGCGCTCAATTGAAATTTCGATGTTGGGGCGATCAAGATCGTGAACGAAAACATCGGCGCCGGGACGCAGCAACCGTTCGACGATGTCGCGCCGCGTGCCTTCGTCCGCCGTCGCGGTGAAGGCGGCGATGCTCGCTCGCGGAAACGCCTGCCTTAGGGTCGACAGCGCCATGTAATCGGGGCGGAAATCATGGCCCCACTGGCTGATGCAGTGCGCCTCATCGACCACGAAGCGCGAAACAGGGAGCTGCGCGAGCGCGGCGATCATGCGCGGGCTCATCAGTCGCTCGGGCGACATATAAAGCAGCTTGATCCGTCCCGCGGCGGCGGCGCGCCAGTCGGCGACGCTCTCCTCGCGGCTGCGTCCCGAATGGATGACGCCGACTGCGGCGCCAAGCGCGCGAAGATGCGCAATCTGGTTGTCCATGAGAGCGATCAGCGGCGAGACGACGATTGTCAATCCGCCGCCGATCAGGGCGGGCAACTGATAACATAGGCTTTTGCCGGCGCCCGTCGGCATGATCGCGAGCGCGTCGCGCCCCGCGAGCAGCGCGTCGACGATTTCTTCCTGACCGGGACGAAAAGCGTCAAAACCGAAAATGGATTTGAGAGCGGCTGCGGGGGAGGGCATGACGGCGGCGTTGTGGAGTGCGACAGGCAGAGCGCCAATACGCTCTTCTATGCCCCCATCGCCTTCTGGAAATTCTCGTCGATCTTGTCGAGGAACTTGACGGTCGTCATCCACTTCTGTTCGGCGCCGATGAGGATCGAGAGATCCTTCGTCATATGGCCCTGTTCGACCGTCTTGATGATTGTCGCCTCGAGCGTGTCGGCGAAGCGGATGAGTTCCGCGTTGCCGTCGAGCTTGCCGCGATGGGCGAGCCCCCTAGTCCAGGCGAAAATCGAAGCGATCGGGTTGGTCGAGGTCTCTTCACCGCGCTGGTGCTGGCGATAGTGGCGCGTCACCGTGCCGTGCGCAGCTTCGGCTTCCATGGTCTTGCCGTCCGGCGTCAAGAGCACCGAGGTCATCAGACCGAGCGAACCGAAGCCCTGTGCGACGGTGTCCGACTGCACATCGCCGTCGTAGTTTTTGCACGCCCAGACATAGCCGCCCGACCATTTCAGGGATGATGCGACCATGTCGTCGATGAGGCGATGCTCATAGGTTCCCTTGAACGCTGCGAATTTCTCCCTGAACTCCGCATCCCAGATCTCCTGGAAGATGTCCTTGAAACGTCCATCATACTTCTTGAGAATCGTGTTCTTGGTCGAAAGATAGACCGGATATCTGCGAGCGAGCGCGTAATTGAACGTCGCGCGCGCGAAATCGCGAATCGACTGGTCGAGATTGTACATGCCCATGTAAACGCCGGCGGACGGCGCCTTGAACACTTCCTTCTCAATGATCTCGCCGTTCTCGCCTTCCCATTTCATGGTGAGCCGGCCCTCCCCGGGGAAGAGCATGTCGGTCGCTTTGTACTGATCGCCGAAGGCGTGACGGCCGATAATGATCGGCTGCGTCCATCCGGGAACAAGTCGCGGCACGTTCTGGATGACGATCGGTTCACGGAAGATGACGCCGCCGAGGATGTTCCTGATCGTGCCGTTCGGCGACTTCCACATTTCCTTGAGGTTGAATTCCTTAACGCGCGCTTCGTCCGGCGTGATTGTCGCGCATTTGACGGCGACGCCGTATTTTTTTGTCGCCTCGGCCGAATCGATCGTCACCTGATCGTTCGTCCGGTCGCGCTCCTCGATCCCGAGATCGAAATATTTGAGGTCGATGTCGAGATATGGGTGGATGAATTTGTCCTTGATCATCTTCCAGATGATCCGCGTCATCTCGTCCCCGTCCATTTCGACGACGGGGTTGGCGACCTTGATTTTCTTCATGAACTTATTCCTGAATCGGCTGGCGGACGGAAAGGGCGACGGGGCGCGGCGTGGCCTATAGCATCCCCCGCCGGAGCCGCAAAGGCGAGACGAGGCCTATGACGAAGCCGCAAAAACACGGAAAGTTGAGGCCGCCGCGCGTGAGCGCCGCGTTTCACCCGGCGCCGGCTATTGTGCTGGTCGAGCCGCAGCTTGGCGAGAATATCGGCGCTGTCGCCCGCGCCATGTTGAATTTCAGTTTCTCGGAACTTGTCATTGTCAGCCCGCGCGACGGCTGGCCGAACGAGAAGGCTGTCGCGATGGCGTCGGGGGCGAGCATCGTTCTCGACCGCGCGAAAGTCGTCGCCTCCGCCGCCGAAGGGCTCGCCGAATTTCACTATGTCCTCGCAATGACGGCGCGCCCGCGCGAATCGCTCCTGCCCGTCCTTTCCCCGCGCGAGGCGGCGCAGGCGCTGAAACCTCGCATCGATCGCGGCGAACGGTGCGCGGTTATGCTCGGACCCGAACGTTCGGGGCTCTCAAACGAAGACGTCTGCCGCGCCGACGCCGTCGTATCAATTCCGGTCAATCTTGCGTTCGCCTCGCTCAACATCGCGCAGGCTGTCGTCATCATCGCCTATGAATGGGCGATCGCGGACGGCTTCGCGCCGCCGCCCGCCGATCTCGATGCGGCGCCGCGGGCGACCAAGGAGCAGTTCGAAGGCTTCATAGCGCAACTCTTCGAGGCGCTTGATGAGGCGCGCTATTTCTATCCGCCTGAGAAGCGCGAAACGATGGAGCGCAAGATCAGGATCGCCTTCTCCCGCGCCTCCCTCACCGAGGGTGAGGTGAGGACGCTCCGCGGCGTCGTCAAGGCGCTGACGGCCGGGCGCCCAAAGGGCTGACCCTTCTACGCAAAGCAGGCTAGTCTTCGGGCGAAGGGCCTGAGGAGAACGGCGATGGGATTTCGACTGAACGCGATCAGTGTGGCGCTGGCGCTCGTTGC
>JBMOOR010000176.1:0-7864 GCA_049324555.1 Pseudomonadota bacterium | reverse complement strand
GACGCGATCATCCGCGGCGGGACGGTCTATGACGGCACGGGCGGGCCGGGTTTCGCCGCCGATGTCGCGATCGAGGGAGATCGCATCGCCGCGGTCGGAGATCTCAAGAAAGCGCGCGCAGGCAATGAGATTGACGCATCCGGCAAGGCGGTTGCGCCGGGCTTCATCAACATGCTCTCCTGGGCGGTCGACGATCTCATCGAAGATGGGCGCAGTCTCGGCGACTTGCGTCAGGGCGTAACGCTCGAAGTCTTCGGCGAGGGCGTCTCCTGGGGGCCTCTCAACGAAAGCATGAAAGCGGAATTCAAGGATCGCCAGAGCGACATCAAGTATGACATCGAATGGACGACGCTTGGCGAATACCTCGACTTTCTTGAAAGAAAGGGAGTGTCGCCGAACATCGCTTCTTTCGTCGGCGCGACGAGCGTGCGCATCCACGAAGTCGGATATGATAATCGCCAGGCGACGGACGAAGAACTTGCGCGCATGCAGGAACTCGTGCGCGAGGCGATGCGTGAAGGCGCGCTCGGCGTCGGTTCCTCGCTGATTTATGCGCCCGCAAATTTCGCCTCGACTGAGGAACTGACCGCGCTCGTTGCGGCCGCGGCCGAATTCGACGGCATGTATATCTCGCACATTCGATCCGAATCCGGAAAATTTCTTGAAGCGGTCGACGAGATCATCGACATTTCGCGCGCGACGGGGGCGCCAGCCGAGATTTATCACTTCAAAGCGAGCGGAAAGCCGAACTGGGGTAAGGCCGGCGAAGCGATCGCGAAGATAGAGGCCGCGCGCGCCGACGGCGTCGCTATCACGACCGATATGTATGTCTATCCGGCAAGCTCGACCGGTCTTGACGCTGCGATGCCGTTATGGGTTCAGGAGGGCGGTCACGACGCATGGGTCGCGCGCCTTAAGGATCCCTTGATCGCCAAGCGCGTCGCAGAGGAAATGCGCAATCCAACACCTGATTCCGAAAACCGGCTCGATCACTCTGGCGGGGCGGACGGCGTGCTTCTGCTCGGTTTCAAAAATCCGGCGCTGAGGAGTTATCAGGGAATGACGCTCGCTGAGGTCGCACGCGAGCGAGGAACGCCGCCTGAGGAGACCGCGATCGATCTGGTGATCGAAGACGACAGCCGCGTGCAAGTCGCTTATTTCACAATGTCTGAAGAGAACATCACCAAGGAGATCAAGCTCCCTTACATGAGCTTTGGCTCCGACGGCGGTTCGATGGCGCCTGAAGGCGTCTTCCTCAATCAGAGCACCCATCCGCGCGCCTATGGAAACTTTGCGCGAATTTTCGCCAAATACGTGCGCGAGGAAAAGGCGCTCACGATTGAAGACGCCGTGCGCAAGTTGACGTTCCAGCCCGCGCAGAATTTGAAGATCAGGGATCGCGGCAAGCTGGCGGAAGGATACTTCGCCGACGTTGTCGTCTTTGATCCGGCGACTATTCAGGATCATGCGACGTTCAAGGAACCCCACCAGCTTTCTACCGGCGTCAGCCATGTCTTCGTCAACGGCGTCCTCACGATCGAAAATGAAGAGCACACCGGTGCGAAAGCCGGCCGCGTCGTGCGCGGGCCCGGCTGGGGCGGCTGGAGCAAGGCGGAATAGGGCGTATGCAGGCGATCGAGAAAATAGACCGCGCCGACACGCTCTCGGCGCACCGCTTCCGCTATTATGACTTTCTGATGGCGGCGACATGCGTGATCGTCGTTTGTTCGAACATCATCGGCGCGGGCAAGGTTGCGAGCCTTGCCGGCTTCAGTTTCGGCGCCGGGATCCTGTTCTTTCCGCTCTCCTACGTTGCGGGCGACGTGTTGACCGAAGTCTACGGTTACGCCCGCGCGCGGCGCGTCATCTGGGCGGCGTTCGCGTCCGCCGCCTTCGCGGCCGCCATGGCGGCGTTCATCACTTTCATCCCTCCGGCCGAAGGCTGGAATGTTGATGTCGGCGGCATTTCCAAACAGGAGGCCTTCGCCCTCAATTTCGGGCAGGCTCCGCGCATCGTTGCGGCGTCCTGTTTTGCGATCTGGGCGGGCGAAATCGCCAACGCCTTTGTCCTCGCAAAAATGAAGGTCGCATCCGGAGGCCGCAATCTCTGGCAGCGGACGATCGGCTCGACGGCAGTCGGACAAGGCGTCGATACGCTTCTTTTCTATCCGCTCGCCTTTACTGGCGTGTGGTCTGTCGAATTGCTGTTGACGGTGATGGCGACAAACTACTTTCTGAAAGTCATCTGGGAGGCGGCGCTGACGCCGGTCACCTATCGGGTGGTCGGATTTCTGAAGCGCGCCGAGGGCGTCGATGTCTTTGACAAGGAGACGGATTTCACACCGTTCTCGGTGAAATCCTGAAAGAGGGGATGCATGAACAGGAAGATCATGCTCGCGGGGATCGCGGCGCTAGCGTTCGCGGGGTGCGAAGGAAAACCGGAGCCGGCGGCGGCGCCGGACTATTCGGCGGAACTGAATTCGATCGCGGACGATTACCTCGACGCCGTTCTCGATCTGTCGCCGTTCTCCGTCGTCTATGCGGGGCTAAGCGACGTCGTTGATGAAAACCTTGCCGCGATAGAGGACAATTCGCCCGAAGGTCTCGCGCGACTGCAGGCCGTCGAAGACCGTCTTCTTGCGCGACTTGAAACGATCGACGTTTCGTCGCTGTCCGTGCGCGCCGACTGGGTTCTTTACGAGACGCTGAAGGAATCGCTTGAGGCGAGCCGCGATATGCGCGTCTGCAAAACGAACCTGTGGGGCGTCAACCACATGTCCGGCTGGCAGAATGCGTTCCCTCAGGTTGCAGACGCCCAGCCGGTCGAAACGCCGGTCGAACGCGCCGAGGCGCTCGCGCGCTGGCGACGGTTGCCTGCTTATCTTGAGCAGGAGCGGGCGAATCTCGATGCGGGCCTCGCAGCCGGCTATTCGGCGCCGAAGCGCGTCGTCGCGCGCGTCATCGCGCAACTCGACGCAATCATCGCCGCGCCCCCTCAACAATCGCCGTTTCTTGTTTTCGCGCAAAAGGCGAAGGGCGACAAAACGTTCGACGCCGCCATTGGGAAACTCGCTGCGGAAGATATTGCGCCGGCGATCGCCACGTTTCGCGATTACCTCCGCGACAGCTATATGCCGATGGCGCGCGACGATCTCTCGATCAGCGCCGTTCCGAACGGCGAGCAATGCTACGAGGCGATGCTGCGTCAGTATCACACCGCAAAAATCGGCGCGAAGGCGACCTTTGACCGCGGCCAACAGGCGGTCGCGGTAAACAGGGCGAGCGTCATCGATCGCGGACAGGCGATGTTCGGTGAAACGGATTTAGCCGTCATTCTCGCCCGCACGAAAAGCGAGCCGTCGAACCGCTTCAGAAGCGAACAGGAGCTCGTCGAATTCACACGCGCGTTGGCTCCCATCGCAAGAGAAAAAATCGCGCCGTTTTTCTCCAGACTCCCGGATCAAGACTTGATCGTCGAGCCGTTTCCGGATTTTCTGAAAGGGACGGGCCAATCCTCCCGGTACGAACCAAAACCGGCGGCGGAGGGCGCCGCGACCTATCGCATCAATACCGACGATTGGGAGACGCAAACGCGCGGGGAGGCCGAGATCGTGCTCGTTCACGAAGGCTGGCCGGGCCATCATCTTCAGATCGCGACGGCCTATTCGATCGATGGGCTTCACCCGATCACGCGACTTCTCGCTTCGACCGCCTATGTCGAAGGCTGGGCGCGTTACTCGGAAGGGCTCGCCGAGGAAGCGGGGCTTTATGAAAGCGGCTATGGCGCGATTTCGCGGCGCGCCTGGCCGGCGCGCGGCATGGTCGTCGATCCGGGCCTCCACCTTTACGGGTGGACGAACGAGGAGGCGAAAGCGTTCCTGATCGAGTCGGGCCGTTTCGATGAAAAGACCGCGGATATCGCGCTCGATCGCATCGCCGTCATTCCGGGGCAACTTACCGCCTATGACACGGGCGGGCTTGAGATCGCGGCGCTCCGTGCGGAAGCGGTGAAACGCCTCGGGCAGCGGTTCGACGTTCAGGCGTTTCACGATCGCATCCTTGAGAACGGCGCCGTCCCGCTCGCCGCGCTTCGCCAGCACGTCGAGGCGTGGATCGTGGCGGAGGAGGAGAGGACGCAGTGACAGCGAGACGGCCGGCGACGCCGACGGCTGGCCGCTCAGTTCTGCGCCTGCAGAATTTCCTCGACGCGATGCTCCGTAATAGGATGATAGAAGCTGCGTGATTTTTCAAACACGCGTTCGGCGAAGGCGCGCTCGTCCGCTTTCACCAGCTCCTCGTAGAGCGGGTAGACGAATTTGCCTCGTCCGACCCGCTGCAGGAAAGATTCAACCGCCGGCATCGCTGGCGCGTATTGGGCCTTCACGGCTTTCATGTACCAGGCGAAGGCGATCTCGGTGTTGGCGCTATTCGTGAGGTTAAAGGCGAGGTCCAGATCTTTCAGACGTTCGGCGCTCGTCTCTTCGGGGAGCGCGTTGATGAAATGCAGCCATTCCTGCGTCGTCCAGTTCGCCGACTTGATCGTCGTCGCCGGCGCGGTTCCGGAAATCCACATCGCCTGCTCCGTTTCAACAGCGTCAAATGCGGCGGACACAGGATGGCCGAGCGTCTCGGGAAGCCCCTGTCCGAACAGCCAATCGTCGATTTCAGCAATCGTCGCGGCGGCATGGTTCTTTGAAGCGAGATTGTCGAGAAGGAATTTGCGGAAATCGTCTGTCGTCGCCGGCCTGAACGCGTAGGTTTCAAACCAGGACTTCAGGAACTCATCGAACGCCTCGCGGCCATAACGCGCTTCTAGGAAGTGAAGGAAAAACTGCCCCTTCACATAGGCGACGTCGGAAAACGCGTCGTCGGGGTGATCGACATCCGACGGCAGTTTCAGCTGCGACAGTTCCGGCCTCTCTAGCGCTTCGATTTCCGCCTTGAGATCGTCCAGCGCGAGCGATTGTTCCATCACCGCGCGGTCGCGACCGTAGATTAATTCCATGATCCGGTTCTCAACATAGGAGGTGACGCCTTCGTTGAGCCAGACGTCGCTCCACGTCGCATTGGTTACGAGATTGCCCGACCATGAATGCGCAAGCTCATGCGCGACTGTCGCGACAAGGCTCTTGTCTCCCGCGAGAAGCGTCGGCGTCAGAAAGGAAAGGCGAGGGTTCTCCATCCCGCCGAACGGGAACGACGGCGGCAGCACCAGAAGGTCATAGCGGCCCCAGCGATAGGGGCCATAAAGCGACGATGTGGCGGCTTCCATTTCCGGCGTGTCGGCGAACTCACGGGCGGCAGCTTCGACGATGGCGGGCTCGGCAAAGACGCCGATGTCCTCGCTGACAGCGCGAAAATCGAGATCGCCGACCGCGATTGCGAGGAGATAGGCGGGAATGGGCTGCGGCATCTTGAACGCATATTCTCCGTCACGCGGTCCGCCGTCCTGTTCGGCGCTCATGACGGCGAGCAAATCCGGCGGCGTCCTGACGATTGCGGAGTAAGTCATGCGAACGGCCGGCGTGTCCTGCACCGGCGCCATTGAGCGCGCGTTGATCGCCTGGTTCTGGCTGTACATGAAAGGACGCTTCCCGCCGGCCGTCTGTTCCGGCGTCAGCCATTGCAGTCCTTCAGCGCCCGGACTTGTGCGGTAGGCGACGCGCACTTTAGTTGCGCCGGAAGGCACTTCGATTTCGAGTTTTGAGCCGAGATTTGGATCGTCCGGGCCAAGGGTGAAGGCCGCCGGCGCCCAGCTTTCGCTGTCGCCCACTTCGACTGTTTTGATCTCGAGGTCGTTTGTGTCGAGCGCGAGCCGGCTCGCGGCGGGGTCGACGCGCTCAAAGGTCAGCACTGCTGTTCCCTCGATCGCCTTTGCGTCGAAAAGCACGTCGACATCGAGAGCAAGATCGGTGACACGGGCCTCTTCATAATTGGCGTAGGTGTAAGGATCGCGGCTCGAAGCCTCCGCCGGCTTGCCAGCGGCCTCTTCAGCGACAACGGGGGTCGAGGGCGCGGCGGCGTCTGGCGCTTCGTTCTCTTTTCTTCCGCACGCCGGGAGGGTGAGGGCGGCGAGACAAACGGCTGCAAGCGATTTGTTCATGTGAAGCGACTCCAAGGCGGGGTTTGTCGTCGACCCTAGTTGAGAGCGGCGCGCCTGCGAAGCGCCTTACCGATTTGTCATCGCTGCTTGCGGCGCCGAGATTTGACGACGGCGAAGCTTGCCGGAAACCTCAGCGTGAGGCGGACGCGTCCCCAAGAGCATTGCATCGGACCGCATCACTCGCCAATCGGGCGAAAAAATCGCTGCTTCAATTGCCGTTGGCGGCATTGCGACAAAATCTCATGGTTAATTAACTTTGAACATCTTGCCGCCAAATTGATTGAGCGTATGCAATGCTTGGCGGCATATGTCTGCCGCAGTTGGTGTTGGGGAGTTATCATGCGTTTCACAAAATCGGTCGGCGCAGCGGTTGCGGCGGCTTTGTCATTAATCGCGTTTTCCGCAGCGCATGCGACCGTGATCGCGTATGGGCAGCCCGGCTTTCCGTCGGTCACGGTGACGCCGAACACGTTCACACAGGCGTTCTTTTCAGATGACTCAAACACCGATGTCGGCAACCAAAGCCCGGCGAACGTCCAAACGGTCCTCGAATCGTGGTTCGGCCAGACGCTGTACTTTGTCGGCGGCGGCGCTTGCGGCGCTTCTCCGACCTATGCGAACAACTGCGCCGCCTATGAAAACGGCGTCAAAGGCGGCATTTCGAATCTGACCGCTCAGATTTTTGCCGTTCACTTCGGAAACAATTTCCTTGCCTTCCTTTATCCGGGCGCCATCGACGGCTTCCAGATTGACGGGCTGCGTTTCGGCGTCAGCAACATCTATGCGTTCAACGCGCCGGAAATTCCGGTTCCGGCCGCCGCATGGCTGATGGGGTCGGCGCTCGGCGGTTTCGCCTTCGCTGCCCGCCGCAGGAAGAACAGATTGTAAATCAAGCCCTTGGAGTTAGCCAAGGCCCGCTTTGGCGGGCCTTTTGCTTTTGGGCATCGGAGCCGATTTGACAGGCTCTGGCCTCGCGGCTATGAGCGCGGCCTTCATGACGGGGGGCGCGTCAGCCGCCGTTGAAATCGCCGCCGGGATCAGCCCCGCGGCCGGAGCGCGCCAAGAGCGAGGACACGTGAGCAAGCGCTTAACCGCGAAGTATAAAATCGATCGCCGGGTGCAAGAAAATATCTGGGGCCGGCCGAAATCCCCCTTCAACCGCCGCGAGACGCCTCCCGGCATGCACGGGGCGCAGCGCAAGGCGAAGACGTCGGACTACGGGCTCCAGCTTCGCGCCAAGCAGAAGCTCAAAGGCTACTACGGCAACATTTCCGAGCGCCAGTTTGAGAAGATCTACAATGAGGCGATCCGCCTTCGCGGCAACTCGGCGGAGAACCTTATCGGCCTTCTTGAGAGCCGCCTCGATGCAGTTGTCTATCGCGCGAAATTCGTTCCGACGGTTTTCGCGGCCCGTCAGTTCATCAACCACGGTCATGTGAAGGTGAACGGACGCCGCACAAACATCGCCTCGTTCCGCTGCAAACCGGGCGATGTCGTCGAGATTCAGGACAAGTCGAAGAATATGGCGCTCGTGCTTGAAGCGCTGCAGAGCGCCGAGCGCGATATTCCCGAATACGTTGATGTCGATCCGAAGAAGATGACGGCGACTTATGTCCGCGTGCCGGAACTCGCGGAAGTTCCCTACGCCGCGAAGATGGAACCGAACCTCGTCGTCGAATTCTATTCGTCGTAAGGATTGTCAAACGTGGAATCGAAAAGCCGCCGGAACCCGGCGGCTTGTTGTTTGCGGCGACTCAATTT
>JBMOOR010000175.1:0-12781 GCA_049324555.1 Pseudomonadota bacterium | reverse complement strand
TTCCGACAGCAGCGCGTATGAACGCGACGATTAGCAAAATGACGAGCAGGGCGAACGACCCTATCGCCTGCACGTTCAGGACGGCCTTTTCAGGCGCTGCCTTATTCATCGCTTTTCCGCTTCTGTTCCGACTTCTTGCCGTAAAGCACGACGCCATTGCGTTTTTCGACGTTAAGACCAAGATCGTCAACCAGCATGCGGCTGACCGCATCGACCACCGACTGCCCATAGCTGAGGTGCACGATGTCGCGGTGGACGCGATTTCCGGGCACGCCCCGCCATGTTTCAACGTGAAGATGTATGTTCGATCCGCCGCATTTATTGACGAGATGCTGGGTCAGGACCGACCAGTCGCCCATAAAAGCCGCGAGTTCCTTATCATCCGCCGCGCCTTGCGGAAGCGGGGCGACATAAAGGAGCGCCGGCTTGCCTGCTGCTTTCAGCGATTTCAGCGCGAGGCAGAAGAAGCGGGCATTCTGGCCGGATTCCTTTAACGTCTGGCGCAGCAGCGTCGCGCGATATTTTTCATGCGCTTTCATGACCGGCGGCGCGGTGAAGTCTCGCCCGCGATAAAAGCTGGGAGCGGTCGGATAATGCGCGCCGGATTTTTCCGGCGCCTTTGTCAGCGGGAACGAAAGATCGTCGTATTTGGGCAACTTCCTCCCGAGCGCTTGTCGGTCGCGGACGAGAACAGACGCATCAGCGAGAACCGCCCCTAAAATTGAGCTCGGCCGCGAATATTTAAGGGCGTAGAGCCAGTCTTCCGCCGTCGCGCCCTTCATTCCGGTGATCGACGCGCGCTGGTTGGAGTCGGTGTAGATCGCCCAGTCATTATACAGCCACACAGGATTGAGTGAGACAATGATCGCATCGACGAGCGGATCGTTCGACGCATGCGCAACTGCTCGGCGGATGTCGCCGGTGCGCGCGCCTTGGATCAAGTATTCGTGGACCCAGAATTTTTGGCCATTGAGTCGGCGTGTTTCAGCGGCGAAAACGTCCGTGAGTTCATATGACTTCCGCCCCATAAACTGATGACGCTTCTTCTTTGCGCGCACCGAAATCGACGAGCCGGAAATCCATGCGAGCCCGAATTGGTTGTCTTCAAGATTGGTTTCGGCAGGCGTCGTGAATCCGCGGGGGTCTTGCCGGTCGCGCCAGCGCAGGATCACTCTTTCGGGCTTGGGTTGAGGATTCTTCTGGACGCCGCTGAGCTGCATCCAGCGAGATTCCATTATAAAGATGTTGCTCGACGCGATTGCGACAGCGGTGACGGCAATCGCCGCGGCGAGCGTCCGCCATGACCAGCGGGCGAAAGAGTTCTCCGCATTTTTCGGGAAGTCGAGACCGATCATCCGGCGCCCCCGACGAAGGGAATGAGTTTGGCGTAAAACTCCGGTATGTCGTTGAGCCTCAAGGTGAAGAGCGGTATCGACAGGGACACAAAGACAAAGACGCCGAGAGATTTGAGCGTCTTGACCGCGAATGAATTCGAGAGCGGTTTCTTTTCCTTCACACGCTGATTTTCCAGATAGCGGTGCGCCAGCAGGAACACCGCATGACAAATGCCGAATACCGCCATGCTCCACGAGATCGCATGCCAGAGGGCGATGACCATGATCGTGGCGAAGGTCGCAATGTATTGCCGGTTCGCGCGCATCCCGCCCAAGGGCACGAAGACATAGCGCTGGCACCAGCGCGTCAGGCTCATATGCCAGGACGCCCAGAACTGCTGTGGATTCGTCTTCGTGAACGGATTGTTGAAGTTCTCTTTCAGCTTAAGGCCAAGAAGGCGGGAGGCGCCGATCGCAAGATCGGAATAGCCTGAGAAATTGACGTAGAAATAGAAGCCGTAAGCGAGAAGCGCACCCCACGCCGCGAGCCAAGCCGCCTTGCCTCCTTGCCAAAGATGATTGGCGAGCGCGCTGAAGGCGAACGCGACGATCATCACTTTGACAACGCCGAGCGCAATGCGGAAGAGGCCGATTGCGACGTCGCCGGATTTCGGCGCGCGCTCGAGTTTCGGCGCGAGCCTGATTTCCTCGTATTCAATGACCGGCCCGACCGCGAGCACGGGCGCGAAGAAGCCATAATACGCCATTTCAAGCGGATTGAGCGGATTTAAGAGGTCGAGCCTGATCTTGATCAGCGCGTCGAGCGCGCGAAACGTCGCAAAGGAAAGGCCGATCGGCGCGATGACGGGCGCGAGCACGTCAAGCGGGAACAGCGCCGGCGCGCCATGGAAGATCGCCTTGGCGAAAGTCTCCGTCGTCCAGTTGACGAATGGGTCTGGCCACAATTTCCAGATCACCATCGGCGAAAGCGTCAGAACGATCACGAGCGCCGTTCCAAGTTTTGACAGCAGCCCCTTCGTGTGCGCCGCCGCCAGCATCGCATACTGCAGCGCCCAGACGACCGCCCAGAAGCCGAGGTAAAAGGGCAGGAAGCGCGGCGCAACCGAATAGACGAGATAAAAGCCGATGAGAGTCGAGCCCGCCTGCATCGCCGCCGCGCGTGGGAAAGCGGCGCGCAACAGCATCAGGAGCGGCGTGAGAATGATGAAGTCGGCGATGATCCCGAAATTCGCGTTGCCGTTCATCGACCGCTCCGATCAGGCCGGGCGGCTGGCGACGAGTTCGACGTAGTCGGGCTTTGCGAGCCCGCTCGGCAAATCCAGCCGCCAGCGATTGCCGCCGCCGTCGAGGTCGCCGGCGCGCGAAAATCCGTGGCGCTCGAAGAGATCGACAACGAGGCCGTTTTTAGGCGTCGGGAGAAAGATCGCGTTGACCGCCCTTGCTCCTGCTTTTGCGGCGTCGCTTGCGATTTTCGCGAGCAGCGTCGTTTCAACCCCTCGGCCGAGGACACGGCAGGACATGAGGAAATTGTCGACGTCCCAGCCGCCGGCCTTCTGCTCGATCATGGCGACGCCGACGAGCCCATACTCGCCAAACTTGTCCGAGACCGACATGCAATAGAGCCGCTTGCCCAGTGTGGCGATGAAGGCTTCAACTTCTTCCTGTGCGTAGCGTTTTGTTGTGACGTTGAACTGATTCGTCTTGTTGATGAGCTGAGTGACGCGTGCGAGGTCGGCCTTGTCGGGCGGATAGATGAAAACCTTGAGGCCGAGCCGGGCGAGGAATTCTTCTTCCGTCAGTTCCTGTGCAAGCGATCGGCGGTCAAGCTCGCCCTGCATCCGTTCGACACGCTTGCGGTCGTCCTCGGTGATGACGAGCCTGTCCCAGAGATGGGCGTAAGCGCGCAGGAGCGCCGGCAGCTCGCTCAATTCCTTCGGCGCTTGCAGACAAGTCACCTCCGGCGCATGCGATTGAACCTCGGAAATTTCGAACGGGTTGTCGTCGACGAAGACGAGCGCGTTGAGCCCGATATTGAGTTCAGTCGCGATCTCCTTGATGTTCTCCGACTTCGGCCGCCAGTTGATCTTTGCGACCGAGATGTCCTTGCGGCGAAGGATCATCCCGTCATGGCTGTCAAAAACCGGCCAGACGTCGTCCGGATTGTTCTTGGTGTTGAGCGCGAGAAAAACTCCGGCTTCTCGCAATGCTTTCGCCTGCTTCTGAAATTCGCGGAAGGCCGAACCTGGAAAATCCTCGCCGATCTGGATGCCGCCGATGCCGTCCTCGCCGACGACGCCGCCCCAGAGGGTGTTGTCGCAATCGAGGACGAGGCATTTCTTTGCTTCAAACGTCCGGGCGCGAATGATGCGGGCGAGAAAGAAGCCCGCCTTGAGGTAGAAAGCTTCGGCATAGGGCTGGCGGTAGAGAAGACGCTTGCGCTCATCGCGCGCCAGAGACCCGATCTCCGCACTGATCGCTTCAAGGTCAATGAAATAGAGTTTGTCGAGCGCGCCGAAACGATCAAGCAGCTTCGCCGTCGTCCGATGCCATACGCCGAGCGCGGGTTCAGGATGCGCAAATCTGGCAAGGCCGAATGTGACGGCGTCGGGGCGCGGCGGCATCGCGCAAATGATCGCGCCGCCAAAATTCGACTGAAGTTTGGCGATTGCATCGAGGACCGTCGACGCAGCGTCTTCAAGCGCGACGGGATCGTTCGCCGGGGCCATGTCTTCGAGGCGGAAAGCGACGAAGATGACGTCTAGATCCTTGCCGCCGAACGCGGCTCCGGGATTGAGGCAGGATTGAACAACTTGGCTGTAGTCGGCATTGCGTATGTCCGGCGCTGTGCAGCCTTCATCGAGCAGCGCGGCGCCGAGGAAGGGAATAATCGGATCGATTGTAAAAGTTGCTGTCAGGCCGATGACGGGACTTGCGACGCCCTCGGCCCTACCGCGGAGATGTTCACGCCAGCGCTTCTTTGGGCTGATAACGTCCACAGCCGACCTCTCAAACTGCGCGACCCATCTCAGATCGTAACACCCTTGCTCGCGAGCACCCGCCGGACGATGCCTATAGACCGCATTTTCATGATCTCGGCGGTGGAGAGCGTCACTTCAAACGCTTCTTCGATAGCCGCAACGAGGCGCATCGCGGCGAGACTGTCCCATTGCTCGGTGTTGTCGGGATTAGTGTCGTCGTTGAGGAGAGCCGCGTCGACCATCAACTCGTCGGCAAACAATTCGATCAGTCTGTCGGTCATGCCTGGCACCAGATTTTCCTTGCCAAGCAAGGAGATAAATGAAAACAACGGCGGTTTGCGCGTGGATCGGTCCCGCGATCTGCCAACATACGGCCTATGCGTCAAGCCGATGCCCGCTGACGCTGTTTCACTCGGCCAGTCACTTGACCAAGCGCCTCCTCCAGACTATCCACCCCGTCACCCAGCGCCATAGCGCACGCGGGTGTAGCTCAGTTGGTTAGAGCGCCGGCCTGTCACGCCGGAGGTCGCGGGTTCAAGTCCCGTCACTCGCGCCATTTTCACAAAGAAAATCAGCAGGATACGAATAGCCATCGCCATTGAGGCGGGCCGTCCCTTTGGTGCTTGGACAAGCACGCGCGGCTCTCCCCCGGCGCTCGACCCAGGGTCTCGTTACGGCCGATCGTTAAGCGACCAGTCGTAGCGATAACGGTCGATTGTCTGCTTCTCGCGAAGCCTTTCGGCGAGCGCCGGCTCCGCGTGCTTCGCGAGATGCTCGATCACCTGCCGATCGGTCTTGCCGAAATCTTCCCGGAACCATTTGTAGATCGACGAGAGGACGAGCTGACCGCGCGCGTCAAACTCGGCGCCGCGGGGGTGATTGATGTAGTCGTGGGCGGCGCGATCGAGCGCCTCGTTGAGCGCTTCTCCTGAGAAAGGCTCCGTCTGCAGATCGGGGCAGCCGATCGAAGCGCAGTTCACCGCATAATGCGTGCGCGGATCTTTCCAGGCGGCGCGAAGGATTCCGTGTTCAATGTCGTCAAGCGACAGCTCCTCGCCGAGAACAATGACTGCGGCCATCTTCCAGGGTCCGATCGAAAAAGGAGAGGACTTGATGTCGCGAATGCTGCCGACCGGATAATGGTCGAGAATGAGCCGGACCGTCAGCGCATTGTAGAGATTGGCCCAGTAGGCGAAGGCCTCGTCGCGGCCGAGCGCGGTCGGGTCGCCGGCGGAAAGCGCCGCAATATAGCCGTCGAGAGCTTTGCGATCATATTCCGTCACTGCGCCGTAGCGCACGCGATTGACCCCGTCATCTCCCGAAGCGTCGACATAAGTTTGCAGGAAGCGCCGCCACTCGGAATGGTCGACGCGCGCCTCGCTTGCATCGTCCCATTTCCTGAGGCGTTGAAGATCGGCTGCGACTGCGGCCGTTGCAACCGCGATCGAGGCATAGGCGAGCGTGAGAAGTACAATCAGTTTTGACATGGATGGCTCCTAACGCCGCCAGCCGAGGAATGCGTCGAGCGAGATTGCGCCGGGGCCCCTTTGCAGGACAACGAGAAGCGGCGCCGCCCATTGCAGATGCAGCGCCCAATTGCCGCCCGGCTTCAGCAATTCCTCGGGGAACACATAAAACTGGATGACCGCGGTCATGATGAGGAGGCCGAGTGCGCCGACACGAGTCAGAAGGCCGAAGACAAGGAGCGGCGGCAACAGGTTTTCGCCCAACGCCGCCAGCTGCGCGGCGATCGGCGCCGCAGCGTCGCCAAAACCGAACTCGCTCGAAAACAGGTAGACTTTCGACGCCTTGATGGAAAGGAGTTCGTATTTGACGCCGAACAGATTTGCGCCTTCGAGTTTCGACTGCCCCGACCGCCAGAACGGGATTGCAGCGGCGATCCGGCAGGCAAGCGCGACGGGCGCATAGGGAATGCGCTCACACAATGCTGTGAACTTCGAATAGATAGTCTTCACGGCTTCCTCGCCTCCTGACTCAGATCTGCATTTCCGCAGCGATGATGACGCCCGCCGCGATGATTTCCTCGATGATTCTCGATAGGGGCGCCGTCGAATTCTCGCTCACCGTCATATTCAGCGCTTCGCCGAGCGCGGCGCCGGACGACAGCACTTTGAGCGCATGGAAAGCATCGTCCGGGAGCGTCCTCGTCTGTACGGACTCTTCCGGCCGGACGATGAGAACGCATTCACCGCCCGGCGGCAAGGCGGTTTGCGCAAGGTCGTTTTCGCGATTGCGCCGCCAGATCTCGTGAACCGGATAGGGCGAAGCAAGAAGGTGCATGGATGGATGAAAGCTGAAGCGGGCGCGATCTGGCGCCGCGCTGATGATGTCGAAAATCTCTCTGGGGCTGAGAGAACGCGCGTCTGCAGCGTGATAGGCCGCGAGCCACGCAATCTCGAGGCGGGCGATATCAGCGAGATAGGGAAGGCCCGACGCTGGCGCAAAGCTTTCGAGGAACGCTGGAAGAGCGTCGCCGTAGCGAGCGACAAGCGGGCTCGACGGCGGGCAGGCATGGAAATATTTATGCGCCAGGTAACGGAAGAATTCGGCGCCGACGAGACGTTCGACAACCGGGAAGGCGTCGCTGAGGGCGCGAAAATAGGCGGCGCGGACGTTATTTCTATAAACGGCGAGGCCGGCTGCGATCCCGGCCGGCGAACCCGTCGCTGCAGCAATGACCTCGACCGGCTCAAGCGACGTGATTGCGCGCGTGAGGTCTTCATAGGCGGCGTCGGATTTGATTTCATCCGACGTCATTGCCGCTCCTCTGGTTCAAGACGCTCCATCATGGCCTTCGCGCGACGCGCCTCGGCGTTCAGCGTCTCGAACGAGGGGACGCTGGCGTCCCATTCGATGAGCGTCGGCCGCGGACCGGCGCGACGAATGAACCGCTCATAGAGCCCTGTAACTTCGTCGCAGACGCGCGCTCCGTGATTGTCGATCCTGAGGACGATATTGTCGAAATGGTCGATCGCATGGCCTGCGAGATGAATTTGGCCGACCGCTGATGCGTCAATCGCATCGATATAGGCTTCAGCGTTGAATCCGCCATTCGATGCGCTGACGAAAATATTATTGATGTCGAGCAGAAGAGCACAGCCCGTTCGGCGCGTCAGCTCATTGAGGAATTCGGGTTCTGGAAGGTCGTTGCACGCCCAATTGAGATATCGCGAGGGGTTCTCAATGAGGATGCGCCGATTGAGGCGCGACTGAACTTCGTCGACATGACTGCAAACCCGGTTAAGCGTGTCGACCGTCATCGGCGGGGGAAGGAGATCGTTTAGAAAGACGCCGCCATCGCCGCTCCAGGCAAGATGCTCCGAAACGAGCGCCGGGCTGTAGCGATCCGCAAGACGCGTGAGGCGATCAAGATGCTCCCTGTCGAGCGGATCACGGCCGCCGATCGAAAGGCAGACGCCATGGATTGAAAGCGGAAATTGTTCGGCGAACGCAGAAAGCCAGCGATGCGGCGGACCGCCGGCGCCCATGAAATTTTCAGCGTGGACTTCAAAGAAGTCGAGCCAGTGCTCGCCCGCGAGCGCCTCCCTGTAGTGCGGCGCCTTCAATCCGACGCCGACAGCGAGCGCTGGAATCGCATGGCGTTTTGTCATGACAGCGCGCAGCATTTCTTGACGACGGACACCTGTCCGCCAGCGTCACGCGAACGACAGAACCGGCCCCGGCTCTGGGGGGAGAGCGGCCGGGGCCGGTTCATCTGGCGCCCGCGCAGGGCGCTACGCCAGATCGCGATCAAGCGGATCGAGACTGCCGGTGCGACCGCCCGGAAGCTCGATTGATTCGCAAGAGCCAGCCGGAACAAGCGACCACGCATTGCCCTGATAATCGACGGTCGACGTTCCTTCGCAGGATGTGCCGGGTCCGGCGGCGCAGTCATTTTCGCCTGCGAGCGCAACGCCGTAGCATTTTTCCATATCGCCTGCGGCGTTTGCCGGCGCGGCGGCGAGCAGCGAAGCGGCGGCAAGCGCAACTGCGGCGGCGAGCGTTCCGCCGGAAGTCAAGTTGGTCATTGGTCGTCTCCTGGGTTGATTGCCGTTGAAGCGGTGATGACTGGTCCTTCGAATGAAATGCGGCTTCGGTTACAATGGTTGCGGGAATTTCACCATCTGAGCAGTCGCGGTCCGAGCGCCGCTCCGGCGAGCGCCATCAGGACGACCCCCAGCGAATACCAAAGCGCAATGAAGACAGCGGCCGACTCCCTGCAGTGGAGTGCGTATAGAAAGGCGGCGAGTGCGCCGGAGAGGCCGCCAAGGGCGGCGCCCGCCGCGCGAAGATCGGTCGGCGCAAATTTTCGGA
Source organism: Pseudomonadota bacterium (assembly GCA_049324555.1). GTDB lineage: Bacteria > Pseudomonadota > Alphaproteobacteria > Caulobacterales > Parvularculaceae > Amphiplicatus. Next base: position 4,113 of record JBMOOR010000175.1, on the reverse strand, counting down.
AAGACCATACGAGCCCCGCAAATAGCGGAATCGAAACAAGCGCAACGCGGGCCAGACATTGCGGGGCGCTCTGACCCATGACCATCGACGGCCAGGCGCTTTGCGGCGCGGATGAAATTTCGACGGCGGCGATCGCGCCGCCGATCAAGATAGGCAGGACGATAATCCATGACCGTCGCGTCAGACGCGCTTCGGGGTGCGCGAGGTGCAGTGCGGCGATCCCTGAGCCGACAGCCAGCGACAGCGTCAATCCGGACTTGATCAGCATGGGAGTTGTTGCGAACGCAGTCGCGATGTCAGGGCGCACGCCGTAGACCGACGCGACCGCGGCGAACGCCGCTGCGGCGCCGAAGCCCAGTCCGATCGCAAATCTCCTGTGAAGAGCGTGGCGCGGGACCGGCGCTGCTTCTTCAGCGAGTCTACGTATGAGCTCTTGCGTCTTCACGATTTGACGCCGCTGATTCTCGAGGCCAGGGTTTTCAATCCTCGGTGCACGGAGACTTTGACGTCCGACTGCGACATCCCGCTCGCCGCTGCGAAATCGGCGACGCTGTCGCCAGAGATCTTTGTCGCCTTGATCGCCTTGCGCTGCTTTGCCGGCAGGTCGGCGAGCAGTCGTTCAATATCCATCTTCGATGAACACGACGACTCGAATTCAAATTCGCCGTACGAATCGTCGAGCGCCAACTGTAGCTGAAATGCGCCGCGGCGGCGGAAATAGTCCGCAAGTTTGTAGCGCGCAATCGCATAAACCCAGGGCATGACCGGACGGTGAGGATCGTAGCTCGCTCGCCGCTGGTGGACTGCTATGAGGCACTCTTGCACAAGATCGTCCGCATCGTTTGCGACGTCGCGGATGCGCCGCCGATAATAGGATTGCAGCATCGGCGCGAGCTCTCGCAGGAAATCCTCATGCGCGCGCTTGTCTCCGGTGAGACTGCGCCCCATAAGGGACTGCATCTGATGCTCGCTCGCCGCCAATGGCGATCCCCTCTCGCTTATTCGCAGCGCGCCCGCGAATCGTTACGGGCGAATAAAAATGTGATTGCCGCGAATTCCCTCTCGCCGATCTTTACCTTATGGCCGCGCGAGGCGTGCTCACGATCGCTTCAGGGCGTTCAATTTCGCGATAGGCGGCCTTTGGGGCGAGGAATCTCTTCCGCGGGCCGGCTCCCAACCCGGCGTCGACGGCGGAAACCCGATATTGTTCAACGTATTAAAACAACAGGCGTGCTTCGCGCGCGTCACGTCTCCAGGGAGGGTTTCCGGCCGAAAGGGCGCTGGCCAGCGGCGTCCGGCTTTGTTATGCGCGGCGCCTTGGACGTTGCACAGGCTAGCCATGGCTCACCCGCTCAGCGGCGCAGATATCGACACGCTCATCCGCGCCATCGGGAGGGCGGGCGCGCCCGAAAGGCCCCTTCAGGCGGCGGCGATCGCCGGAGCGGCCCTTGCGCGCTGGCCGTTTTCGACCGCCGAGCGGATGATCATGGAAAGCCGTCTGCCGCGGGCGGAGGACCTCGCGCCGCCGGTCTTTATCCTCGGTCACTGGCGTTCAGGGACGACGCATCTTTACAACGTTATGTGCAAGAGCGGCGCGTGGGCGTTCGTGCCGCCGGTCGCAACCGGTCTCCCCTGGGACCTGTTCGGCCTTGGGCGCGCGTTCGCTCCGCTCCTCGTAAAGGCGCTCCCCAAACATCGCTATATCGACAATATCCCGGTGACGCCCGACAGCCCGCAGGAAGATGAAATCGCCGTCGCCAACATGACGGATCTCTCCTTCTATCACGGCATCTATTTTCCGAAGGCGTTCCCGGAATTCCTTGAGCGCGGACTGTTCTTTACCGGCTGCACGGAGGCAGATGTCGCTCGCTGGCAAGAGCGGTTCGTCTATCTCCTGCGCAAACTTTCAAAATACCAGGACGGGAAGACGCTGCTCATCAAGAACCCGGTCTATACGGCGCGCCTCGCCATGCTGCGCGGGATGTTTCCGGGGGCGAAGTTCATCCATATCCGGCGCAGTCCCTATGAGGTTTTCGTCTCGATGCGGAATTTCTACCGGAAGCTCCTCGCCGAATTCGCGCTGCAGTCTTACGACCATGTCGACATCGACGAGACGATCCTTAGCGTCTACGAGCGGATGATGGACGCGCTGAACAAGGACGCAGAAGGGCTCGCGCCGCCGCATTACATTGATCTTGCTTATGAAGACCTCGACAGGGATGGGATCAACGCCCTCGCGCGCATCTATGCCGAATTGCAACTGCCGGGCTTTGCGGAGGCGAAGCCGAAATTCGAAGCCTATCTTGTCTCCGTGAAGAGCTTCGAGAAGAATAAGTTCGCCTATTCCGACGAGGCGGCGGCGAAGGTCGAAAAGCGGCTTGGCCGCTTCCTCGATCAATGGGGCTACAGTCGGCCCGGGCGGTAGTCGCGAAGTTCGGAGAGGCGGGGCGCGTCCCGGGGGCTCAACAGTGCAAAGACCTTTACGGATCTCGGCGGCAATCCTCACAGCGGTCCTGACGGGCTGCGCCGCGAAGGTTGAGGGTGAAGCGCTCTATGACGCCGGCAAATGCCGCCGCGTAACGATCGTCGATGCGGAGAACGGCGCCGCTGTCGTCGGCGCGGAGGACCTTGCCTTCGACAGGGTGAGCCGCCGCATCCTCATTTCGGCCTATGATCGCCGCAAAGTCGAGCGCGAAGTCAAATCGGCTGCGTTTGATATCGCGCAGGGCGGCGTCTATTCGGCGCCGATCGCGTCGCTGGCCGGCGATGAAACAACGTTGACGCTCGCCTCGATCATCGCGCGCGACTCCGTTGGCGGCGGGCTCAGGCCGCACGGGCTCAGTTTCGATCCCGGCCGACGCGAGATCGCTTTCATCAATCGGTCCTATCAGCGTATCGACGACAAATGGCGCATGACAGCGCGGCTTGAGCGCGCAGACGCCGACGGCGCGGTCTTTGTCGGCGAGGGAAGGGCGCCGCGCTGTTCGGCCAATGACGTTGCAACGCTTGGCGAAACAACGCTCGTCTCATTCGATCATGCATCCTGCGGGTGGCGCGGCGGCGTCGAAGACATTTTCGCCTCTCGTGCGAGCGGCGTTGCGACCGCAGATGGGGAGAGGGTGTTCGACGGCGTCCGCCATGCAAACGGCGTCGCTGCGCTTTCCTCCGGCGAGCTCGCGCTCGCGGCGACGCGCGACAGGGAGATACTGGTGCTGACAACGGAGGGCGAGGGATTGAGCGTCGAGCGGAAGTTCCCGCTGCCCGGCGCGCCCGACAACCTCACCGTGTCGTCGAATGGCGATATTGTCGCCGCGCTCCATCCTTCTCTCCTTGCGATCGGCATGCAGCGACGTCTCGGCCTTGGCCGAAGCGGCAGCCGCATCGTGCGCGTCGATCCGGAAACGGGAGAGACGACGCTCCTCTTTGAGGACCGTCGCGCCAAACTCTTTTCCGCGGCGACGGCGGCGGTCGAGGAAGAGGGATTGCTCGCGATCGGCTCTGTCGCTGACAGCGGTCTCGTCGTCTGCAAACGGAGCAATGAGGCTCCGTGACGCTGTCTCTTGTCACTGGCGGCGCCGGTTTCGTCGGCCGCCACCTCGTTCGCGCCCTGAAGGCGCGCGGCGAAAGCGTGCGCGCGCTCGATCTTGTCGCAGCGGCGGATGTGGAGACGATCATTGGATCGATTGACGATTCGGCGATTGCGGCGAAGGCCGTCACTGGCGCCGACACGGTCTTTCATCTCGCCGGCAATGCGCAGTTGTGGGCGAAGGACCGATCCGCTTTCGAGCGCGTTAATCATCTGGGAACGCGCGTCATGCTTGAAGCGGCGGTGAAAGCAGGCGTTCGCCGCTTCATCCACTGTTCAAGCCTCACGACGCTCATCGGCGAGAAGACGCCCATCGGGACCTCGAATGCGGATGAGGGAATTCTGCTCAGCCCGGATGAAATGCTCGGGCCGTATCCGCGATCAAAACGCCTTGCTGAAATTGCGGTTGAGGAGGCCGTCAGGCGCGGTATCGACGCGGTGATCGCCATTCCGACGGAACCGCTCGGACCGGGCGACGAAAGCCTGACGCCGCCGACACGGATGATCCTCGATCTCCTCGATGGAAG
>JBMOOR010000174.1:0-12948 GCA_049324555.1 Pseudomonadota bacterium | reverse complement strand
TCAAAGGTTTTCGCCTGCGCCCGAAACTGCCTTGATCGCTCGATGCAACGACGTTAAACTGACACGCAGTACATAAAATTTAGCATTATATGCCATTTTAGATGAAAATTCTTCGCAGCTGCAGCAAAATAACCCTTGCCGCTGATCCAAGTCCGCCCTTAGCGTTTCATAGAGAATCGGAGAGCGGCTGACGAGTTGAGCGTCCCGTCGGCCGCAACAGCGATTCTCAAACGGCCCGTCCATCAATTACGAATGAGCAAAACGCCTTTACGCAGATGCTGAAGTTCACCAATCTCGAACGGAAAACACCGACGAAACGCGCCGCCTTCGCGCGCGGTGCGGATTTTCGCGAGATTTATCAGGGCTTCGAAACCGGCGAGGCGCGGGCGCAAGCCTCGCGCTGCAGCCAGTGCGGCGTTCCCTTTTGTCAGGCGCATTGTCCGCTTACGAACGATATTCCGGATTGGCTTCGCCTTGCAGCGGAAGGCCGTCTCAAAGAGGCTTACGCTCTCTCTTCCGCAACCAACACGATGCCGGAAATCTGCGGACGGATTTGCCCCCAAGATCGTCTTTGCGAGGGCGCTTGCGTCATCGAGCAGTCCGGCCACGGAACAGTGACGATCGGCGCCGTCGAGCAGTTCATCACGGAAACCGCGTGGGCGAACGGGTGGGTCGCGCCGATCGAGGTCGGCCGCGCGACCGGACGATCTGTCGGCGTCATCGGCGCGGGCCCCGCGGGGCTCGCCGCCGCCGAGGACTTCCGCAAGGCTGGCGTCGACGTCGTCATCTATGACCGGCATGACCGCCCCGGCGGCCTCCTCGTCTACGGGATCCCGAATTTCAAGCTTGAAAAGAGCATCGTCGCGCGCCGCGTCCGCCGACTTGAGGAGGCGGGCGTCTCATTCCGCCTCAATTTCGAAGTCGGGCGTGAGGCGAGCCTCAACGATCTTCGCGACCGGCATGACGCCATCCTCATCGCCACAGGCGTCTACAAGAGCCGCGACCTCGAGCTTGGAGGCGAAGATGGGGACGGCGTCATCGCCGCGCTCGACTATCTCACCGCGTCGAACCGCAAGGGTCTTGGCGACGCGGTCGCTGACTTCGACAATGGGCGGCTCGACGCGAAGGGCAAGCGCGTCGTCGTTATTGGCGGCGGCGACACCGCAATGGACTGCGTCAGGACCGCAGTGCGTCAGGGCGCAGTGAGCGTCACCTGTCTTTATCGCCGCGACCGCGCCAACATGCCGGGGTCGGCGCGCGAAACGCAGAACGCGGAAGAAGAAGGCGTCGTCTTTGAATGGCTCGCCGCGCCGACCGCTGTCATCGCCGATGAGGGCTGCGCCGTCGGCGTCAGCGCCATCCGCATGCGCGTCGGGGCGATGGACGCGTCGGGCCGCCAGTCGGTTGAGAAGATCGCGGGCTCCGAGTTCCGCCTCGACGCCGATCTCGTCGTCAAGGCGCTAGGCTTCGAGCCGGAGGACCTGCCGACGCTCTTCAACGCGCCGCAGCTCAAGACGACGAAGCGAGGAACGATCGAAACGCGCCGCGGTTCGCTCGAGACGCGCATCCCGGGCGTTTACGCCGCGGGCGACATCGTCCGCGGCGCCTCGCTCGTCGTATGGGCGATTGTCGACGGGCGAAAAGCGGCGACAGAAATTATTGCGTCGCTGACGACTACCGCGACGACGCTCCTCGCCGCAGAATAAGCCAATCAGCTTTCCGGCGAATCAATGACAGACCCGATCCAATCCTATCTCGCAAACCGTCAGGCGCTTATCGACGCCGGCGCATACGAGCCTTCGTCTGAGCGCGACGCATGCGGCGTCGGCCTCGTTGCGGCGCTTGACGGCGCGCCGAAACGCGAAATCGTCGAAATGGCGATCGCCGCCCTCAAGGCCGTCTGGCATCGCGGCGCGGTCGCGGCCGATGGCAAGACCGGCGACGGCGCGGGGCTTCTTGTCAACATTCCGCAGGACCTGTTCCGCCATTACGTCGCCCGCATGGGCAGAACGCCCGAGGCGAGCGATCTTTGCGCGGGAATGATCTTTCTTCCGCGCACGAATTTCAGCGCCCAGGACCAATGCCGCACCATCGTCGAGACAGAAATCATCCGCGACGGCTTTAACATCTATGGCTGGCGTCAGGCGCCGGTCGATGCAAGCCGCCTCGGCGCACGCGCCAATCTCGTCCGCCCGGAGATCGAGCAAATCCTCTTCTGCGATACGAAAGAACGCTCGAAGGACGATCTTGAGCGTGCGCTTTATCTCGTTCGCCGGCGGATCGAACAGCGCGTCAGCGAAGCCAACCTCCCGGATTTCTATGTCTCGTCGCTCTCCGCGCGGTCGATCGTTTACAAAGGGATGTTTCTCGCCGAAGAGATCGACGCCTTCTATCACGACCTCCGCGATCCGCGGTTCGTCTCGTCGATCGCGATCTTCCATCAGCGCTATTCGACGAACACCTTCCCGGAATGGCGCCTCGCCCAGCCGTTCCGCATGCTCGCGCATAACGGCGAGATCAACACGCTGAAAGGCAACATCAACTGGATGAAGAGCCATGAAATCCGCATGGCTTCAAGCGTCTTCGGCGAGGACGGCGCGTGCGTGAAGCCGGTGATCCGGCCGGGCGCCTCGGACTCCGCCGCGCTCGACCAAGTGTTCGAACTTCTCGTGCGCGCGGGGCGCACCGGGCCGATGACGAAGGCGCTCTTGATGCCGGAAGCATGGGCGAAACGCGCCATGAAAGACGAATGGCGCGCGCTCTACGGCTATTGCAACGCCGTCATGGAGCCTTGGGATGGGCCCGCCGCCATCGCCGCCTATGATGGGCGATGGGCCGTCGCGGGCGTCGACAGGAACGGACTTCGCCCTCTTCGCTATGCAATCACCGACGACGGCGTACTCGCCGTCGGATCGGAGACCGGCATGTGCCCGCTCGGCGAGCGCGCAGTCGCGAGGCGAGGCGCGCTCGAGCCTGGGCGCATGATCGCCTTCGACACCGAGACGCTGCAGTTTTTTGAACAGGACGAGATCCTTGACTATCTTGCCGGCAAACATCCTTACACGGAATGGCTCGGCGATGTCGTCGAGCTTGAGCCGAAAATCGGACCCGGCCCGGAAGATCGGCTCTTCGAGGGTGAGGAACTGACGCGCCGACAGGCGGCGGCGGGCTATACGCTCGAAGATCTCGACCTCATCCTGCGCCCGATGGCGGCGACAGGAAAAGAAGCGATCGGCTCGATGGGCGATGACGCGCCGATCGCCGTCCTCTCGGACGAATATCGGCCCCTGTCGCACTATTTCCGCCAGAATTTCAGCCAGGTCACGAATCCGCCGATCGACCCCTTGCGCGAAGCAGGCGTCATGAGCCTCAACACGCGATTTAAAAATCTCGGCAACATCCTCGCCTCCGACAAGACGCAGACAGACGTCTTTGTTCTCGAAAGCCCTATCCTGACCAACGGCATGTATGTGCGGCTGCGCGGGCTTCTCGATCAAAAGATCGCCGAGATCGACTGCACCTACGATGCGGCGGAGGCTTGCGGCGACGGCGCGGCGTTAAAGCGCGCTCTTGAGCGCATTCGCTCGGAAGCGGCGGAAGCGGTGAAGGACGGCGCCGGCATCATCATCCTCACCGATGAAAACCAGGACGCGCGCCGCGCGCCGGTTCCGATGATCCTCGCCGCCGGCGGCGCGCACACGCATCTCACCAAGGTCGGGCGCCGTTCATTCTGCTCGATCATCGTGCGGTCGGCGGAGTGTCTCGACGCGCATTACGCCGCCGTCCTCGTCGGCGTCGGCGCGACGGCGATCAATCCTTATCTCGCCTTCGATTCGATCGCGGATGCGCATGCGCGCGGGCTCTATGAAGGCCTCAATATCGGTCAGTGCGCCTACAATTATAAGAGCGCGCTCGAGGCGGGCCTTTTGAAGATCATCTCGAAGATGGGCATTTCCGTCATCTCGTCCTATCGCGGGGGCTGCAATTTCGAGGCGCTCGGCCTCTCGCGGGGACTTGTCGAGGAATTTTTCCCGGGCATGACGAGCCGGATTTCAGGCATCGGCTTTTCCGGGATCGAGCGGCGCACGGCGATGCTGCGCGAGCGCGCCTGGAGAGGCGAAGCGCAGCTTCCCGTCGGCGGTTTCTATCGCCAGAGGACGCGCGGCGAGCGGCACATCCTTGAGGCGCGGCTCGTCAGCGATCTGCAGAAAGCGGTGCGCGAGAATGACGCCGCCGCGTTCGCCCGCTTCGTCGAAGCGCTCGACAATCACAAGCCCGCGCAGGTCCGCGATCTCCTGCGCCCGCAGCCCCTCGGCCCTGCGATCGACATTTCGGAAGTCGAACCGATGGATGGGGTTCGCCGCCGCTTTGTGACGCCCGGCATGTCGCTCGGCGCGCTTTCACCCGAGGCGCATGGCGTTCTTAACGTCGCGATGAACCGCATCGGCGCGAAGTCCGTCTCCGGCGAAGGCGGCGAGGACCCCGATCGCTACAAGCCGCTGCCCAATGGCGACAACCCGAATTCCGCGATCAAGCAGGTCGCCTCGGGGCGTTTCGGCGTCAATGCCGACTATCTCAATCAATGCCAGGAGCTTGAGATCAAGATCGCGCAAGGCGCAAAGCCGGGCGAGGGCGGACAGCTCCCCGGCTTCAAGGTGACGGAATTCATCGCGCGCATGCGCCATGCGACGCCCGGCGTCACGCTGATCTCTCCGCCCCCGCATCACGACATCTACTCGATCGAAGACCTCGCGCAGCTCATCTATGACCTGAAACAGATCAATCCGACGGCGCGCGTCTGCGTGAAGCTCGTCTCGGCGGGCGGCATCGGCGCAATCGCCGCCGGCGTCGCCAAGGCGAAAGCGGACGTCATCCTTATTTCCGGTCATGTCGGCGGCACCGGCGCGAGCCCGCAGACCTCGATCAAGTTTGCAGGCTCCCCGTGGGAGCTCGGCCTCGCCGAGGCGCATCAAGTGCTGACGCTGAACGAACTTCGCTCGCAAGTGACATTGCGGACCGACGGCGGCATTCGCACCGGGCGCGACATCATCGTCGCCGCCATGCTCGGCGCGGAGGAGTTCGGCGTCGGCACGATTTCGCTTGTCGCGCTTGGCTGTCTGATGGTGCGCCAGTGTCACTCGAACACCTGTCCCGTCGGCGTCTGCACGCAGGACGAAGCGTTGCGTCAGCGTTTCACGGGCGCCGCCGATCATGTCGTCAACCTGATGACATTCATCGCCGAAGATGTGCGTCGCCACCTCGCCGCGCTCGGCGCGCGCTCACTCGATGAAATCATCGGGCGCTCTGACCTTCTCGATCAGGTCTCGCGCGGGTCCGCCGATCTCGACGACCTCGATCTCAATCCGATCCTGACGCGGATCGATTCCAGCCCCTGCCCGCCGCGTTCCTCACGCAAGGGCCGCATCGAAGTGACCGACACCGTCGATCAGCGCATTCGTCCCGCTCTTGACGCGTTTTTCCAGTTCGGCGAGCGCCAGACGCTCACCCTCCCAGTGCGCAACACAGACCGCACGATCGGTGCGCGGCTGTCCTCCGAAATCGTTCGCACCATGAAGGAGAGGCCCCTCGCTCCAGATCACCTGACGTTGCGGCTCAAAGGTTCGGCGGGGCAGTCGCTCGGCGCTTTCGGCGCACATGGGTTGAAACTGATCATAGAGGGCGACGCCAACGACTATGTCGGCAAGGGGCTTTCCGGCGCCGAGATCGTCGTTCGTCCGTCGCAGGACGCTCCCGCGCGCGAGGGCCAGGCGATCATCGGCAACACCTGCCTCTATGGCGCGACATCGGGATCGCTTTTCGCGGCGGGGAGAGCCGGCGGGCGCTTCGCAGTAAGGAATTCCGGCGCGACCGCCGTCGTCGAGGGATGTTCGGCGAATGGTTGCGAATACATGACCGGCGGCGCCATTGTCGTGCTCGGGGCTGTCGGCTTTAACTTCGGCGCAGGGATGACCGGAGGAGATGCCTTCGTTTACGATCCCGACGGAAAATTCGACGCCTTCGCCAATTCCGAAACGATCGTCGCACTCGCGCTCGATGACGACGCTGAGCGGCGCCTCAGATCGCTGATCGAACGCCATGCGCTTGAAACAAGGTCCTTCGCCGCGGCGCGTATCCTCGCCGACTGGAAGAATGCGTGCAATGCGTTCAGGCATGTGCGCGCCAAGGAGGCGATCAGGCAGCAGGAAATCGAGAGAGCGGCGAAGGCTGTGCCGACGAAGGAATCACACAAGCGCAAGGCGCTCGCGACCGCTTAATCGCGGAGACATTCACTCCATCATTTTCGCCGCCCATTTGAGCGCCGCCTTGGTCAGCGGATTGAACCCTTGCGCAAGAGCCTCTGGACAAAAACGACGCTGAAAGGCGACAAGCGCTGCGGCGTGCGCCTTGTCTGGCGCGTCGTAGCCGATCGCGCGCAGCATCGCCAAAGCTTCCTCATAGGTGATCGCCGGATCAGGATCGCCGTCATAGGGTGCAATCGCGAGCCCCACTTCGGCAAGCTTCTTCCACGGGAACAGCTCGCCCGGATCTTCCTTTCTTTGCGGCGCGACGTCTGAATGGCCGAGCACACGCGCCGGCGCGACCTCATGGCGTGCGCGAATATCATGCAGGAGTGCGATCACCATCTCGATCTGCCTGCCTCGAAATTTGCGGTAGCCCCATTCGTGGCCAGGATTGACGATTTCGATCCCGATCGAGCGCGCGTTGATGTCTTTCTCGCCTTTCCAGCTCGATACGCCCGCATGAAAGGCGCGCTTTGACTCTGGGACAAGGGCGTGGATCGTTCCGTCCTCGTCGACGAGATAATGCGAGGACACTTTCGCCGCCGGGTCGCAAAGCCGGTCGATCGCCTCCCTGGCTGTCAGCATCCCGGTGTAGTGGAGGACGATCATGTCGACGCCGCGCCCGCGTTCGTCGAAATTCGGCGAGGGGGTGTCCACAATCGCGACCTTTTTCATCTTTCCACGTCCTTTTCGGGCGTAACGACGATCGATTCAGGCGCGCCAGGTTCAGGCGCCGTCGCCGGGGCGCGCAGGACAACGATCCCGACGCCGGCCAACGTCATCGCGCCGCCGACAATGAACGCAAGCGTAAAGGGTTCGCCGAGAATCGCGACCGAAAATGCGACGGCGAAAAATGTCGTCAGGAGCGTCGAGGAGGCGACTTCCGACACCGGCCGACGCTGGATGAGCCAGTAATAGGCGGTGTGCCCGAAGACGGACGATACAAGCGATGAATAGAGAATGGCGCCCATGACGATCTTCTTGTCACCCGCAGCCAGCAACGCCATCTGGTCCTGCTCGATCGCTGACGAAAGCGCGAAAAGACAGGGAGCGCCGATAAGACCGAACCAGGCGAGAAGCTCCCATGGCTTGAAACCCGTCGCTTTCTTGACGAGGATCGACCCGTTCGCTTCGACGAACGTTGCGGCGGCGACAAGGCCGACGCCAATTCCGATGCGCGCGCCGACGACGTCCTGGTCGCGGCTCAGCGCAATGACGGCGACGCCCCCAAATGCGAGCGCAATGCCGACGATCCGCCGCCAGCCGATCGATTCCTTGAGAAACACAACTGAGAGGATCGTCGCGAATGGCACATAGAGCTGGTTTGCGATCGCGCTCGCCGATGCTGTTGCGTATTTGAGACCGCTGAACAGCAGCGCATAATTGACTGCTCCAAAGCAGAAAGCCGCGAGCAGCACCTTGTTCATCTGGCCGGCGCGCCAGCGCAGGAATGGCGAGAGCACGACGGCGACGAGCGTCATTCGCATCGCGGCGTAGAATATCGGCGGAATCTCCGCGACCGCCGTCTTGATGACGACGTAGTGGAATCCCCACGCCACGCAGAGAACGAGGAGAACGATCAGTTCGCGCGCGCTCAAGGAAGGCCCTCGTCTCAAATGGCGACGCCGGATTACGACGCGCCGCGAGCGCCAGCAATCTCAGCTGTGGGATGCGGAAGGGGATCAGGCGGCGCCGGCGACCCGCCAGCCGCCGCGGTTGCGATCATGGGCGGAGAGCGCCGACAGGGCGCCAAACAACGCGGAAACGGCGATCGCCAACGGCGCCGCCAAAGCGAGAGCGAGAAAGGCGATTGCAGAAAAACCAAGCACGGCGAGAAAGAGGATTGCATCGACAAGACCCGTCAGTCCCCGATCGCTAGGCCTGACGCCTTTTCCTTCTACCCCTTCTGCCGCCGCTCCCTGCATTTCACCCACGCCAACGCCATCGAACCGGGATCAGTCTACGCGCACTTTTCGCGCCCCGTCCAGTAATTTGGCGGGCGTCGTTGCGAGCGGTCCCATCAAGATTAGCGACGATCTGTTAAGCGGAAATAAGGCGTCGCAACCTGCTGGTTAACGGCTTCTTTCGGCGAGGATCCGCTCGTGGGCCGCATTGATGGCCGCCGTCCGGTTCTCTGCGATCTTTACAAGCGCCGAGGGAACGCCGCGCGCGATCAGCGCGTCAGGGTGGTTCTCGCGCATGAGATCTCGGTATTGCGCACGGATCGCCGCATCGTCGGCGTCGTGCCCGATCCCGAGGATGACATAGGGATCGTCCTGATCCTGTCCGAGATGCGCGGCCTTGAGCCGCCGCCATGCGCCGGGTTTCAGTTTGAACGCCTCCGCCGCTTTCTCGAGCATCGCCATTTCGCGCGGATGCGCCTGCCCGTCGGCCAGCGCGACATAAAGAAGGCAGTCGATCACGTCTTCGAGAACGACAGTCTCACCTTCAAAGATTTTGGCGACCCGAGAGACATAATGTTCAAAGCCCGCGACGTCCTGTTTTGCGAGATCGAAGATCATCCGCACTTTCGACGCTTCCTGTTCGGGAAACGCGAAGAACTTGCGGAAGGCGTCGACTTCGTTGTCGGTGACGAAGCCGTCGGCTCGGGCGATTTTCGCGGACAGCGCGATCAGGGCGATCGAAAAAGCGGCCTCGTCGCGCCGCGCCTTCATCTGGACGAAAGCGTCGAGCGCCGCGCCGAGCGTCCGCTTGTGCGCTTCCTCGATTGCGTCCCCGATCTGATCCCAGATACCCACGCGCATATCCCGCTATTCCCCGGCCGCTTTAGCGAGCGGCCGCAACGAGCGCCAGACACCAGGTTCTGGCCTTAGATTTGGGCAGAATATTACAGAATTGTGGAAAAATTTTTTTCCCCAGCAGCGCCCGGCGGTTGACCGAAGCATCGCGCACCCGATGCGCCAATACGCCTCGCTCTTCCTTGCATTCGCACTGTCGACAAGCAATATCCCACCGCTCGGACATCCGGGCGCTGACCAAGGGGTTGGGGCATGAATGCGCTCTTTGATCAGTTGCGTATCGCCGCCGCGGGGGTCATTTGCGGCGGCGGGCTGATGGCGATTGCATTGTTCTTTGCGGGCGGCGCGCATTTCTAGCCGCTACGCATCATAGGCGAGAATTGGGGCGAGCCATTTTTCGATGGCGGCGATGCTCATTGACTTCCGCTTCGCATAATCCTCGACCTGATCCTTTGCGATCTGGCCGACGCCAAAATAGAGCGCGTCCTTGTGGCTGAGGTAGAGCCCTGAAACAGAGGCCGGCGGCGTCATGGCAAAACTCTCCGTCAAGGCCATCCCGGCGTTCTTTTCCGCGTCGAGCAGTCGGAAGAGCGTCGCCTTCTCGGTATGGTCGGGCTGCGCGGGATAACCGGGCGCCGGACGGATGCCTTGATATTTCTCCGCGATCAGTTCTTCGACAGAAAGCGATTCGTCTTTGGCATAACCCCAGAGTTCGCGGCGTACGCGCGCATGAAGATGCTCGGCGAAGGCTTCCGCAAGCCTGTCGGCGATCGCCTTCGACATGATTGCGGAATAGTTGTCATGGGCGTTGTCGAACGAGGCGGCGAGCGCGTCCTCGCCGACGCCCGCAGTCACCGCGAAGGCGCCGACGTAGTCGCGTTTGCCCGAATCCTTAGGCGCGATGAAATCCGAAAGGCAGTAATTCGGCGCGCCGTCGTCGCGTTTGGCGATTTGCTGCCTGAGGCCGTGCAACGTCGCAATGGTCGTCGTCCGGGATTCGTCCGCATAGAGCTCTATATCGTCGCCGACCGCGTTTGCCGGCCAGAAGCCGACGACGCCATGCGCGGTGAGGCTCTCTTTCGCAATGATGTCGCGAAGCATCTCCTGCGCGTCGGCGAACAGCGCGCGCGCAGACGAGCCGACGATCGCATCATCGAGAATGCGCGGATATTTTCCGACAAGCTCCCAGGACGCGAAAAACGGCGTCCAGTCTATATGATCGACCAGAGTCTTCAGGTCATAATTGCGGAAGGCCCTCGCGCCGGTGAAGGATGGCGCCGGCGGCTCGTAGTTTTTCCAGTCGATCTTCGGCGCCTTCACTCGCGCCTCCGCGAGCGGGATCCTCGGATTCTTGTCTCGACCTTTCTCATGCTGGTCGCGAATGCGATCGTAATCGCTGCGGATTTCGGCGAGATAGGCGGGCCGGCGTTGTTCCGAGACGAGCGCGCCGGCGACGCCGACCGCTCGGCTCGCGTCGGTCACATAGACGACGCCATGTTCATAATTCGGCGCGATCTTCACCGCCGTGTGCGCGCGGCTCGTCGTCGCCCCGCCGATAAGGAGCGGGATGCCGAAGCCTTGCCGCTTCATCTCGGCGGCGACATGGCGCATTTCATCGAGGCTCGGCGTGATGAGACCCGACAGACCGATGATATCGACCTCGCGTTTTTTCGCCTCGGCGAGGATCCGGTCAGCCGGAACCATAACGCCGAGATCGATCACCTCGTAATTATTGCACTGGAGCACGACGCCGACGATATTCTTGCCGATGTCGTGAACGTCGCCCTTGACCGTCGCCATCAGGATCTTGCCGTTCGGCTTTCCTTGCGCGAGGCCCTGCTCTTTCTTCTCTTTTTCCATAAAGGGCGTCAGATATGCGACGGACTGTTTCATGACGCGTGCGGACTTGACGACTTGCGGCAGGAACATTTTTCCGGAGCCGAAGAGATCGCCGACAACATTCATGCCGTCCATCAGCGGCCCTTCGATGACGAAAAGCGGGCGGCCGAGTTTTTTCCTCGCCTCTTCCGTATCCTCGATGATGAATTCGGTGATGCCCTTGACGAGCGCATGTTTCAGCCGCTCTTCGACGCTCGTCTCCCGCCAGGAAAGATCGGCCTCGATCTTCTTGCCGGCTTCGCCCTTATACTGTTCGGCGACCTCGAGAAGCCGCTCTGTCGCATCGGGGCGCCGATTGAGAATGACATCCTCGACGGGATCGCGGAGCGAAAGCGGAATCTCATCGTAGATCGCGAGCTGGCCGGCGTTGACGATGCCCATATCCATCCCCGCCTTGATGGCGTGATAGAGAAAAACCGAGTGCATCGCTTCGCGCACCGGCTCATTGCCGCGGAACGAAAACGAAATGTTGGAAACCCCGCCGGAGATGCGCGCGCCCGGGAGCCGTTCCTTGATCGCGCGCGTCGCCTCGATAAAGTCGACGGCGTAGTTGTTGTGCTCCTCGATGCCGGTTGCGACCGCGAAGATGTTGGGATCGAAAATGATGTCATCGGGAGGAAAACCAATCTTCTCGACGAGGATTTTGTACGAGCGTTCGCAGATCTCGATCTTGCGCTTCGCGGTGTCGGCCTGCCCCTGCTCGTCGAACGCCATGACGACGCAGGCGGCGCCGTAGCGCTTCACCTTTCTCGCGTGATCCAGAAACGCCGCCTCGCCTTCCTTGAGCGAGATCGAATTGACGATCGCCTTGCCCTGGACGTTCTTGAGGCCCTCCTCGATCACGTCCCATTTCGAGGAATCAATCATGATCGGCACGCGCGAAATGTCAGGCTCTGACGCGATGAGGCGCAGGAACCGGCGCATCGCGGCGACGCCGTCGAGCATCCCCTCGTCCATATTGACGTCGAGAATTTGCGCGCCTGATTCGACTTGCTGACGCGCAACGGCGAGCGCTTCGTCGTATTTGTCTTCCTTGATCAGCTTGCGGAACTTCGCTGAGCCGGTGACGTTCGTCCGCTCGCCGATATTGACAAAAACCGGGATGGTCATGCGCCGGCGCCGGCGGGTTTTACAGCTGATTTCGGCCTGACGCCCAGCATCGTGCAGAGCGCATAGGCGAGGTCATCGCGATTTAGCGTATAGAAATGGAAGTGCTTGACGCCCTGTTCAGCGAGAGCGAGGCACTGTTCGGCGGCGACCGTCGCCGCGATCAGCTGGCGCGTCGTCGGATCCTCATCGAGATTTTGGAAGAGCTTCACAAGGCGCCCCGGTATCGTCGCGCCGCATGTGTCCGCCATTTTGCGAACGCCCGCGAAATTCGTGATCGGCATGATGCCGGGCGCAATCGGGATTTCGACGCCCGCTCCCAGCACGCGATCGAGATAGCGATAATAGACGTCATTGTCGTAGAAGAACTGCGTGATCGCGCGCGAGGCGCCAGCGTCGATCTTCCTCTTAAGCATGTCGATGTCGGCGGCGACCGACGGGCTGTCGGGATGCTTTTCCGGATAACAGCCGATGCTGATCTCGAAGTCCGCAATTTTCTTCGCGCCCGCTGCAAGTTCCGCCGCATTGGCGTAGCCGCCCGGATGCGGCGCATATCGCTCGCCCGGCCCGCCCGGCGGATCGCCGCGCAAGGCGACAATGTGGCGGACGCCTTCGGCCCAGTAATCCCTCAGCACCTTGTCGACTTCAGCCTTCGTCGCGGCGACGCAGGTCAGATGCGCGGCAACGGGAAGCGACGCCTCCTTGATGATGCGCGAAACGGTTTCGTGCGTTCGCTCGCGTGTCGAACCGCCGGCGCCGTAAGTCACCGACACAAAGTCCGGCGCCAGAGGTTTCAGCTTCTCGACCGACGCCCACAGCTTCTGCTGCATCGCTTCCGTCTTTGGCGGAAAGAACTCGAATGAGACGTGAAGTTCGGACAA
>JBMOOR010000173.1:0-13052 GCA_049324555.1 Pseudomonadota bacterium | reverse complement strand
CGCGGGGCGGCGGTTCGCTCTTCCCCTTCCCCTCGCCTTCCCCTAAGAGACCCGCTTAACCGAAAAGTTGAATGACGCGCTTGGGCGCCCAAAGCGGCCCAGGACGCGCCTGCGCGCGAGTGAAGATGCCCAAACGCACCGATATTTCCTCGATCCTCATCATCGGCGCCGGCCCCATCGTCATCGGCCAGGCCTGCGAGTTCGACTATTCAGGCGTGCAGGCGGTCAAGGCGCTGAAAGAGGAAGGCTACCGGGTCATCCTCGTCAATTCGAACCCGGCGACGATCATGACCGATCCGGAGCTCGCCGACGCAACCTATGTCGAGCCGATCTCGGTCGAATTTGTCGAGAAGATCATCGCGAAAGAACGACCCGACGCCCTCCTTCCGACCATGGGCGGGCAAACGGCCTTGAACTGCGCGCTCGATCTTGAACGCGCCGGCGTTCTTGAAAAATACGGCGTCGAGATGATCGGCGCGCGAGCCGACGTCATCGAAAAGGCGGAAGATCGCGAAAAATTCCGTGCGGCGATGGACGCGATCGGGCTCGAATCACCGCGTTCGGTCGTCGTTTCTTCGCCGGCGCTGAAGAAGGATGGCAAGATTGCCGGTTACGACCGCACCGCGGGCCTTGCCGAAGCGCTCGGCGCGCTCGACGCCGTCGGCCTCCCTGCGATCATCCGCCCAGCCTTCACGCTCGGGGGCACCGGCGGCGGCATCGCCTATAACCGCGAAGAGTTCGAACAGATCGTCCGCGCCGGCATCGAGGCCTCGCCCGTCGGCCAGGTCCTGATCGACGAGAGCCTTCTCGGCTGGAAAGAATATGAGATGGAGGTCGTCCGCGACAGAGCGGACAACTGCATCATCATCTGCTCGATCGAGAACCTCGATCCGATGGGGATTCACACCGGCGATTCGATCACTGTCGCGCCTGCGCTGACGCTCACCGACAAGGAATTCCAGATCATGCGCAACGCGTCGATCGCGGTGATGCGCGAGATCGGCGTCGAGACCGGCGGATCGAATGTGC
Organism: Pseudomonadota bacterium; assembly: GCA_049324555.1. Taxonomy (GTDB): domain Bacteria; phylum Pseudomonadota; class Alphaproteobacteria; order Caulobacterales; family Parvularculaceae; genus Amphiplicatus. Next base: position 12,023 of record JBMOOR010000173.1, on the reverse strand, counting down.
AGTTCTCGATCAATCCCGACACGGGACGCCTTGTCGTCATCGAGATGAACCCGCGCGTCTCGCGCTCGTCCGCCCTCGCCTCGAAGGCGACCGGATTTCCGATCGCGCGCGTCGCGGCGAAGCTCGCCGTCGGCTACACGCTCGACGAGCTTGAAAACGACATCACCGGCGCGACGCCCGCTTCCTTCGAGCCGACGATCGATTACGTCGTCACCAAGATCCCGCGTTTCGCCTTTGAGAAGTTCCCGGGGTCGGAACCGTTCCTGACGACAGCGATGAAGTCGGTCGGCGAAGCGATGGCGATCGGGCGCTCGTTCCAGGAATCGCTGCAGAAGGCGCTGCGATCGCTCGAAACCGGGCTTTGCGGGCTCGATCCGATCGCCATCCCGGGCCTTGGCGGCGGCGATGACGCAAACGCGATAAGGGCGGCGCTCGCAGCCTCAACGCCGGACCGCATTCGCGTCGCCGCGCAGGCGCTCCGTCACGGCCTTGCGATCGAACAGGTCCGCTCGATCACTCATTACGATCCGTGGTTCCTCGAACAGATCGACGGCATTATCGCCGCCGAACGCGACGTCGAGACGAACGGCCTTCCGACCGACAGGGAGCGCCTCGCCGCCCTCAAGGCGATGGGATTTTCCGACAAGCGCCTCGCGCAGCTTGCGGGCGGAACGGAAATCGAGGTCAGGAAGCTGCGCCAATCGCTTGACGTTCGTCCCGTCTACAAGCGCGTCGACACCTGCGCGGCCGAGTTCGCAGCGAAAACGCCCTACATGTATTCGACTTACGAGACGGCGTTCGACGGCGCGCCGTCCTGCGAGGCTGCCCCGAGCGCACGCAAAAAGGTGATCATCCTCGGCGGCGGACCGAACCGCATCGGCCAGGGGATCGAATTCGACTATTGCTGCTGCCACGCCGCCTTCGCGCTCGATGAGCTCGGGCTCGAGTCGATCATGGTGAACTGCAATCCCGAGACCGTGTCGACCGATTATGACACGTCGGACCGGCTCTATTTCGAACCGCTGACCGCCGAAGACGTGCTTGAGATCGTCGCGAAGGAGCAGTCGAAAGGCGAACTCCTCGGCGTCATCGTGCAATATGGCGGGCAGACGCCGCTGAAGCTCGCGGCGACGCTCGATCGGGAAGGCGTCCCCATCCTCGGAACGCCGTTCGACGCGATCGACCTCGCGGAAGACCGCGAGCGCTTCCAGAAACTCGTGGCGCGGCTGAAGCTTCGCCAGCCCGAGAACACGACGGCGACCTCTCGCGAAGCGGCGGTCGAAGCGGCGGCGATCGCAGGCTACCCGCTGGTGACGCGCCCCTCCTACGTTCTCGGCGGGCGCGCGATGGAAATCGTTCGCGACGAAGCCGCCCTTCGCCATTATCTCGCAACGGCGCAGATTGAGATCAGCGAGGACGAGCCGCTCCTGCTCGATCACTATCTCGACAACGCGTCAGAGGTCGACGTCGACGCGATCTCGGACGGCGAGGAGGTCTTCATCGCCGGCGTCATGGAGCACATTGAAGAGGCGGGCATTCACTCAGGCGACAGCGCCTGCTCCCTGCCGCCCTACACGCTGCCCGACGCGATCGTGAAAGAGCTTGAGGATCAGACGAAGAAACTCGCGCTCGCCCTCGGCGTCGTCGGCCTCGTCAATGTTCAGTATGCGATCAAGGACGACGACATCTACATCCTCGAGGTCAATCCGCGCGCCTCGCGCACCGTGCCGTTTGTCGCAAAGACGCAGGGGCTCGCGGTCGCGGGTCTCGGCGCGAAGGTCATGGCGGGCGTCAAGATCAGCGAGCTTCAGCTTCGCCGTCCCGCCATCCGCCACACCGCGGTCAAGGAAGTCGTCTTTCCATTCTCGCGCTTTCCGGGCGTCGACACCGTGCTCGGGCCCGAAATGCGCTCGACCGGCGAGGCGATGGGCATCGACGGCGACTTCGACCGCGCACGGGCCAAGAGCCTTCTCGGCGTCGGCGCGCGCATTCCGATGTCGGGCTGCGTCTTCATATCGCTCAAGGACTCCGACAAGCCGATGATGGTCGGCGCGGCGCGGCGCCTCCTCGACATGGGTTTCAGGATCATCGCAACGGGCGGCACCGCCGACTATTTCACGGCGCAGGGACTTGAAGTCGCGCGCGTCAACAAAGTCCTCGAAGGCCGGCCGCACATCGTCGATGCGCTGAAGAACGGCGACGTGCAGATGGTGTTCAACACGACGGAAGGCGCGCAGTCGATCAAGGATTCGCGCTCGATCCGCACGACGGCGCTTTCGCAGAAAATACCCTGCATCACGACGGCGACAGGCGCGCGCTCGACCGTGCGCGCGATTGAGGCGATGCGGTCGGGCGCGCTCGATGTGGCGCCGCTGCAGGATTACGCGAAGAGATCGCAGGGCGCATAAGGACGGCGAAGTCGCGCCGCCTATTCCGCCGCCGGCAGATGCCGGCAGGCTTTTTCTTCGACGCGCCCGCCGCTGAAGACGAAGCCTTCAACGCCCGGCACGTAAAGCATGTTGGTGAGGCGACCCGAGAAATTGACGTAGCAGCCGCCAGCGGCGCGCATGCAGACATGCCGCAGAGGAATGACTTCGCCGAGTTTCGAAAGGGTCTTCCCGCCGACCGCGCGGAACTGATCGAAATCGTCCGGATGCACCATTTCCTGCGTGGAAAGGCCGACAATGTTCCGCGGAGGCGCGCCGAAGGCGGATTCCGCCGCAGGGCTTGCATAGATGACCTTGCCTTCGGGCGAGAAAATCAGCGTCACGTCGGACGAGGATTCAACGAGCGCCCGATAGCGCTGTTCGTTCTCATGCGCAGCGTCGACCTGCTTCGTTAACGCCTGGAGAAGGTGATCGTTGCGCGAGCGTAGGCGAATTGAACGCACGATCATCTGCTGCGTCATCCAGGCGAGATAGGTCGTCGCAACGCCGTAAAGCGCAATGACGGCGGCGATGAGAACGCCGTCATGATCGGCGAAGAGCCCATAAGAGAGAGCCGCCGCCCCAAGGACCGGCACGTTGAAGGCGAGGACCGATTTCCAAGAGGCGCTCGTCGACGCGAGCGCGGCCGCCGTCATGCCGGCGATTATGAACGGCAGATAAGCGTTCGACATGATGCCGCCCGCGGCGAAGATCGGCGCGAGCGAACCCCAAAGGACGCCGTTCGCCGCCATCGAGGCGACATGCATGCGAGTGAATTTGAGCAGACTGCGGCCGGCGCTTTGCGATTTCGAAAATCGCCGCCAGGCGATCAGCCTGTAAGCGGAGAGGGCGGTCACAGCGAGCGCCCAAGCGCCGATCATGACCGGATCGATCCTGCCCCAGGCGACCGCCACCGTGATGACGGCGTTGACGATGCTGACCGCAGCGATGATCGGGGCGCCCCTCAGGAGAAGCGCGTGACGTTCGATCTTGATGTTAATGCGATCCGCCGCCGTCAGCCGGTCGTCAATCGACCGGCGGACAGGTTTGTTGGCTAGCGCCGTCTTCAGCCCCGCGACCATGATCTCTCCGAGACCGCCTTCGCTTCCGCATGAAATCACACCTCATGGCGAGGTCAAAGCGCCACTTTTGGTTGCAGCGGGACGATGCCACTGTCGGAATCTGACTTGAGGCAAAAGATTCTATATATTTCAATTACTTATAAAAAAACACGCACAGGTCGAACGATTGCGGGAACGCAACCGCACGCAATTTTTGTCCCCCACCCTCTGAAAAATCAGAACAAAATCGCGCGGAAACCACGCCGCATTGGATGCTGCGGCGCCGCGAGATAAAGAGACGGCGCGCAATCCGCGACCGAAAGACCTCTTATGTTCGACTTCCATCAATCCGCCGCCCTCGCCCGCATCGCCCCATCGCCGACGCTCGCCGTGACCCAGCTTGCGCGAGACCTCAAGGCGAAGGGCAAGGACGTCATCAGCCTGTCGGCCGGGGAGCCCGATTTCGATACGCCCGATCATGTGAAAGCGGCGGCGATCGAGGCGATCCGGCGCGGTGAGACGAAATACACGGCCGTCGACGGGATACCCGAACTCAAGGCCGCCGTGGCGGAGAAATTCCGGCGCGACAACAACCTCGCCTACTCGACCGCCGAGATTTCAGTGGCGCCCGGCGGCAAGGCCGTCATCTACAATGCGATGATGGCGAGCCTCAATGAAGGGGACGAAGTCGTCATCCCGGCGCCCTATTGGGTCTCCTATCCCGACATTGTGCAACTTGCGGGCGGCAGGCCCATGATCGTCAAGGCGTCTGAGGCCGACGGATTTCGTCTCAAGCCCGAAGCGCTCGACCGCGCAATCACGCCGCTGACGAAATGGTTCATGTTCAATTCGCCGTCGAACCCTTCAGGCGCCGCTTACGATCGCGCGTCGCTGAAAGCGCTCGCCGATGTGCTCCTCGAGCATCCGCACGTGATGATCCTCACCGACGACATCTACGAGCACATTCTTTATGACGGGCATAAATTCGCGACGATCGCCGAAGTCGAGCCGCGCCTTTTTGAGCGGACGCTGACTGTCAACGGCGCGTCGAAATCCTATGCGATGACCGGATGGCGGATCGGCTACGCAGGGGGCCCTCAAAAGCTCGTCGCCGCGATGGCGAAGATCATGTCGCAATCGACGACCAACCCCTGTTCGATCAGTCAATGGGCGGCCGTCGCGGCCTTGAACGGCGATCACGGATTTCTCGCTGAACGCAATTCCGCTTTCCGCGCGCGGCGCGATCGCGTCGTCGACATGCTGAACGAAGTCGAAGGGATTTCCTGCCGGACGCCCGAAGGCGCGTTCTACGTTTATCCTTCCTGCGCCGGCGCGCTCGGCAAGACGGCGCCGAACGGGCGAAAAATCGCGACCGACGAGGATTTCGCTCATGCGCTCCTTGATGCGGAGGGCGTGGCGGTCGTCTTCGGCGCGGCCTTCGGCCTCTCGCCGCATTTCCGGATTTCCTACGCCGCCGCCATGAGCGAGCTCGAAGAGGCATGCCGGCGCATTCAACGCTTCTGCGCCTCACTGAAATGACCATTATCGGGGAAATCGATTGAGGCGTTCCCGATTATCTATTTGAACGACAAACAGGCGCCGCCTACCTAGGAGCTGAACAGAACAAGGGAGGTTCTCATGGCAGCCATAAACACCGGTCTTGACGGAAACGCGCGCAAGGCCGTCGCTGAAGCGCTGAACGGCGTCCTCGCCGACACCTACATTCTCTATATGAAGACGCACGCCTATCACTGGAACGTCACCGGTCCGCAGTTCCCGGTGCTTCATGCGATGTTTGAAACCCAGTATCGCGAGATGTGGGCCGCGCTCGATGAGATCGCGGAACGTGTCCGCGCGCTCGGGGCCTTTGCGCCGACAAGCGGGCGCGCTTTCGCCACGCTCGCCTCGATCGAGAGCGCAGAAGAAAATCCCCCGCCCGCCAGGGAAATGGTGAAGACCCTTCTTGAAGGCCATGAAGCGATCGTGCGCCGCGCGAGAAAGGCGCTCGATGTCGCGGGCGATGCCGGCGACGCGGCGAGCGAGGATCTTCTGACGGTCCGCATTCAGTCGCATGAAAAGACCGCTTGGATGCTGCGCGCGACAGCCGAGTAGGTCAAACCCGGAAAAGAAAAAGGCCGGACCCTTGGGGGAAGGATCCGGCCAGTTGTCGAGCAAGATCAGAGGGCTCACATTTGCTCGAACAGACGCCGGCGACGGCTGGAGGCGCTGGGGTGCTTGCGCCCTTCGGAGGGGGGCGCCGCCGCCGGTGAACCCGCGCAAGTTCCGCGCGCCCTGCGCGGAGTTTGCGTAAATCCTTCAGTGCGGCGTTTGCTGATGACGAACCGGTTTCCACTCCGTCTGCAAACGCCATGCGACAAATGTAGGATCATCGGGCCGTTTTGCGAAGCCGATCTGCCGCAGAAACGGCACGGCTCATCGAACACGTCTTATTGAACGCCGGCGCGTGAAACGCTTTCCCGCCAGCGCCGGATCGCTTCATCCGCCGCGCGCGCGGTTTCATCGAGCGGTTCATAGGTCCAGGTTTCGAGCCGTCCAGCGAAGAACTTCGAGACGCCGCGCTGTCGAAGGCTCTCGTGAAAGGCGTCGAACTTTCGCGCCGGGGCGAAGGCCTTTCGCCTGAGGCGCAGCACGAAAACCGGCTTCCCGGTCGCCGCCGCCTCGGTCGCCATGTTGACGCTGTCTTCGGTGACGAGAATGAAGTCAGCGTCTGAAAGCATGGCGGGATAAGGGTTCGATTTCGGATCGTCGGCGCCCGCCCGCCAGATAATTTGCGCAACGCCTTTCAACGCCTTGCACAGCGCTTCAGCCGCCGCGGGCGGCGTCCGTCGCGACGTCGTCACGCTTATCGCCGCGCCCGTTCCCGACAATTCGGCAAGTTGCCGAGCGATGAGCGCCGCATCGGCCGGCGTCAGTCGAAACGCCCGGTTTGAACCGCCGATCAGAACTGCGACATTCATTCCTCCGCCCGCGCGCGGCGTCGCCCTGTCGAACGCTTTTCGCGCGACGCGGTTCGTTGAGCCGACGATTGAAAAGACGTTGTCGCCGGCAAGACGGTCATGCGCGGGCGCAATGACGAGATCGAAGAGCGTGCTGGGCGCGCGCGGATCCTGAAGCTGAATGGTAAAAGTCTGCGGGCTCTTTCGTTTCATGGCGATCGTCAGCGGAACCGATGCGCGCCCGCAGGCTATCCACAAATCGGGATACGGCGGGTCAAGACCGTCGCTATCCGGCGCAAGTTTCGATAAAGCATCGCCAAGAAAGGCGCGCGGCAGGGCGCCCCACGGCGCGCGGACCCTTATCCTCTTGCGCACGACGTCGAGCGGCGTCCTGTCGGCGATCGCTTCGGCAAGGCCAAGCGCCTGCGCCTCGATCCCGGCCCGGCCGTCGGTGACGACCCAGCAAGTCGGCGCCCGCTCATTCCGGTTCTCGGTCATCGATCAGCGTTTCCGACTGGTTCGTCGCGTTGCAATTGCGTCGGCGTGCATCCGCGCGCCGCACTCGTTGCATGTTCTGCGAGGCGCCTCAACCAGACAGGCGAAGCAGCGCTATTCGAAGTGGACGCGAGATCGGGCGGCTTGATGGTGCCGCGTGCCTGACTTGAACAGGCGACCTACCGCTTACAAGGCGGTTGCTCTACCAACTGAGCTAACGCGGCCCGAGCTGTTGCGTTCCGGCGGCCTCCCTAGAGCGCGCTCCCGAAAAGTGTATGCGGTTTTCGGAAAGAACGCGCGACAAGAAAAGCTGGACCGCGTTTTCCGAATTGTGAGTCTGAAAACGCGGTCTAGCCGATCGCTGCGGGCGTGGCTAGACTCCGCGCCCGGTCAGACGATGAGGGATTTTCATGAAGGTTGTTGGACGATTCTGGCTTCTTGCCGCAGCCGTCGGGCTTGCATCTTGCGGCGGCGCGGAACCGGCCGGCGACAAGCCGTTGACCCTCGAAGAAAAGGGACGCGCCGCCTTCCCCGCCTGCGCCGTCTGTCACTCGGTGAAGGATCCGACGGCGCCCGGCTATACGCAGCTCATCGGGCCAAGTCTCTTCGGCGTTTACGGCGCGCCGTCCGCGCGGCTTGAAGGCTACGATTATTCGAAGGCGATGCGCGCGGCGAATCTCGTCTGGGATGATGCGACGCTCAACGCCTTCATCGACAATCCGCACCAGGTCGTTCCGAAAACGCGGATGAGCTTTGCAGGCGAGCATGACGCCGACCAGCGCGCCGCGATCATCGCCTATCTGAAGGCATTGAAATAGGCTCCCTCCCCCGACCGCCGCCGTCTTGATCTTGCGTTATTAGTCCTATATAGGACTAACTTCGATAAAACCGCCGCACTCATGTCAAATCTCAACCGCTCCAACCTCGGATTTCTTCTCGCGAAAGCGTCCCAACGCTGGAATGGGCTTCTCCATGCGGGCTTTGTCAAAGCAGGGTTTCCGGAGGTGAAACCCTCTTACGGCGCGATCCTTGTGCCGCTCTTTGAGGAGGACGGGTTGCGCCTCGGCGAACTCGCCGAGCGGGCGCGACTTTCAAAACAGACCATGACGACGATGGTGCGCCTTATCGAACGCGACGGGCTTGTCGTTCGCAAGAGCGATCCGGCGGATGCGCGCGCCGGCCGCGTGTTCCTCACCGCGAAGGCGCGACGCTTTCAGGCGGTGGCGGAAAAGACCCTCGGCGAGATCGAGCGGCGCGCCGGCGCCATCGCCGGCCCGATTGCGCGCGAAGCGACGCGTAAATGGCTGAAGGAGTTCGCTGAAAGTTGATTTCCGCCTGTTGCGGCCGATGAACGTCCGACATCGCCGCGAAAAAAGTACGATATCGGACTAAATGAGGATGACCATGACGACCTGCACGCACACGCTTGAACTCGACGCGCCCAGCAAGGCGACGTTCAATTTCCTGTCGAATATCGAGAACTTGCCGAGATGGGCGACTATTTTTTGCAGAGAGTTGAAATCCGACATGCTCGGACGGCGCAAAGTCGTCACGCCCGACGGAGAAATATTCTTCTCGATCAAATCCGACCGAAACACCGGCGTCATCGACATGTATGGCGGGCCGGCGACGGATCAAATGATGCACTGGCCGACGCGCGTCGTCGACCGGCCCGGCAAGGGATCGCTTTTCATTTTCACCGCGATGCAATATCCGGGCGTTCCGGATGACGCTTTTGAAAAGCAGTGCGGCGCGCTCCTGAAGGAATTCGCGCACATCCGCAGGCATGTCGACGGCGTTTAAAACCGTGTACGAGGGCGCTTCGAACCGCGAAGCGCCCGCTCAACGCGCCGCCTACTGATCATAGCCGGGGTTCGTGCGATTGAGCTTCCGCATGAGGCCCGGCCAGGCGAGATTGTCGCCTATTCCTTGCACGAACGCCGGCATCCCTTGCTGCAGAACTTTTGCGCCCATCGCCGGCGGTTCTTCATGCGGCGGCTTCACGTCGCTCTGCGCGAGGATTTGCGCGCGGCAGGCCTGCTCCAGAAAATACATGCGAAGGAATGCGAGGGCGCAATTGGCTCCGACCGTCAGCGTGCCATGGTTTTTCAAGATTAGAAAACCGTGATCGCCCATGTCGCGCACAAGCCGTTCACGCTCATCAAGATCGGTCGCGATGCCTTCGTAGTCGTGATAGGCGACATCGTCGTGCACGATCATGGAAAATTGCGAGTAGCGCTTCAGGCCGTCTTGTTGCGCCGACACCGCGACGCCGTGCGGCGTGTGGAGATGCAGCACGCAATGCGCATCCTCCCGCGACATGTGAAGCGCGGAGTGGATCGTGAAGCCCGCCGGGTTCGTGAAATAGGGCGTTTCCTGAACCGAATTTCCCTTAAGGTCGACCTTGATCAGCGAGGAGGCTGTCATCTCTTCGAAGAAGAGGCCGTAAGGGTTCAAAAGGAACCGCTCCTCGCCGTTCTCCGGCGGCAGGCGCGCCGAGATGTGGGTGAAGATCATGTCGTCCCATCCGTACATCGCGCACAGCCGATAAGTCGCCGCAAGTTCGCATCTCAAACGCCATTCCTCCGGCGACACTTTCCCCTTCAGCGAGGGAAGGCTCGCGGGATCAGGGAGATTGAAGCCCGGCGCGACGCCGACCGTCTCCGCCATCTTCGTCTGCGCATTCATGGGAAGTCCTCCTCGCCGCCTGGCCTGTCGATCTTAGCAGGCGCGCCGCGCGAGGCGAGGACCGTGAGCAGCCGGGCGGGCCGCCCGATTTCCTTTGTCGTGCGATGCGCTCTATCATGGACGCGCCCACCGGAGTGAGCCTTGCCTCAAAACCGCCTCTGCATCCTTTCGAGCAGCAAGCCGCAGGCGGTTGAGACCGCCTTAAGGCTCCGCGCGCGTTTCGGCGATCATGGTCCCGCCAATTGCGACATCATCGTCGCGGTCGGCGGCGACGGCTTCATGCTCGAGACGCTTCGCGCCTACATGAAAGCCGGAAAGCCGGTCTACGGCGTCAATTGCGGGACGGTCGGCTTCTTGATGAATTCGCCGGATCTCGAAGACCTGCCGACGCGAATCGCCGAGGCTGAGAAGGCGGTCATTCATCCGCTGTCGATGAAGGCGGTTGATGAGGCGGGTGAGACGCACTATGCGCTCGCGATTAACGAGATCTCGCTCTTCCGCCAGACCCGGCAGAGCGCGCGCATCCGCATCCTCGTCAACGGCAAGATTCGGATGGAGTCCCTCACCTGCGACGGCGTCCTTCTGTCGACGCCGGCGGGCTCAACCGCCTACAACCTCTCCGCGCATGGGCCGATCCTTCCAATCAGCGCCGACCTGCTCGCGCTGACGCCGATCAGCGCCTTCCGCCCGCGCCGCTGGAAGGGCGCTCTCCTCCCCCATGACGCCGTCGTCCGTTTTGAAGCGCTCGAACCGGACCAGCGCCCGGTGTCCGCCGTCGCCGACAATCAGGAGGTTCGCAATGCGGTATCCGTCGAGGCGCGGGAGAACCGCGATATCTCGATGACCCTCCTTTTCGACCGCGGGCAGTCGCTCGACGAACGAATCCTTCGCGAGCAGTTCGACTTCTGAGCCCTCACGGAAAGAAGGCTGAAAATTAATCATTTACCGGCGTCCCTGAATCGAGCCACGGTTCGAAAGATCAGGTTCCGGCGCGCCTCTTTTTGCGGCTGATTCAGGTAGATTTAACGAGGTTCGTCAAAGGTGCGGCGGATCAGGCCCGTGAGCCGCGCCGGCTTTTCGGGAGAGTTCCGGCGGAGGGCATTGAATGGGCGCGCAGGCGGTTCGGCTGTCCAATGTCGACATCGACGATGCGTTGAGAGACAAGGACTTCGAAGTCCTCTTTCAACCCATTTTCGATCTCGGCAATGGCGCGCTCGCCCGCGTCGAGACGTTCATTCGCTGGCGCCATCCAAGCCTTGGCGTCCTGCCACCGGGCGCCTTCATCTCTTTCTTTGAAACCCAAGGGCGGATGAGCGAACTCACCCGCTATGTCCTGTCGGAGGCCCTTTCGGCCTATCAAGGCTGGCGCGGGTCTTACACGCCCGGCTTCTCAATCAATCTCGCGCTCAGCGACCTCTCGGACGAATCCTTCGCTTCCCATTTCACAATCCTCCTCCGCGATCGCGGCTTTCCAGCCGAACTCGTGACGCTCGAATGCCCGATGCCGCCGGTCGACGCCGACGTCGGCACAACATCGCGCCAGCTCCAGCGCCTCGCCGAAACAGGCGCGCGGCTCGCGATCGAGGTCAGGGGGCGCGCCAACGACTTTCTCAAGACCGTCCGGCCCTTCCCGTTCGCGGAAATAAAGACCGGCGGCGCGGCGATCCTTCGTTTTGCGCGCACGGTGCGCGGGCCGGGCCTCAGCGCGATTTCGGAACTCCTTGAACTCGCCGCCGAACAGAATGCGGCGATCACCGCGGTCGGCGTCGAAGACCAGGCGTCGCTTTCGGCGCTGCGCGGTCTCGGCTTCGCCGCCGCGCAAGGAAATCACCTCGCGAAAGTCGGGCCGCTGGCGCAGTTCATGCCGTCGCATGTCAATGACGTGCGCGCCCTGCTCGGCCTTGATCCTTTGAGCAGCGACGATCTTGCCGCGCTCTTCCGGACCGGCGGGCCGAAGCTCGCCGCATCGGCAATCCATCCGGATGCGGAGGAAACAGAGCCGCAGCCCGAAACGACGCGCGCGTCGCAGCCGGAACCGAGACATGCGCCGGAGCCGCCTGCCGCGCGCGTCGGTCATGAAGACGATCTCGTCGAGCGCCTTGCCGCACGCATTGCGCGCGCAGACACAGCCGGCTCGAGCCCCGCCGACCCCGCCGAGGAAACCGCGAAGGCCCGCGCGGCGGCGATCGCCCGCGCGCGGCGCAAGAGCCTCGCGCGCGAGAGGATCGCTTCCAGAAACGCCTTGAAAGCAAAGGCCGAAGCGGCGGCTCAAGCGGACCTCACGCCGCCGCGCGAAATGCAGGAGCGCCTATCGCGCGAGTTCGAAGGCTTCACAGCCGAACCGCCGGCGCCTTGCGACGAATTCGAGATCGCCGATGAGACCGCCCTGCGCAAGC
>JBMOOR010000172.1:0-13075 GCA_049324555.1 Pseudomonadota bacterium | reverse complement strand
GCCGGCGCGGATCGCATCTCCCGGCGTGACGACCCGTTTCTGATCGTCAAGCGCCGCGCCCGCCGGCCGGACGCCGGGCGTCACAATGATGAGCGCGTCGCCGAAACGGGCGCGGATCGCCCTAGCCTCGCGCGCGGAGGCGACGACGCCGTCGACGCCTGCCTTGGCTGCAAATTCCGCGCGTTTGAGGACAAGATCATCAAGCTTCATGGCGATGCCGCTTTCGGCGAGACTTTCCTGGGTGAGGCTTGTCAGCACAGTGACGCCGAGTATTTTGAGGCGTCTGTCGCCGCCACGCCCCGCGACTGCGCCTTTCAGCACATCGGGCTCGGCGTGAACGGTCAGGAAGTCCGCGCCGAGCCTTGCAACGCTGGCGACGCCGCGTTCGACCGTTGCGCCGATGTCGTGAAATTTGAAATCGAGAAAGACTTTCTTTCCGCGCGCCGTAAGGTCTCTCGCAAGATCAAGCCCGCCGATCGGCATCTGCTGATACCCGATCTTGTAGAAATTGCTCGCAGCGCCGATGCGATCGATCATGCGTCGCGCTTCGTCTACATCCGGCAGATCGAGAGCAACGATGAGGCGGTCAGAAGTGTTCATCGCAAGGCCGCCTTCCCTTTTTTCTTTGATGTTCGCAATTTCGGTTTCTCGGCATGGCGCACCGCTTTTCTCTTCACGGCCGCTTTGCGGGCGACCGCTTTCGCACCGGTCTTATTTTCGTAAAGGCACAGATCCGCAATCAGGCATCGCGGGCAATCCGGTTTGCGCGCCTTGCACACGTAGCGCCCGTGCAGAATGAGCCAGTGGTGAGCGTCGTGGAGATATTCGGACGGAACAATCCGTTCAAGACCGCGTTCCACCGCGAGCGGCGTCTTGCCGGGCGCAAGTCCCGCGCGGTTGGCGACACGGAAAATATGGGTGTCGACTGCGATTGTCGGCTGACCGAAGGCGACATTGCAGACGACATTGGCCGTCTTGCGACCAACGCCCGGAAGTTCTTCCAACGCCTCGCGGGAGGCGGGCACCTCGCCGCCATGATCGGCGATCAGTTTCTTCGACAACGCAACGATGTTCTTCGCCTTGGCGCGCCAGAGCCCGATTGTCTTGATGTAGCCGCAAAGCTTTTCCTCGCCGAGCGCGGCCATCTTCGCTGGCGTGTCGGCGACCGCAAACAATGCGGGCGTCGCCCGGTTGACGCCGGCGTCCGTCGCCTGCGCCGAGAGGACGACAGCGATGAGGAGCGTGAAATCGTTCTTGTAATGAAGTTCGGTCGCGGGCGCAGGCTTTTCCGATGCAAATCGGCGGAAGGCCTCCGCCGCCGCCTTGGGCGTCATCTGCGTCATTGTCGCCTCCGACCCGAAATCGGCGCGACAATGCCGGTCGTGTCTGCGCCAAGTCAAACCCCGCCTGCTGACGGCGTCAGATGGGTCGGCTATGATGCGGGCATGACCCGTACTTGCGTTTATGAAGACATGCCGCCGGCTGAGAAGGGCCGGGCGCTGGAAGCGTCGCCGGATCCGACGACAAACGGCGCTGATTTCGACGCGGTGCTGTTTCCGAACCGATCGCTCCCAAATGCAGGATTCCTAGCTGTGATGGCGATTGTCATCGTCTCCAATGTCACCTTTGGCGTCTACTTTTACGCGATCGGCGCATGGCCGGTTATCGGGTTCTGCGGCCTCGATGCATTCCTGGTCTGGCTCGCATTCAAACTTTCCTATCGTCAGGGTCGATTGCATGAACGTGTTCGGATCGACAGCGGCGAAATGCTCGTCTCTCGCGTCCTGCCGTCCGGGCATGAAACGCGATGGCGCGTTGAACCCTATTGGGCGCGCGTTGCCATCGATAATCCGGACGCGCACGAGGCGCGCGTGCGCGTCGTCAGCAAGGGCCGCTCGCTCATTCTCGGCTCGTTCCTCTCGCCGGAGGAGCGCATGGGTTTCGGCAGGGCGCTCGCGGCGGCGCTGATGCGTGCGAGCGGGCGCGGTGGCGGGGCCTGACGCATGATCGAGAGCTTTTCAGCGCTTATCGGCATGCTCACCCTTGGAGGGCTATCATTCTGGCGGTGGACCAAAAGAACCGAGGCGGACATCGCGGAGAGCGCAGCGCTCGAATGGGAACGGCTCAAGACCGCAGATCCGGACCTCATCGCCGACCTTGACGAAGCTCGGTTTCGCGCAGTTTTCCGGCGTGTTCATTTTCCGCGCTTTCCCAAATATGCGCTCGCGATCTTCGCTGCGTTCATCACCGCGCTTCCTGTCACCTTCGGCGCGCTTGCCGGGCTCGCCTTTCTGCTCGGTTCGATCGGGATTTCCCCCGACGCAGATGCACTCGCTCGAAGCGTTCCGATCGACGGGTCGATAGCCGGCGTCAACCGCGACGACGGCGAAACGATCGCTCTCTACTATGTTCAGGATGTTGTGAAATTCTATTATTATTTCGGCCTTCTGTTTGTATGGCTCGGCATAGTGTTCATCGCGATGCGCCGCTTCCATCGGCGGAGGCCCGGTTATCTTCGCGACGAGATACTGAAATCGAAATCGGAAGGCTAAGGCGATGGAATATCTTCACACGATGGTGCGCGTCAGCGACCTCGACCAGTCGCTCGACTTTTACTGTAACAAGCTGGGGCTTATTGAGACTTATCGCACGGATAACGAAAAAGGGCGCTTCACGCTCGTCTTCCTTGCAGCGCCAGGCGATGCCGAGGCTGCGCGAGAGAAAAAAGCGCCGCTCATCGAACTCACCTATAATTGGGACAAAGAGGAGTATCAGGGCGGCCGCAATTTTGGCCATCTCGCCTATCGCGTCGACGACATCTATGCGCTTTGCGAGAAGCTGATGCATGCCGGCGTCGTCATCAACCGCCCTCCGCGCGACGGCCATATGGCGTTCGTGCGTTCGCCCGACGGCATCTCGATAGAGCTGTTGCAGAGGGACGAAAGGCTGCCGCCGGAAGAGCCGTGGGCGTCGATGCCGAACGCCGGGTCATGGTGAGCCTTTGGCGCGCACGATTAAAATTGTCTGCAAGCCGCTGACGCCTCGGCGCTGGGACGATTTCTGCACCGTGATGGGAAATGGCGGCTGCTGGGGTTGTTGGTGCATGTACTGGCGCGCGCCGCGAAAGGATTTCGCGGGGCCCGCGAGGAAAAGCATGAAGTCTCGCTTTCGCAGGATCGTGGTGAACGGCCCTCCGCCGGGCCTCATCGCCTATCGCGGCGAAGAGCCTGTCGGATGGGTCCAGGTCGGGCCGCGGCGCGCGACGCCGAACTGGAACGGCGCGCGGCGGCTTAGTGCGCCGGTCGAGTCCGCCGATGCGGACGATCCCGGATGCTGGTCTATCAACTGCTTCGTGGTGCCGCGCATCCATCGCGGCGAGGGAGTAGCGGCGGCGCTGCTCGCCGGCGCGATCGAATATGCGCGATCCCGAAAGGCGCGCATGATAGACGCCTGTCCGGTAAACGTCAGCGGCAAGGCCGCCAATCCTGTCTCCATCTACCACGGCGTCGCGTCGATGTTCGAAAAGACGGGGTTTGAGGAAATCGCCCGCCGCCGCGACGATCGCCCGCTGATGCGGCTCGATCTTGGGGCGTGAACGGATTATGAAGGCCGCCCGCCGCATCGTCCGGCGCAGCAAGAGCGACCGAAGGCCGTGACGCACCCGTTAGTTCTGGACAATGTCGTCAAGCGCTTTGGCGACTTCGCTGCAGTCGACGGCCTCTCCTTCAGCGTCAACAAAGGGGAGATTTTCGGCTTTCTCGGACCCAATGGCGCCGGCAAGACGACGACGCTGCGCATGATCCTCGACATCATCCCCGCGACCTCGGGACGGATCGAAGTCCTCGGCTCCTCATCCGCCATTCCGGTTCGTCATCGCATCGGTTATCTCCCGGAGGAGCGCGGGCTTTACCGCAAGATGCGCGCCGCCGACACCATCGCCTATTTTGCGAGCCTGCGCGGCGTGCCGCGTAAAGACGCGCGAACGAGAGCCGAAAAGCTCTTGCGGCAATTCGGACTGGGCGATTTTGCGCGCTCGAAGAATGAATCCCTCTCCAAAGGCATGGCGCAGAAAGTTCAGCTTCTCGCGACGATAGCGCATGAGCCGGAACTCCTCATCCTCGACGAGCCGTTCACCGGCCTCGACCCGATCAATCAGGCGACGCTTGAATCGCTGATCGCCGATCTCCGCAACGAGGGGCGCACAATCATTTTCTCGACCCATACGATGCAGCACGCCGAGCGCCTCTGCGATCGCTTTCTCATTCTCGCCAAGGGCAAGAAGCGCTTCGAGGGAAATCTCGACCAGGCCAGAGCGAGCTTTCCGCCGCGCCTCATCATCCGCACGCGCGACCCGGTCGAAAATCTTCGGCGCGCGCCGGGCGTTCTCAAGGTGAGCGCGGCGCCGACCCGAGATGGCGACGACCAGAGTTATGCAATCGATCTCGCGCGCGGGACGGACGCAAATGTCGTGTTGCGGGCAGCCTTCGACGCCGGCATGCACCTTTCTCGTTTCGAGAACGCCAGCGCATCGCTGCACGACATCTTTGTCGACCTCGTCGGCGGAAACGCGCAAACGCTTGGCCCCAGCGAATCGGAGGCGGCGGCGTGAAGGCGATCTTCCTCATCGCTTGGCGCGAATACAAGCAATATGTGCTCTCGCGCGGGTTCTTGATCTTTCTCGTGACGTTTCCGTTGCTGATCGCGCTCGGCACCGCCGCGATGGGGCTTCTCGAAGCGTCGCGTCCTGTTCGCAATTTCGTTGTGATCGATGAAGTCGGCGGCTACGCTGAAGCGATCGACCGTGAGATAGCCGAGCGGGATCGGCGCGATTTGATCGCGGCCTGGGACGTCTATGTGTCCGCCGCAGTCGACAAATCGATCATCGATCCGGAAGACCTTCCTGATCCTCTTGCGCCGGCGGCCGTCACGCAGGCCCGCCAGCAGGCTTTCTTCGACGCAGGCGGCGTCGACGCGGCGCACGCCGCCGTCAAAGACTATTTAAGAAAGGGCGCGCCGGCGTTCGTCGCGCCGCGCAAACAGTTCACCCGTCTCGATCTCGCTGAAGAAATCACTGAGACTGCATCGACCGAGACGGCCACCGAGGCGCTGCGCCCATATTTGCTGGGCGAGAAACGTTATCCGGGAGCGGATGATTCTTCCGGATTGTTCGCAGCGGTCCTGATTCCTGATGGATACACGGGGACAGAAGATGGTCCGGAAGCGCAATTCTGGAGCAACAATCTAACCGACCCCGGCCTTGAAATTGCAGTCTCGCGCGCGCTGACAACAACGGCGCGCCGCAAGCTTTCTGAAAGTTTCGGTCTGGCGAGCGACCAGCTTGACGCGATCGCTGATGTCGAAGCGCCGTTGAAGCCATACCGGCCGGACAAGGTCGAGGGCGGCGGCGCGCTCGAGGATGCCGATCGTCTGCGCTCTGCGGTCATTCCGGCGGCGATGACTTATATGCTGCTCGTCGTCGTCTTTGGCGTCGGCAATCTTCTGCTGACCAACACGATCGAAGAGCGCTCGAACAAAATCGTCGAAATACTTCTCTCATCCGTCACGGCGAATGAATTGATGCTCGGCAAGCTTGTCGGCATCGCCGCTGTCGGCCTCACCATGCCGACGGTCTTTCTGATCGGCGGGCTTTTGTTCGCGCTCGCCGGCGGCGGCAATGAAATGATGCAGAGCCTGCTTGGCGTCCTGTTCAATTCCTGGTTCGTGGTGATCTATCTTTTCTATTTCTTCTGCGCCTACGCGATCTTCGCGATGATTTTTCTCGCGATCGGCGCGGTTTCAAATTCGCTGCAGGATGCGCAGAGCTATATGGGGCCGGTCATGCTGATCGTTTTCGCGCCGCTGCCCTTCATGGTCGTGGTGTTCCAGAATCCGAACGGGCTTGTCGCTTCGATCCTCACCTGGATTCCGATTTACACGCCTTACGCGGTGATGATGCGCGCCGCGGCCGATCCGCCCCTGTGGGAGATTATCGGGGCGACTTCCTTGATGCTCGCCTTTGCGATCGTTCTTGCCCGCGTGATGGGCAGGATCTTTCGCGCGGCGATCCTGCAGTCGGCGCCGCCGAAGGCGAAGGATCTCATCCGCCTTGCGCAATCAGGCGGCTGACGTCTTCTTCGCTTTCTCAGGATCGAAGATGAACTTGCGATCGCAATAGCCGCATTCGGCTTCGCCGTCGTCGAGCGAGTACCAGACGAGCGGATGGCCGAGCGTCCCGCCGTCGCCGTTGCAGGCGATGCGCCGCTTGTCGACGAAGACGACTTCGGGCTCCGGCGCTTTGGACGTAGGGTCTTTCATGGGCTCATCCGGATGACGATTGCGCGAGGCTCATTTCTATTCGGCGCCGCCCTGAGTCAAGGGTCAGGATTTCTGGCGCCCCGGCCTGTTGACCCGCCGAGCGGAGGGCGTGGTATTGCTCGCGCGCAAACCCTCGGGAAATCCAATGTCCGCCAAAGAAGCCGCCATCGCCGCGAAAGGCCTCCGCAAGACTTACGCAGCGACCAAGAAGGCGCCCGCCAAGGAAGCCCTCAAGGGCGTTGATCTCGAAATCCCTGTCGGTTCGATTTTCGGACTTCTCGGGCCGAACGGCGCCGGCAAGTCGACCTTCATCAACATCCTCGCCGGGCTCGTCACCAAGACGGCGGGCGCCGTAAGCATCTGGGGTTTCGACATCGACAAGAATCCGCGCCAGTCGCGCGCTTCGATCGGCGTCGTGCCGCAGGAAATCAACATGGACGTCTTCTTTACGCCGAAAGAGGCGCTTGAAATCCAGGCGGGGCTTTACGGCGTGCCGAAATCCGAGCGGCGGACGATGGAAATCCTCACCGCGCTCGGCCTCGACGACAAGGCGAACGCTTATGTGCGAATGCTCTCGGGCGGCATGAAACGGCGGCTCCTTGTCGCCAAGGCGATGGTCCATACGCCGCCGATCCTCATCCTCGATGAGCCGACCGCGGGCGTCGACATCGAACTCAGAAAACAGCTCTGGGACTATGTGCTGAAGCTTCACGCCTCTGGCGTCACGATCGTGCTGACGACGCATTATCTTGAAGAAGCTCAGGAGCTTTGCGACCGCATTGCGATCATCCATCATGGCGAGGTCGTCGCCTGCGAACCGACGGAAAAGCTCCTCTCCTCGCTCGATTCGAAAATGCTTCTCGTGACGCCGACCGAAACGCTCGCGGCTGCGCCGCCGCTTCATCCTTATACGGTCGAATTGCGCGGAGACGGCCGGCTCGCCATTCCCTACCAGCCGAGCAAGGGCGAGGTCGCGGCGATTCTCGACAGGCTTCAGGCGGCAGGCCTTGGCGTCAAGGACCTGACGACGGTCGAGGCCGACCTTGAGGACGTGTTCCTTGAACTGACCTATCATCGCGACCGCCCGCGCAGTTCAAGCGGCGTCCAGCGTCCGCCCGCCGGAACGCCATAGGCGGCGTGGTCGCGCAGCGCCTTCGTCACTTCGACCGGATCGCCGTCGAGCTCTTCGGAAGGGATCGCCTGGCCGAACCGGATGTCGAAGCGTTTGCCGCGCTTGTTCAACAATTCATTGAACAGCGTGATGTCGCGCAATTCCGTATTCAGTTTCCAGAACCAGTAATAGAGCCATGAATTCCTCGCCGCGATATGGGCGGGGACTATCGCGCAGTCGTATTTGCGCGCGAAGATCGCAACAGACGTCAGCCATTCGCGTTCGATGAGTTTCTTGTCATCGCCCATATAGGCGAGGCGCCCGGACGGAAAGAGAATGACGCAGCGATCGTCCGTAAACGCCTTTTTCGCTTCGAGAAGCGTCTCGCGGCTGCGCTGGCGCGTGCGCTTTTCGACGACCCACTCGACCGGGATGACAACCTCCGCGAGCCTCGGCGCGACGCGGATGGCGTCGCGATTGGCGAAAAACGCGAGATCGGGACGCTTTTCCTTCAGCGCGTCATACATGGCGACGCCGTCGGCGATCCCCGTCGGGTGCACCGACGCGACGATGACGCGCCCCTGCGCGGGCACATGCTCGAGCCCCGACGCTTTGACATCAAGCGAAAGGGTCCTGCTGACATGCGCCATTGCGTCGCGACCGGGAAGTTCGGCGATCGCGTCCGCCATATGGCGCGCCTTCGGCTCCTTGAGAAGCGGATAGAGGATCGCGCGATAGAGCGGCCAAAAGCGTGATCTGATGAGCGTTTTCGCACGCTCCTCGATCAGGATATCGACAATGTGCTTGCCGCGCGCGATCGCTTCAGCATCCGATGGATCCCTCGCCGCCGCCTCGCTCATCGCCGTCTCGCCGCCGCCCCATTTTGAGCTGACAATGGCGCAAGCCGGGCGGCGGTGACAATTGCGCCGGCGTGCGATCGCGCTTTGCGGGAACCGTCGGCGCGCGGCGGGCTCTCGCCCGCGCGTGCGGCTGTCGGCTGAGCTTTCGTCGCGGCCGGAATGAGCCGATTTCGCCATCATCGCTCTTGCCCCGAGAGCGGGGCGCGCGCGCAAGGGACTGGACCGACGGACCGCCCATAGCGCTCAGCGACCGGGATGAATTCATTGGCCGCTTCATCGTAGGCGAGCATGCCGCCTGATCGAATATCGTAAACCCATCCGTGAATCTCGGTCTCGCCGGCGGAGAGCTGCACGGCGACGTGAGGGTGGGTCTTCAGATGTGCGATCTGCAAAAGGACATTCTCGCGGATCAGCATGTCGAGCATGCCCTTCTCATCGAGCGCGGCGCCCTTTCTTCGCGTCACGAGCGTCGCCGCGCGCGCATAGCCGAGCCACTCCCGGACGTGAGGAAACTCTGCAAGGCCGTCCGGGTTCATTGCGCCCTTCAGGGCGCCGCATCCGGAATGTCCGCATACGATGATATGAGGAACGCGCAGCGCGCCGACGGCGTATTCGATCGAAGCGGTCATCGCGCCGGTGTATTGGGAATGGGGCGGCACAATGTTGCCGGCGTTGCGGCAGATGAAAAGCTCGCCGGGCTCCGTCTGCGTCAGGAGATTGGGGTCGATGCGGCTGTCCGAACAGGTGATGAAAAGCGCTTCGGGCGATTGTCCCTCGGCGAGCTTTTCAAAGAGATCGCGGCGCGCCTGATAGGCTTCCTGCTGGAACCTGACGACGCCCGCGGCGATCTTGTTCATGCGGGCTCTCCGCTGTCGTAGGGTTCTCCCGCGCGCACTTTGCTTTCCCCGGCGCGCCAAAGCCGCTCGGCGGCTTCGATGACCCTTTGCGCGGCGATATCGCTCTGCGCGCGATGCTCCAGGAACCGCACGCCGTCGAGGAGCCAGTTTGCGAGATCGCGTTCGGCGAGGCTGTAGTGGTGAAAGCGGCCGTCCCGCCGCTCTTCGAGGATGCGGTGAGCCTTGAGGAGGCCGAGATGCTGCGAAATCCTTGTCGCCGGCAGATCGAGCCGTTCCGAGAGCGCCGACACGTCGAGCGCCCCGCCCTTCAACTCCTCAATGAGGCGCACCCGGTCGGGGTGGGCGATCACTTTCAGCATCGCGGAAAGTTCGCGGGCGAGGATGGCGCGGCTTGGCACTGTTGAATGCTCCGGGATCAAAACTTATGCATATTCATATCTTCACGTATTTGAATATATAGGATAGCAAGCCCCCGGTCAAGCGGGTCGCGCCTCATTCGCGGTTATATCCGCCTCTCAAACAAGGCTTGCATTCCGGGAATTTTGGCGGCGCCGGGCATCTGCGGCTAAACTGAACCAACCTGCCGGCGCGCAAGATCTGCGCACCCAACCCGCGCGAGCGCAAGCAGGGTCAGAAACTGCTCGTCGGAAAACGGAGCTCCCTCGGCCGTTCCCTGGACCTCAACAAGACCGCCCTTGCCGGTGATCACAAAATTGGCGTCGGTGCCGGCCGTTGAATCCTCGGCGTAATCGAGATCGAGCGCCGGCGCGCCGTTGACGATCCCGCAGGAGATCGCGGCGACCGTATCGGTGATCGGATCGGCCTTGATGATCCCGTTCGACGTCGCCCATTCGCAGCATTGCTTCAGCGCGACCCAGGCGCCCGTGATCGACGCGGTTCTGGTGCCGCCGTCAGCCTGAATGACATCGCAGTCGATGAGAATCTGTCGCTCGCCCAAAGCCTTGAGATCGATGACCGCCCGCAGCGCGCGGCCGATGAGACGCTGGATTTCCTGCGTCCGCCCTGATTGACCGCTTCCTTTCGCTTCGCGCTTCATGCGCTCATGCGTCGATCTCGGGAGCATGCCGTATTCGGCTGTGACCCAGCCCCTTCCCTGCCCCCGAAGCCAGGGCGGCGTCATCTCGTCCCACGTCGCCGTGCAGAGCACGTGCGTGTCGCCGAATTTGACGAGACACGACCCTTCCGCATGCTTGGCGGCGCCCGGCTCAAGACTGACGACGCGCATTTCGTTAAAGCTGCGGCCGGACGGGCGCATCGGCAGATTCCTTTAGAACGGATGCGCGAGCCCTAAACGGCTGGCCGGGCGATGTCGAGGGCGTCCGCTGCGGCTTGCTTTCGCCCGGTCAGCCGTTAACCTTTCAGCTTGCGTGGGAGGCGCTTGCCGAATGACGCCGTTGAGAGCCCTGATCGCCGGACTTCTCGCGGCCATCCTGTTCGGCGCCGGGCTCTTTATCGTTGCAAGTCTCGCCGACGGCCGCCCGCACGAATTGGTCCCGCTGCTTTCGCCAGGCCGCTCACCCTTCGTGCTCTGGTGTTTCCTCGCGGCATGGGGCGCTCTCATTCTTGGAAGCCTTGGCGTCCTCGCCGGATTTTTTGCGTTCATCGCCCCGGAGGAAGAAGACGATCCGCGCTTTCGCCGTCGCGGTTTTCCGAAATCGGCGCCGATCATTCTGATTGCGATCGCGCTCGGTCTGGCGTTTCTGGCGATCCGCTGTGCGGATGAAGACGAGCCGCCGATCGCGATTGCGGCGGCGCCGGAGGCGATCGAGACAGGGCCTGGGACGCCTCTCCTCGGCGATGAAGAGATTGCGCCCGAGCCGACAATCACGACTCCTCCGGTCGAAGTCGGCGTCGCGGCTTTTCAATGGCGCTACATGGATCCGCTCATGCGCGAGCCTAACGGCATATGGGCGAGGAACGGACTGCCATTTTCAGACGATGATGAAAATGCGCGCCTTCTCTGCCGCAAGGCGTGGGTCGCGGTGACCGGCTCCGCCTCCGAAGAGGGCCCGGCGGCGCGAAACGCGGCCCGGGCGCGTCTGCGGACAATGCGGGCGATGGCGCAGGCCGAAATCTGGCTTGCGGCGCATACGGAATGCGGTCCGACCGTCATTCTCGGCGTCGATCTCGGACAGCATGCGCCGACCGGGCCGATTGACGACGAGGGCGCGGCGACCGCCTATCAACGCCAGGTGCTCGTCGCATCGCGCAAGCGCTCGACCGTCGAAGACAACCCTGACCAATCCGCCGCCGAAAGCGAGCTGCGCGCTTTTCTCGCTGAGCCCGCCAACCGGGCGGCGCTCTACGCCGGGCGGCAATTTCCAGCCGAGCCCGCCATTATCGCACGATGACGCGCATTGGCGAAGCGCGCAAACTGCGCCTATTTAACGCCTATGAGCGTTCTCAACGAAATTGACGCGCGGGCGAGAGAAATATTTCGGCAGATCGTCGAGGCCTACATCGAAACCGGCGACCCCGTCGGGTCGCGCACACTGTCGCATGACCGACGTCTCGCCGTGTCGGCCGCAACGATCCGCAATGTGATGGCGGACCTGACCGATCTTGGGCTGCTGCATGCGCCCCATATTTCGGCTGGAAGGCTCCCGACCGAAATGGGCCTTCGCCTCTTCGTCGACAGTCTCTTGCAGCTTGGCGACATTTCGGAAGACGAGCGCCGCGCGCTCGATGTCGCCGGAGAGGAGGAAGGCGCCGGCAGCGTGCTTGAACAGGCGGCGGCGAAACTCTCAGGCCTCACTCGCGCCGCAAGTCTTGTTGTCGCGCCGAAATCGGAATCGCCGCTGCGACACATCGAGTTTGTCGCGACGGACCCCGAACAGGCGCTCGTCATTCTCGTCTTCGAAGACGGGCGCGTCGAGAACCGGGTCATGAGGACGCCGCCGGGCCTTCCCGCCTCAGGCCTTGTCGCCGCCGGCAATTATCTCTCTGCGCGTCTTCGCGGCCGCACGATCAGCGAGACGCGCGAGGCGATCCTCCGTGAGATCGAAGCCAACAAGGCGATGCTTGACGAATTGACCGCAAGACTCGTCAGCGAGGGCGTCGCCGAGATTTCCAGCGCGGAGCGCACTTCGCTCATCGTGCGCGGACGCGGGCGGCTGCTCGACGAAACGGCGGCGCAAGACCTGGAGCGCGTGCGCATGCTGTTCGACGACCTCGAGCGAAAGAGAGACGTCATCGATGTCCTCAACGCCGCCAAAGAGGCGGAGGGCGTCAAGATCTTCATCGGCTCGGAGAACCGCCTGTTTTCCCTCTCAGGGTCCTCCGTCGTTGCGGCGCCCTATCGCGACGCCTCTAGAAATATCGTCGGGGTGCTCGGCGTCATCGGCCCGACGCGATTGAATTACGCGCGTATTATCCCGATCGTCGAATACGCGGCTGAGGTCGTCTCCCGGCGCATCAAATAAAGGACCCGCATAGACCCATTGTCGCGCCGCAGCGGCCGAAAACGCCAGCGGTTGAAATGGGCCGCTCCGACGGTTACATGGCGGGCGTTCAATTAATCCCCCAGCGGACCGGGCATGAGCAGCGACACCTACCAGCCGAATGACGGCCAGGCTGAAAAGCAGCCTGAAAAGCCCGATGAGCCTGCCTCGCCGACCCCGGCGGACGCGCCGCTTGGTCTTGAGCGCGAGGCCGCACTCAAGGCCGAAATCGCCGAACTCAACGACCGGGCGCTCCGCCTCGCCGCCGAGGTCGAGAACACGCGCCGGCGCGGCGAGCGCGAAAAAGCGGACGCCAGCCGCTATGCGATAACATCGTTTGCGCGCGAGCTTCTCGCGGTCGCCGACAATCTCGAACGCGCGCTGCAGAGCGCCCCTGTCGAGGCCGGTATCAACGCCGAGGCCGTATCAAGTTTCGTCACCGGCGTTCGAATGACCGAGCGCGCGCTCGCC
>JBMOOR010000171.1:0-13088 GCA_049324555.1 Pseudomonadota bacterium | reverse complement strand
CCCGGCGATCTCGCGATTGATGAATCGCATTTCATTGAGCCGCTCGCGGCGATCGCGCAGTCGGGCGTCACGATGGGCGAATACATGGCGCGTCATTTCGCTGAGGACCTCAAGGGCGACGCGCGCCGGCTTCTCGCCGAAGTCTCGTTTTGATGGCGCCGAAAATAGCGACCATCGACGTTTTCAGCGATGTCGGCGCCCCGGCGCGCGCGCTCGGCCGAAAAGACCCGGCGCTGAAGCAAGCGCACAAGGCGATCGGAAAGCCGCATATCCGCCGGCGCGACGGCGGCTTTGAAGGTCTCTTTCGCATCATCGTCGAGCAGCAGGTTTCCGTGCCGAGCGCGCAGGCGATCTGGAAGCGGTGCCGCGACAATGTCGATTGCGCTTCCCCGGGCGCGGTCGCCGAGCTTGGCGAGGAGGGGCTGAAGCGCCTCGGCCTGTCGACGCCGAAGGCTCGCTATATTCTCGGGATCGCCGAGGCGATCGGCGCGGGCGTTGTCGATTTCGCCGCTCTTTCCGGCCTCGCCGACGAAGACGCGATGGCCTCGCTTGTCGCGCTCAAGGGTGTCGGCCCTTGGACGGCTTCCATCTATTTGCTGTTCTGCGAAGGACGGGTCGACATCTGGCCGCCCAACGACGTTGCGCTGAAGCACGCCTACAGTGCGGCCGGCGGAGCGCCGATCGAGCAGAAGGATCTCGATCAACTCGCAGCGGGCTGGACCCCTTGGCGCGGCGTTGCAGCCCACATCCTGTGGACGTATTACGCGCACCTGCGCGGTCGCGCGCCCATATAGTGTGTGATTTTCGCGCAATTTTTGGAAAAAATGTCAAAATATGGTCATGGGGAATCAGTTAAGAGTTTTCCCACGCGGCCTCAGGTCGTGTAAGGTCGCCGCGTTGGCAGTGGAGGGTTCGCCTTCTGTAGCTTTGACAGGCAGTTGATCAGGCATCGACGTCCCGCCGCCTTTGCGGAAGGCGATCCGACATGCATTTGACCCGCCATTCGCCAGAGAGCTGCCCGGCGCTGGTCCTTAATGCGGATTTCCGCCCGCTGTCCTACTTTCCTTTGTCGCTGTGGTCCTGGCAGGACACGCTGAAGGCGGTGTTTCTTGAACGGGTCGACGTCGTCGCCCAATACGATACGGTTGTGCGCTCGTCGAATTTCCAGATGCGGCTCCCTTCGGTCGTTTCGCTGAAGACCTATGTAAACCACGCGCGCACGCCCGCCTTCACCCGGTTCAACGTCTTTCTGCGCGACAGTTTCACGTGTCAGTATTGCGGCGCGAACGAGCGGGATGCGCTGACCTTTGATCATGTCGTGCCGCGCTCGAAAGGCGGACGGACGACGTGGGAAAATATCGTCGCGGCCTGCTCCTGCTGCAATCTCAGGAAAGGCGGGCGCCTGCCGGCGCAGGCCAAAATGTTCCCGGCGAAAAAGCCGGTTCGGCCGACCATGTTCGAACTCAACGAACGCGGAAGAGCCTTTCCGCCGAATTACCTGCACCAGAGCTGGCAGGACTTTCTCTATTGGGACAGCGTTCTCGAACCCTGAGGCGGCGGGTTGTCCGTCTCCTGTTCGCGCTCTAGACTTTCCGGGGATTGGTCGGAGGGAACCATGGAAAATTCGTTGCAAATCGTCAGCCGTTTGCGCCGCGCGGGCGGAGGGGCGCTCGCCGCCCTTGGTGCGCTTCTCCTCGTTTCGGGCTGCGCCTACAATGAAGAGCTCGGCCGCAGTCAGTTCGCGTTTGTGTCCGGCGACCAGATGGCCTCGCTCGGATCGACCGCGTGGGCGGATGTGAAGAAGAAGGAAAAGGCGTCGACCGACCCGAAATATGTAAGCCGCCTCAACCGCGTCGCGCCGAAGGTCCTGCTCGCCGCGGGCGAGAATCCCGCGAACTGGGACTGGCAGGTTTTCGATTCGAAATCGCTCAACGCCTTTGCGCTCCCCGGCAATCATTTCGCGGTCTACACCGGCATCATGGACATCATGGCGAATGACGATCAGCTCGCGACCGTCGTCGGCCATGAGGTCGCGCATGTGCGCGCCAATCACTCGGGCGAGCGCTATTCGCAGCAGCTCGGCGCCAATGTCGCCATGTCCGCCGCCCAGACCGCGATCGGCGCGGGAAGCCAGACCGGTCAGATGGCGCTCGGCGTTCTTGGGCTTGGCGCGCAATACGGCGTCCTCTTGCCGTTTTCGAGAAAGCACGAACTTGAGGCCGACAAGCTCGGTGTCCTCTACATGAATCGCGCGGGCTATAACGCCAACGAAGCGCTGAAATTCTGGACGAAGATGAGCCAGCAGGGCGGCGCGAAACCCCCTGAATTCATGTCGACGCACCCGGCGGATTCGACCCGCATCGGGCAGCTTAAAGCCGTCATCGCGACGCTTCCGCCTCGCGGCCAGTAAGCGCCCGCGCGGCTTCGCCGGAGTGAGCGGCCGGAATCGGACCGCAGCCGGTTGAAATCGCCGGGCCCGGCGACTAGGTTCCGCGCCCTGATCCGGGGTCGATTTCGCGTTCGGTCCCATGAGACGTGCCGCCTTAGCTCAGTTGGTTAGAGCGCTAGATTGTGGATCTAGAGGTCCCCGGTTCGAGACCGGGAGGCGGTACCACCTAAAGCACTGAATTCACTCTACAAAATTTTTGAACCCAATCTAGGATTTGACCCAAAACGGCAATTGGGTTCACAATTGGGTTCCGTTTTGAGAGTGAATTTATGGCGTTCATCAATCTGTCTGACCGTTGGCTTCAGTCTGCTACCGCCTCCGAGCGGGCCGAATATACGGACGCGGCTTGCCCGAATCTAAGGGTCCGCATCGGCAAGCGCACGAAGATTTTCTCTGTCATGATCGGGGCGGGCGCCGTTCGTCGCAGGGTCGCCTTGGGGAAATATCCACAGCTGTCCCTTGCCGAAGCGCGACGCAAAGCGGCAGCCACCACCGACGATCCGGCCTCGCTGCCGGTGGCGAAGAAGGAAGCGCGCTACGGCACCGTGGCGGAACTCTTCGATTTCGTCATCGCCGCCATGGAAGCTGAAGGGAAGACGAACGAAGCGAACTGCATTTATCTCCGGGACGGACCGCTTGCCGCCGCCAAGCACTTTGGCGAGGCCACGCTCGCGCGGAATGTCCGCCCTGCCGACGTCACTTCTTGGCTGCGTGAAATCCACAAGGCGGGGATCAAGCTCCAGCATCCGCGCGCCTATCTCTCCGCCGCCTTCGGTCGGGCGATGAGGGCTGACAATGATCCGACCGCCAATATTGGCAAGATTGTCTTCGGCATCGACGTCAATCCGGTGCGCAATGTCGGCGGCCGCGCCACGACCGAACCCCGCAATCGCAAACTGTCGATCGACGAGTTGAAAATCTTCTGGAGGGACTTTCCCTCCGTTACCTCGGTGCACACGGCCGCCGCCGCTCGCATGATCATCGCCATGGGCGGCACGCGCGTCTCCGAAATCGTGTGCAGCCGCAAGGAATGGTGGACAGCGGGCGCCGCACCTCAGCTTGAGTTGCCGAAAACAAAGAATGCGACGGCACATGCCCTACCGTTGACGCGCGCCGCCGCAGAGCAGCTTGTCATCGCGAGGGCAATCGCCGATCCAGGTTCGGATTATCTCTACCCGCATCGCTTCAACTCGTCTGAGCCGCTCACGCTGAACAGCCTTTCGCAGGCCGTGCGGCGATACTGCGAAGACGCCAAGTTTGAACCCTTCCAGCCGCGCGATCTGCGCCGAACGATGAAGTCCCATCTTCTCGATTCGGATGATGATCTCCGCGAGGAATGGGTCGACATCTGGCACAATCACGGCCGCCACGCCGACGTCGCCCGCAAGCACTATGATCGCGCGGAATATACTCGCGCGAAGCAGAAAGTGGCGGATGCGATCGACAAGATCGTGGGGAAGGTCACTTAGTTGATCCAGTGGTAACGGACGCCATGCCTTGAAGTTAGGCTTCGAATCCTCACGCGAGGCGGCGCGACCGGGGTATCGCCGCCCGCAAGAGTGAGAGGTCTTGCGAGGCGCGCCGTGACGGGTTGAAGGTGCCAAGAGAGAGTCTCACGGCCGCCCGTCGCGGAGATCTCCAATGAGCAGCACCCAAGTCCTCGACGCCCGCCGTGATGCTTCCGGCGGCTACAAGGTCGATCCGAGCCGCGGAACGCGCGTCGGCCGCGTTTCTTCCGAATGGTTCTCACGTCCCGATGACGAGCGGTTTCTCTCGCTCACCAATCTCTATGCGTCGGTGAAGGGCCGCGCCGTGCGCAGCCGGACGCGCACGGTCGAGAGCGCGGCGATACGGGTCGAGGCCGCGCGCGACGACGCGGAGCGCCTCGCCCTGCGCCTGCCTGAAAACGACGACACCGTCGCGCCGACGCATTGGAGCTTCGGCCAGCTCGCGAGTCTCGTCGGCGCGCCGGCGTCCTATCTCCGGCAGCTCCCGGCGCCGCTCGCCGCGATCAATCTGCAATACGGGCTCACGTCGCATCGCGCCGAGCAGGTGAAGACGCTCGAGACCGACGACGGGCGCACGGAACTTCGCGCTGTCACCGGACCCGATTACGGTCGGATCTACGACCACGAACTCGTTGCAGCCGTGCAGAAGATCGCCGGCGACGGCGTCGGCGACACACGCTGGAAGATACCTGGCGTCCTCGACTGGTCGACCGCCGTTTACAATCCGAAGACGCAAGTCAGCCGCGAGACGACGACGCTCTATGCGAGCGATCGCGACGTCTTCCTCTTTCTCGTCGACGACCTCAATCCGATCGAGGCGGGGCGCCTCCCCGACGGCTCGCCGGATTTGTTCTTCCGCGGCTTTTATTGCTGGAACTCCGAGGTTGGCGCGAAGACGCTGGGGCTCGCCTCCTTCTATCTCCGCGCCGTCTGCCAGAACCGCAATCTCTGGGGCGTTGAGGATTTTCAGGAGATCGTCATCCGTCACTCGAAATATGCTTCGGACCGCTTCGCGCGTGAAGCCGCGCCTGCGCTGACGCGCTTCGCCGACTCCTCGCCCATGCCCTTCATCAACGGCATCAAGGCCGCACGCGCGCAGATCGTTGCGCGCAATGATGAAGAGCGCACCGAATTCCTCCGTAAGCGGGGTTTCTCGAAAGCCGAGACCGCGACCATCATCGAAACGGTGCTTGCGGAAGAGGGCCAGCCCCCGGCCTCGATCTTCGACTTCGTCCAAGGCATCACCGCCGCCGCCCGCAGCAAGGCGCATCAGGATGCGCGGCTGGAAATGGAAGGGTGTGCGAAGCAGCTCCTGCGGGCGATCCACTGACTAGCGTTGAGATCGAGCGCTTAACGGTCCTAGCGGACGTTTCCGCCCGTGCGTGACGTTTAATTTGCGGCGTCACCCTTTGCAGTCACCAGAAGAACGCGGCTGACGCCTCATTGCGCTGCAATGCCCGTCTCAACCGGGTGTCCGTCGGCGCGCCAGTGCGGCATCCCATCCTCAAGTCTGTGTGCCTCATAACCGGCCGCACGAAGAGTCCAGATCGCCTCAAATGCGAACACGCAATAAGGCCCACGGCAATACGCGACAATCTCCTTGCCGCGCGGCAGTTCGGACAGGCGACGTTTCAGTTCGCCTACGGGGATATTGATCGCACGCGGCAAGTGGCCAAGCGCGAACTCTTCGGCCGGACGGACATCAAGCACGGTGACAGTTCCGGCTTTCATGCGTCGACGCAATTCGCGTCGGGAGACCGGCTCCATCGCGTCGCGCTCGTTGAAATACGACGACACCACCTCTTTCACCGCCGCAGAATTGCGCCTCGCTATGCGGCCAACGGCGTCGAGGAGATCGAGTACGCTGTCGTCAGAGAGCCGGTAGAGCGTGAACTTGCCGTCGCGACGCGCAGCCAAGAGCCCGGCGCGTCGCATCAATTGCAAATGCTGCGAGGCGTTGGCGATGCTGAGCCCCGCCGCTTCCGCGAGCGCATCGACATTGCGCTCGCCTTGAGCGAGCTGATCGAGGAGCGCCAGGCGGTGCGGATGCCCGGCCGCCTTGGCGATCTCGGCGAAGCTCTCATGCAGCGTCGCTTTTACATTGCGGCTTGACTCGGTCATGCGCCCGTGCTCAATCATTCAATAGAATAATAGAATGATGTTTGGAAATGTCAATAACGAAGGATGTGATTCACATGAATCCGAACAAGGCGCTTTGGGAAAAGGGCGACTTTACGCGAATCGCTGCGAGCATGCGGGAAAGCGGCGAAGGTCTTATTTCAAAGCTTGGAATAACTAAGGGCCTCAAGGTCATGGATCTGGGCTGCGGCGACGGCACCACGGCGATTCCCGCAGCCAAGCTCGGCGCGGACGTGTTGGGCGTCGATATCGCCAGCAATCTCGTGGCCGCCGGCAATGCGCGCGCTCGTGACTTGGCGCTGGCAAACATCCGGTTTCAGGAAGGCGACGCCTCCAATCTTCACGAGCTTGCCGACGATAGCTTTGATCTCGTCGTCAGCATTTTTGGCGCGATGTTTGCGCCGAAGCCTTTCGACGTGGCCAAGGAAATGGTGCGGGTCACAAAGCCCGGCGGCCGGATTGTGATGGGAAACTGGATTCCCGGCGATCCAACGCTGATCGCGCAGGTTCTGAAGACGAGCGCCGCCTACACGCCCCCGCCGCCCGAGGGTTTCATCAGCCCAGTAACGTGGGGCGTCGAAGAGAATGTGATCCAGCGGTTTGAAGGCGCGGGCGTGCCGAAGGATAAAGTATCGTTCCTTCGCGACACCTACTTCTTCAATTATCCGGGCTCGCCCTCGGAGTTGCTCGGCCTGTTCAAGACTTATTACGGCCCGACGATGAACGCCTTCGAAGCGGCGGAAAAGAGCGGCCGCGCCGCCGAGCTTCAGCGCGAGTTGGAAGCGCTGTTCAACGGCCACAACAAGAGTGCAGAGCCCGGCGCCACGTCTATCCCGGCAACGTTTCTGCGGGTCACTGTCGAGATCTAGGTAAGCGCGACACCGTTCGAAGTGGGGACCGCCGCGCCAGAAATTCCGCCTCTTCAAGGAGGGACGTCGTGATCCTGCGTCAATTCCTGCATATCGATCCGATTGCGGCCTCCTATCTGCTCGGATGCGGCGGCAAGTCGTCGGGCGCGGTGGTCGATCCGATCGGAGATCCGGGGTTTTACATCGACGCGGGCGCCAAGGCAGGCATGCGCATCCGCTATGTAATCGACACTCACATCCACGCCGATCACGTGTCCGCCGGCCGCGCGCTCGCCGCTGCGACCGGCGCGCCCTACGTCCTCTTTCACGAGGCCAAAGCCGAGCCGTCGTTTCAGGGCGTGCGCGACGGCGACGTGCTCGAACTCGGCAATGTCACGATTGAGGTGTTGCACACGCCCGGGCATACGCCAGAACACATCTCGCTATTGGTGCGCGACAAGACCCGCACAGAAGAACCGTGGATGATCTTAACCGGCCACACGCTGATGGTTGGCGATCTCGGGCGCACAGAGCTTGCCGGCAAGGCGGAGGAGGGCGCGCGCATCCTCTTTCGCAGCGCGCAGCGGCTGAAGGCGCTGCCGGACTATGTCGAGGTGCTGCCTGGCGCCTATTCGGGCTCGGTGTGCGGCAAGAGTCTAAGCGGGAAACCTTGGTCCACGATCGGGTTCGAGAAGCAGCATAACAAGTCGTTCCGCATCGATGACGAGGCGGAGTTCGTGCGCCGAATGGTCAGCGATATTCCGCCCGCGCCGCCGCGCGCCGCTGAACTGCGTGCCCTAAACGCCGGCGCGGCAATCGCCGCTGAATAGCTATGGCGTTCCAGAATTCGGCGGGCGAGCGAAAGATCGCGCTGGGGCTTAAGGAGAATTGGCCTCAATTTTCCCTTCTCATGCTGATCAACGCCTTTGTCGGCGGCATGGTCGGTATCGAGCGCACCGTGGTGCCGTTGATCGGTTCGCAGGAGTTCGGCATCGCCTCAACCGCCCTGGTGGTCTCATTCATCATCAGCTTCGGCGTTGTAAAGGCCTTCGCCAATCTGGTTTCCGGGCATCTTGCAGATCGTTGGGGCCGTAAACGCGTCCTGATATCGGGCTGGATTGCAGCCTTGCCCGTACCGTTCATGATCATCGGGGCGCCCGATTGGAGCTGGATCATCGCCGCCAATGCGCTGCTCGGCGTGAGCCAGGGCTTTGCCTGGTCGATGACTGTGATCATGAAAATCGATCTCGTGGGACCAGGATCGCGCGGGCTTGCTGTTGGTCTCAACGAATTCGCCGGATATTTTGCGGTGGGCCTCACCGCGCTCGCGACCGGCTATATCGCCGCGCGCCATGGGCTGCGGCCGGCGCCGATCTATCTCGGCGCGGCTTATGCAGTCCTTGGTCTTGCCTTGTCGGTGCTGCTCGTGCGCGACACGCGCGCGCATGTCGTGCTGGAGGCCGAGCGCAGGGGCACCGCTACAGCGATCAGTTTCCGAGAAGTGTTTGCGCTCACGACGTTCAAAGATCGGAATCTGTTTGCAGCGTCGCAAGCGGGACTGGTCAACAATCTTAATGACGGCATGAGCTGGGGCGTCTTCCCGCTGTTTTATTCCGCGTTCGGCCTCGGCGTTGATCGCATCGGCCTATTGAAGGCGCTCTATCCGATCGTCTGGGGGCTTCTGCAGATTGCCGCCGGGCCGCTCAGCGACCGCTGGGGACGCAAGGGACTTATCGTCGCCGGCATGTGGGTGCAGGCGGGCGGATTGTTTCTCACCGCGGCGACGCGGGAGTTCACCTGGTGGATCGTCGGCAGCGTGCTCCTGGGCCTCGGCACGGCGATGGTCTATCCAAGCCTCATTGCGGCGGTTTCAGACGCGTCGCATCCGACATGGCGCGCTCGCTCGCTCAGCGTCTATCGGTTCTGGCGTGATCTTGGCTATGCGATCGGCGCACTCATGGCTGGATTGATGGCCGATAAGTTCGGACTCTCTGCGGCCATCGCTGCGATCGGCGCACTTACCTTCTTGTCGGGCGCGGTCGTCGCGATCTTGATGCGAGCAGGACTAGCTTCGAAGAACCGCAGCCGCGATGACAAATAAGGACTCTCTCGCTGCTGCGTACGTTCGCTGGCGCGCGAGCCGGCTCGGGCGCATCACCGATGCGATCGAGCAACGCGAGCTCCTGCGCCGAAGTTTCCCGCTCGCCGGTAAGCAGGTTCTCGACGTTGGCTGCGGCGACGGCTTTTTCACGATCGCTATCGCCAAGGCCGGCGGCGTCGTGATCGGCGTCGATACAGACGACGAGATGCTGAGTGCGGCGAAAGCGAACGCCTCAAGCGAGGGCGTGTCCGTCGATTTCAAGAGAGCGGACGCTTGCGCGCTGCCGTTCCACGACGCGACATTCGATGTCGTCGTCGCGGCGTCTCTGCTTTGTCTTGTGCGCGACCGGGATGCAGTGCTCGCCGAAATGGCGCGCGTGCTTAAGCCGAATGGTCGCCTTGTTATCGGCGAGCTGGGCGCTTGGAGCGTCTGGAACACCCTGCGCCGCATCCGCGGGGTGATGGGCGCGCGTCCTTGGCGAGACGCGCATTTTTTCACGCCCGGCGAGATGCGGCGCATGATGGGGCGTGCGGGCTTACGCGCCACCTCGGTAACTGGCGCAGTCTACTACCCTCCACTCGTATTCCTTGCCGACCTCATATCGTCTTTAGATTCCTCCTTCGCGAAGCTTGGCACATTTGGCGCGGCGTTTCTGGTCGCGGCGGGTGAGCGTCCCGCCTAACCGAGGGAAACCCCCGCGAGAGGAAAAGTCGATCGGAGTTTTCCGTGACGGGTTTGGGGGCTGAGAGAAAGTCTTTCGGCCGGCCCGTCGCGGAGACCTTCCATGGCCAAGTCGAAATCGAATTCGAAGCCTTCCCCAAGAGTGACGTTGAGCGCGTCGCGCGACATTCCACTCGAAAAGCTCGTTCTCTCCCAGTCGAATGTCCGCCAGGTGAAGGCGGGCGTCTCGATCGAGGAACTCGCTGAGGATATCGCGCGGCGGACGCTCCTCCAGAGCCTCACCGTCCGCGCCCTGCTCGACGAGAGCGGCGCCGAGACGGGCGTCTATGAAGTCCCGGCCGGCGGCCGGCGCTTCCGTGCGCTGCAACTCCTCGTGAAGCAGAAGCGGCTCGCGGCCGATGCGCCGATCCCTTGCGTCATCCGCACCGAAGGGCTCGCCGAGGAGGACAGCCTCGCCGAAAACATCCAGCGCGCGCCGCTGCATCCGCTCGACCAATTCCGCACCTTTCAAACATTGCGCGAGAAAGGCAAGAGCGAGGAGGAAATCGCCGCCGCCTTCTTCGTGACGCTGGCGGTCGTGAAACAGCGGCTGAAGCTCGCCGCCGTCGCGCCAGCGCTGCTCGATCTCTATGCGGACGACGCGATGAGCCTCGAGCAGCTGATGGCGTTTACGGTGAACCCGGACCATCAGCGCCAGTGCGAGGTGTGGGAGGCGCTGAAGAACGGCTATGCGCGCGAGCCCTATCACATCCGCCGCATGCTGACTGAAGGCGCGGCGCGCGCCGCCGACAAGCGCGCGCGCTTTGTCAGCCTTGACGCCTATGAAGCGGCGGGCGGCGTCATCCTGCGCGATCTTTTCTCCGACGCCGAGGACGGCTGGCTGCAGGATGCGGGCCTGCTCAATCGCCTCGTCGCCGAAAAGCTCGAAGCGAGCGCCACTGAACTCCGCGGCGAGGGCTGGAAATGGATCGAGGCTGCGGTCGACTTTCCATACGGGCACACTTTCGGCCTGCGCCGCATCGCCGGCGCACGCGCCACCCTGACCGAAACCGAGCAGACGACCTACAACGGTCTCAAGGTCGAATACGACAAGTTGCACGAGGAGCACGACGGCGCCGAAGAGCTTCCCGAGGAAATCGACCGCCGGCTCGGCGAACTCGAAGCTGAAATCGAAGCGATCGAGTCGCGTCCCTGGCGCTTCCCGTCTGAGGAAGTCGCCCGCGCCGGCGCCTTCGTCAGCCTCGACCCGTCGGGCCAACTCCGCATTGAACGGGGCTTTGTGAAACCCGAAGATGAAGCGCCGTTGGAAGACGCTGGCGTTTCAGAAGAACACGAAGCCGACCACCTCGATGAGGCCGGTTCGGAACACGCCGCATCGCCGAGCGCAGACGAAGATTCAGGCGACGCAGACGACGAAACCGACAGGCCTCTGCCGGACCGCCTGCTCATCGAGCTGACCGAGTGGCGGACGATCGCGTTGCGGGACGCCCTAGCGCAGCACACCGACATCGCCTTCATCGCCGCGCTTCACACGCTCTGTCTCGACCTCTTCTATATGCGTGAGCAGCACAGCTGCATCGACATCGCTGCGCGCCAGAGCGTCCTCAAAAGCGGCGCCGCCGGACTTTCCGACAGCGCAGCGGCGGTTTCAATCGACGCCCGCCATCGGGTCTTCGCCGACGCCTTGCCTGCAGAACCGGACGATCTCTGGGATACGCTCGTCAAGATGGATGAAGCCGTCCGAATGGCACTGTTCGCGCATTGCGTGGCGCTCAGCGTTGATGCGGTCTTCCGGCCTTACGATCGCCGCTCAGGGGCGCTTGCTCATGCCAATCGACTGGCTAGCGCTGTTGCGCTCGACATGCGCGCCGCAGGTTGGCGCGCGACGGCGGACAATTACTTCGGGCGCGTCACCAAGGCGCAAATCCTCGAAGCGGTTCGAGAAGCGAAAGGGGAGGACACCGCCGACCGCACCGCGAGCCTCAAAAAGCCAGAGATGGCGAAAGCCGCCGAAGAACTCCTTCACGATTCCGACTGGCTTCCGGTCGCGCTGCGGACTCCGAAAGCCGATGCGCTCGATACCATCGCCGTCGATAACCCAGCCGCTTCCGCAATGGCGGCGGAATAGTCGTCAGCGGATAAAAAGATTGGAGCGCGCCCGCAAAGGCGCGCTCCTTTCGTCTGGAGGTCGCATCATGCGGGATCGAACCGAGGAGATTGTCCGGCGCCTCGCCGAGCGCACTGAGGAAGTCTGCTGTCATTATCTGTCGAACGGCCGAAAGGTCGGCGGCTACTGGATCGTCGGCGACCGGCGCAACGCGAAAGGCCGCAGCCTCTATCTGCGCCTCAATGGTCCAACCAGCGGCAAGGGCGCGCGCGGCAAATGGACGGATGGGGCAACCGGCGAGCACGGCGATCTGCTCGACATCATCGCGAGCACCGTCGGGGCGGGCCGTCACGTCGATGCGCTCATCGAAGCAGAGCGGTTTCTGGGCGTTCGTCGCTCTATGTCCAAGTCGAACAATCGGCATCGCCACGCCCCGGCCGCCCGGCTCTTCGCCGCCACTCGACCAATCTCCGGCACGCCCGTCGAAAATTATCTCCGCTCACGCGGAATCACCTGCCCACTCGCTGCTGACGCGCTGCGCTTTCATCCGAAGTGCTACTTCCGGGGGCCTGATGTCGAGCGACGCATCGCGCTGCCAGCCATGCTTGCCGCTGTCACCGACAATACCGGGCGCATCACTGGTCTCATGCGCACCTATCTCACCGCCGACGGATCGCACAAGGCGCTGATCGATGCGCCGCGGCGCGCCATGGGCGCGCTTGCCGGCAATGGCGTCCGCATCGGTCCGCATGCCGAAGTCGTGGCCGTCGGCGAGGGTATCGAAACCATGTTGTCGCTGCGTATGGCGATGCCGGAGATGTCGATGATCGCCGCTCTTTCGGCTGCGCATCTCGCGGCCTTTATCCCGCCGCCGCAATTACGTCGGCTCTACATCGCGGTCGACCGTGACGCCGGCGGACGAAACGCGGCCGCCCGCCTTACCGAAAGACTGAGTGCTTTGTCGATCGAGAGCATTCAGCTGACGCCGCAGCGCAAAGACTTCAACGACGATCTCATCGCCGACGGCGCCGACATGATGGCAACGCAACTTGCCGACCAGCTCACCGCCGACGATAGACAGCGCTTCATCAACGCACGCGGCCGGTAACGTCGGCTGACCTGCGCCGCTTCTTCGCGGATGATGGTCTCAGCTGACCGGTGCACGCGAGCACGGGCTCTAGTATCGGGCAAGAGTGCCGGATGCGCCGCGCGTCCCGCAACGTCGGCCCGGGAATTTCTTCCCCTGGCGGCCAAC
>JBMOOR010000170.1:0-13268 GCA_049324555.1 Pseudomonadota bacterium | reverse complement strand
CGCTTCGGCATGCCAGCGCAAATGGTCCTCGATGAACGTCGCGATGAAGAAATACGAGTGATCGTAACCCTCGCGCATGTTGAGCGTCAGCTTCTGCCCCGCTTTTTTGGCGGCGCCGGCGAAGAGTTCCGGACGAAGCTGCCCGGCGAGGAACTGGTCGTCCGTCCCCTGATCGATGAGAATCGGCGCAGCGCTCGCGCCCCTGTCGGCGAGGAGGCGGGTTGCGTCATAGGCGGCCCACGCCGTTTCGTCCGACCCGAGATAATGCGTGAACGCTTTACGCCCCCAGGGAGCCGACGACGGGGCGACGATCGGCGAAAAGGCCGAGCACGAGCGGAACTTGTCCGGGTTCTTCAGGTGAATGGTCAAGGCGCCGTGTCCGCCCATCGAATGGCCGGAAATTCCCGTGCGCGCCGCATCGCTTGGGAAGTTCGCGGCGACAAGCGATGGTAACTCATCGACGACGTACGAATACATCCGGTAATGCGCGCGCCACGGCTCCTCGGTCGCGTCGAGATAAAACCCTGCGCCCAATCCGAAATCATAGGTCTTCGGCGAAAGATCAGGCACGCCCTCCCCGCGCGGGCTGGTGTCGGGCGCGACGATCATCAAGCCAAGCTCCGCGGCGACGCGCTGCGCGCCGGCTTTCACCGTAAAATTCTCTTCCGTGCAGGTGAGGCCCGAAAGCCAGTAGAGCGTCGGATAGGGCCCCTTTCCGTGACGGTCCGCGGGCGGTGTGAAAACCGCAAAGCGCATGTCGCAGGAAAGCGCCTTGCTGGCGTGCCTCCACACCGCCTGCTCGCCGCCGAAAGATTTCGATGCGGATATGCGTTCCATGACCGGCCCCTCCCTTCCGCTTTCGGGAGGCTTTGTTCTTGATCCGCCGGACGCGGTCAAGGAGGCGCGGCCTTGACCTCCACGTATATGACCAGAACATACACGAATGCTGGATTACAGCCGGATCGAGGGATTTCAATGGGACACCGGCGACGCGCGAAAGAATGAAGACAAGCATGGAGTTTCTCAGGGCGAGACCGAACAGGTGTTTTTCAATTACCCGGTCGTGTTCGATGGTGCGAAACACAGCGGAAGGGAGCCACGCTCTCACGCGTTGGGCAAGACGGCCGATGGCCGGCTTTTCCATATAACGTTCACGCTTCGAGACGTCGGAACTAAGATTAGAATAATTTCCGCCCGGCCGATGAATCGAAAGGAGCGCGCGTATTATGACAAGGAAGCTTAAATCGATTCCGAAATTCCGGAACGAACAGGAAGAACGCGCTTTCTGGGAAAGTCACGATTCCACGGAGTACGTCGATTGGGCCAAGGCGAAGCGGGTCCGCTTCCCAAATCTGAAACCGACGACGAAATCAATTTCGTTGCGCCTGCCGATTTCCCTCCTCGAACAAATCAAGGTCGAAGCGAACAAGCGCGACGTGCCGTATCAGTCGCTGATAAAGACCTGGCTGGCCGAGAAGGTGAATTAAGCCGCATTGATAAAACCGACATTAGAGCGTCGTCATTCCGGGACCGCCGCGAAGCGGCGGGACCCGGAATCCACGTCACGGCAGGGCGCGTTGAAAGATGGACCCCGGGCTAACCGCTACCCGGCGCCCCGGGGTTGACGGGCTTCGACGAATTAGAATCAACAAAATTGGCGGCACTTCGCAGGCAGCGATGGGAGCTATCGCTCCAACTATCGACTCCGTCGCGTGAAACTAAAGAGAAAGCTATAAGTAAACAGTTGAAGTGCAGGCACTACGCTCGCGGCGGAGACGGCCCGATCATCGAATTCGGGGGCAACCAGTATGCCGCGCACGGACCCGCCCCCCTCGGCTTGAACGTCACCCATGTAAGCAAGCACCTGTCCAACTGCATCACGCGGCGCTTTAACCGCCTTTAGTTCGATTACGACTTTCGCACCAGCCGGGTCGCGGGCGAATATGTCAATTCGCCCGGAGGGAACCGAGCGCTCCGTTCCGCCATCAATAATGACAAGGCCGCCTTCCAATTGATCGATGGCGCCTCGCAACGCACGCTGCAAATCTGCTTCTAATGTAAAGACGCGGTCCAGCTCCTCCCTGTCAATCGTTTCAACTTGACGTGCAGTTGGGCGAGCCGCCTCCAACTCAACGTCCTGCCGGAAACGCGCATACTTTTGAACCGCTGATTTGTAGGAAGCGAGATTAGTGCGGAGAGGCCCGTTAATCTCAAGACGAGACGGGTTAGGCGAATTCTGGCGCTCGTCGTCCGCCGCGTAAGTGAGCGTTTCAATCAGGCTGACGAGTTCATCTCGATCATAATGTTCATCCAAATCGCCATACGCAGATTCGACCCGGCGGAGTTCGGACAGCTTAGTTCTAAAGGTCGCTTCCGATGGCACGGCCCGGCGCAACCAATCAGGATAAGCATCTTGCATGATTCATACCCTTTCGATCATTTCCGGCCGGTCTGCCGTCGATTAAGAAGATCGTCAAGCCTTGTCGAATCCAGATTTCCGCTTCATCCGAACCCGCCGCCTCACACATCCGGCAGCAACATCTTCTGCGCCCGCCATTGTTCAACAATGCGCGCGATGAAGGCCTTGTCGTCGACTTCGACTGACCAGCCGTCGGTGAAGCTCGCGGTGAGGCTTCTTGGCACCGCTTCGCGGGGGAGCGCGTCAAAGCGGATGCGCGTCGGCAGCGGCACGCCCTCGCCGACCGCAATCGCCTCACCCAACCCAAGCGAGGGAAGGCACGCAAGAAGGCTCGTCGAAGCGTCGGGCACGGCGGCGCGCAAGGCTTCCTGGTCCGCCTGGTTCGCAAGACGCATCGCGAAGATGGTGTTGCACTGTGAAAGGATCGTCGCGTCAAGTTCTGTCGGACGCTGCGAGGCGACCCAGAGCGAAACGCCGACTTTGCGGCCTTCCTTGGCGATCCTGACAAGCGCTTTCCTCGTCGGCGCGAAACCGACATTTTCCTTCGCCGGCGCATAGCGATGCGCGTCTTCGACAATGATCGCGATCGGCGAGGCGCCGTGACTCCACAGACCGAATTCGAAGGCGAGACGGGCGACGACCGACACGATGACTTGCGCGACTTCGACGGGGAGCCCGCCAAGCTCGATGATCGATATCGGCGAGCCTTCGACCGGAATGCGGAAGAGCTGGCCGAGGAATTCCGACATCGTGTCCTGAACGGTGAGCCCGCCGAACATGAAGGCGTAGCGCGCGTCCTGGCTGATGCCGTGAAGTCGGGCGCGAAGGCGCTTGTAAGGCCCGGTAGCCCGCGTGTTCTCAAGGCTGCCGAGCGTCTTGTCGATGAGGGTCAAAAGCTCCGAGATCCGATAGGGAACGGGCGTGTCGACCGTGATGTTCGAGCCCTCGCGCCGCTCCGCCATCAGCTTGGCGCTGGCCGTCGCGGTCGACAGGTTCATCTTTTTCGCGACCGGGATAAGGTCGGCGAGAATCTCAGTCTCCTCGGCGCAATTGACGCGGCCTGGATAAAGAATCTCGACAAGCTCCTCGAAGGTCAGCATCCAGTAGGGAAGCGTCAGGCTGCTTGTATCGAAGACGATCGCATCGCCGCCGAAGCAGTGCGAATACTCATTATGCGGATCGAGAATGACAATGTGGCCGTGACGGTATCGCTGCAGGACCGCCGACAGCATCAGCGTGATGGCGCAGGACTTCCCCGCGCCCGTCGTGCCGAGAATGGCGCAATGGCGGGAGAAGAGATCGTTGACGGAAACCGTCGCCGGAATGGCGACATCCTGCTTGACGACCCCGATCCTGACGCTCGCCGAGCCGTTTGCGGCGAAAAGCGCCGCGAGCTCCTCGCGCGCGGCGAGCTGAACTTCGTCATGAAGCGTCGGATAGGTCGAAACGCCGCGGCGGAAACGCGCCGGCGTCTTCTGCGTCGGCTTGGTGAATTCGCCGATGAGTTCAAGCTCGATGATGCGGAGGTCCTTGCCGGCGGAGTCGAGCGATGGCGCAGGGACGCTCATCGCCGAGACGAGCCCGAGGACGATGCAAGCGCCCGTATCGATCGCGAGGATCGCGCCGATCTGCGGGCGATGCACGCGGTCAAGATCAGGCCGGTCCTCATCGAGCATGACGAGCGCGTTCGATCCGTTGACGGAAACGACTTCGCCGATGCGCTGCTTCCGCCTCGCGGCGGCGGCGCGCAATTTGTCGGCGGCGGTGTTTTCGACGGCGGCTTGCGACATGGCTGTCTCCTCTGCGCCGGTCCTAACCGGCGAGTTTCATTTCATCTTTGAGCGCAGCGCCCACGGCTTTCGGCGGCGGCAGCGCGATCCGGACGAGCGTTCCCTCGCCGATCTTCGACTTCAGCGAAAAGCGGCCGCCCTGGAGTTCGACAAAGGTCTTTGCGATGGCGAGGCCGACGCCCGGTCCCGCAAAGGACCGGTCGAGGCCGCGATGGGTCTCCTGAAAGGCGGCGAGCGCTTTCTCGATCGCCTCGGCGGTCATCCCCTCGCCGCGGTCGCGCACGGCGATTTCGGCCCAGCCGTCTTTCTCGATCGATGCGCGAACGAGGATGCGCGCGCCTTCGGGCGAGAACTTGATTGCGGTGCGGATGATATGGTCGATCGCCTGGCCAAGGCGGATGGGATCGCCCCATCCGGCAGCGGTCCCGGCGTCTGACTTCACTTCGATCACGACTTTCGCGGCGTCGGCGGCGATCCTTGCGCGTTTGACCGCGTCTTCGAGCGCGGCGGAGAGATCGATCGCGCCGGGCTCGATCGTCAACTCGCCGCCGTCAAGCGCGGCCGCCTCAAGGAGCGTGTTGATATGGTTGAGGAGGAGATCTGCAGACTGAAGGACATAATCGGCGTAGGTCTCGCGCTGCTCCGCTGTCAGCTTGTACGCCTCGCCCTCCTTCAGCATCGTTCCAAAGCCGATGATGGCGTTCAACGGCGTGCGAAGTTCGTGGTTCATGTTGGCGAGGAATTCGGCGCGCGCCTTGATCGACATTTCCGCTTCCGCGCGCGCCGCTTTCGCCTCGAGCGCGGCGCGGCGCACGGCCATCGCTTCCGCCATGTCGGAGGCGAAAGCGGCCATCAGCGAACTGCTTGTTTTCCGGCTCAATGCGCGCATCGACCTTTCCCCCGGCCGACGCTAGGGAGGAAGCGCTAATTCGTCGTTAACCAGCGGGGGAAAAGTGGGCGAGCGGCTGTCGATAAGGAATGGCGAATGGCGAATGACGGCGCAGTTCATGCGACAGGCCGCTACGCAGCCGTCGATTCATGTCACGGTGAGCATCCCCCGATTCACTATTCGCTGCTCGCCATTCGCTAATCATCACCCTCTTCCTTAACGATTCTTGAACACCGGCTTCCGCTTTTCAACGAAGGCCGCCATGCCTTCCTGCTGATCCTCGGTGCCGAAGATCGAATGGAAGACGCGCCGCTCGAAGCGGACGCCCTCGGTCAGCGGCAGTTCAAAGGCGCGGTTGACCGCATCTTTCGTCAGCATGACG
Source organism: Pseudomonadota bacterium (assembly GCA_049324555.1). Taxonomy (GTDB): domain Bacteria; phylum Pseudomonadota; class Alphaproteobacteria; order Caulobacterales; family Parvularculaceae; genus Amphiplicatus. Next base: position 7,788 of record JBMOOR010000170.1, on the reverse strand, counting down.
ATCGGGCGCGAGTAGGACGCGATCTGCTTCGCTGTCCTGATCGCCTCGGCCCTGAGTTCTCCCTTCGGCACGATGCGGCTGACGAGGCCGCAACGCTCCGCTTCCTGAACATCCATCATGCGGCCCGTCAGGCACATTTCCATCGCCTTTGACTTGCCGATGAAGCGCGCGAGGCGCTGCGTTCCGCCTGCGCCCGGCATCGCGCCGATCGTTATTTCAGGTTGGCCGAATTTGGCGTTATCGGCGGCGATGATGAAATCGGCCATCATCGCAAGCTCGCATCCTCCGCCGAGAGCGTAGCCCGCAACCGCCGCGATGACAGGCTTCCTGCAGCGGGTCGCCTCTTCCCAGTTCCGCGTGATGAACTGTTCGTTGAAGACCTCCATATAGGTCTTCGACGCCATTTCCTTGATATCCGCGCCGGCCGCGAACGCCTTTTCCGAACCGGTGATGACGATGCAGCCGATATCCTCATCGGCCTCGAGCTTTTTCAGCGCGTCGGTCAGCTCGTCCATCAGCTGGTCCGAAAAGGCGTTGAGCGCCTCCGGCCGGTTGAGCGTGACGATGCCTGCGGCGCCGTCAGTCTCCAAGAGAATGCATTGGTAGGTCATGTTCATCTCCAGCCTTGAGGGGAATGGCGAATGAGGCGGCGCCTTGGCCCGCCGCGCCATGCCGATCACCATTCATCATTGACCATTCACTCAACTGTATCCCATCAGCTTCAATACTTCCTGACGCGAACGCGGGTCTTCGCGGAAGGCGCCCATCATCCGGCTCGTCGTCATGACGACGCCTGGCGTCTCGACGCCGCGACAGGTCATGCAGGCGTGCGTCGCCTCGATGACGACAGCAACGCCATTGGGTTCAAGCACGCGATCGATGCAGTCGGCGATTTCGGCTGTCAGCCGCTCCTGCACCTGAAGTCGCTTGGCGAAAGCGTGGACGACGCGCGCGAGTTTTGAAATGCCGACGACGCGGTTCTTCGGCAGATAGGCGACATGCGCCTTGCCGAGGATCGGCGCCATGTGATGTTCGCAGTGCGAGTGAAACGGGATGTCGCGCAGGAGAACGATCTCGTCATAGCCGCCGACCTGTTCGAACGTGCGCTTCAGATAAGTCTCGGGACACTCCTCATATCCCTCAAAATATTCGAGAAAGGCGTCGACGACGCGTTTTGGCGTGTCGACAAGCCCTTCGCGCGAGGGATCATCGCCGATCCAGCGGATCAGTTCTTCAACCGCCTTCATCGCGCGGCGGCGTTCTTCCTCAGTTCGTTCGCGCGGATTTCCCATCACCTTTTTCCTATCGGCGGCACGTCACGTTGCGCGGCGCCCGTATAGTTCGACAAGGGGCGAACGAGCTTGTTCGCGGAAAGTTGTTCGATCACATGCGCCGTCCAGCCGGTGATGCGGCTGACGACGAAGATCGGCGTGAAGATCGGGATGTCGAAGCCCATCAAGTAATAGGCGGGACCCGTCGGAAAATCGAGATTCGGATAGATGCCCTTCTCACGCACCATCGTCGCGTCAAGAATGCGGCTCATCTCCCAATATTCCTTGGCCTCGGGCGTGCCGATCACGTCGACCATCTTCTTGAACGCGTCGGTCATCGTCGGCACGCGGCTGTCGCCCTTTTTGTAAACGCGATGGCCGAAGCCCATGATATTTTTCTTCTTGGCGAGCGCGTCCATCATCCACGCCTCGGCGTTCTTCGCCGAGCCGACCTCCTTCAGAAGATGCATGACCGCTTCATTGGCGCCGCCGTGGAGGGGCCCTTTCAGCGATCCGATGGCGCCTGTCACCGCGGAATAGATGTCGGAGAGCGACGAGGCGATCGTGCGGGCCGTGAAGGTCGAGGCGTTGAAGGAGTGCTCCGCGTAAAGCGTCATCGAGATGTCGAAACATTTGACGATTTCCGGCGCCGGAACTTTGCCGAAGCACATGTGGAAGAAGTTTTCTGAGAAACCAAGGTCCTTGGTCGCCCTGATCGGGTCCTTGCCGTTGCGGACGCGGAAATCGGCGGCGACGATCTCCGGAATTTGCGCGAACATGCGGATCGCCTTGTCGTAAAGACCCTTCGGCGAGGAATCGTTAGCCGTGTCGTCCGCTTGCCCCATGAAAGAGATCGCCGTCCGCAGCGTATCCATCGGATGCGCCTTTGGGTTCAGCATGCGGATGAGTTTCAACATATCCGCTGAGACGCCGCGCTCTTTCTTTTCGAGCGCGACGAAGGCGTCGAGCTCGGCTCGCGTCGGCAGCTCCTTGTTCCAGATAAGGTAGGCAACCTCCTCGAACCGGCACTTCGTCGCAAGGTCCTGCACCGCGTATCCGCGATAGGTGAGCGAGTTTGATTCCGGCATCACCTTCGACACGGCGGTGTCATCGGCGATGACGCCGGCGAGGCCGTATTTGACTTCCGTATCCGACATTTCCGTTCCTCTTAGCCATCCCGTAGGGTGCATTAAGCCGAAGGCGCAATGCACCGACTTTCACGACAGAGATGGTGCATTGCGCTGCGCTTAATGCACCCTACGATCCCCGCCTTCTCTCCTGCTTCGCTACCTCTTCCCGCATCCATTCAAACGACCGCTTCGGCGTGCGCTTCTGCGTCTTATAGTCGATGTGGACAAGCCCGAAGCGCGGTTCGAAGCCTTCCGCCCACTCGAAATTGTCGATCAGCGACCACACGAAATAGCCGTCGACGCGGGCGCCGGCGTCGATCGCGGCCTTCACGGCACCGATGTATTTCGCAAGATAGTCGATGCGCGCCCGGTCATCGACGCGCCCGTCGACGCCGACATCCTCACGATCTGCAAAACCGTTTTCCGTGACGACGATCGGCAGGCGGTAACGCGCGTGTTCGTGAATGAGCGTCTGCGCGAACGCTTTCGGCGCGATCTCCCATCCCATCATCGTCACCGGCGCGCCTTCGGGCGGTTTCGCCAAAGCAATACCGCCGGGCGCCGACGGATCGCTTTTCACATAGCTCGGCGAATAATGATTGAGGCCGAAGAAATCGAGCGGCTGTTTGATCGACGCAAGATCGCCTTCCTTAACAAGCGCGCCGAAGAACGGCGTCAGGCCTTCTGGGTAAGCGCCAAGGATCATCGGGTCGGCGAAGGCGCGGTTCCAGAATAGATCGTAGAGACCGGCCGCCGCCTTGTCCTCTTCCGAAGGCGTGGCGGGCCGCGCCGGCTGCTGGTTGCAGACGACGCCGATCTCTCCCTTGACGCCGGCGGCGCGCAGCGCGGAGACAGCCGCGCCGTGCGCGCGGTTCACATTATGCGCCGCCGCGAGATAGGCGCCGAAATCGGAAATTCCGGGCGCGTGAAAACCGACAGCGTAACCGGCGATGGTGAAAACGCCCGGTTCATTGAATGTCGCCCAGCGCGCGACGCGGTCGCCGAAGCGACCCGCGAGCAGCTCTGCGTAATCGGCGAACCATTGCGCGCAATCGCGGTTCGGCCATCCGCCGCGCCGATGCAACGCGAGCGGCAGGTCCCAGTGATAAAGACAAAGCCACGGCTCGATATCGCTCGCGAGAAGCTCGTCGATGAGGCGGCTGTAGAAATCGAGGCCCTTTTCGTTCAGCGCGCCCGCTCCTTCGGGAAGGACGCGCGACCACGAAACGGAAAAGCGATAGGCGCCGAGGCCGAGACGCTTCATCAGCGCCACATCTTCCTTGTACCGATGATAGTGATCGCAGGCGACGGCGGGGGTTGCGCCGTCTTTGATCTTTCCCGGCGTCGCCGCGAACTCGTCCCAGATCGAGGGCGTGCGGCCGTCTTCCCCCGCGGCGCCTTCGATCTGCGCGGCCGCGGTCGAGGCGCCCCAGATGAAGCCTTTGGGCAATTTTGGAAGGCGCGGTCCTTTGCTCATCTCACCTTCCCTTGTTCATTTCATAGGCGCGCTCGACCTTCGCAACGCGCGTCACATAGTCCTCATACCATTTTTCACGGCCGAACTTTTGCGCGACCAGATGTTCGGCGTTGCGCTTCCAGTTGGCGATCGCCTCTTCCGATTCCCAGTAGGAAACCGTGATCCCGAAACCGTCGGCGCCGCGCGCCGATTCAACGCCAAGATAACCCGGCATCGTCGCGACAAGCTTTTCCATCGCCGCCGACATTTCGTCGTAGCCATTGTCTCCCTCCGTTCGGCGGGAGGAAAAGATGACGGCGTAATATGGCGGCTTTGCTTGCATCATTCCTTCGGCGTGTCGGAAACTTGAAAATTATACAGCGACTGATCGAACTGGTTGTAGTCGTGATAGCGCAGGAGATCGTAGAGATCACGCCTGTGCTGCATGATGTCGAGGACGCCGTTCTGGTCGCCGTCCTTCAGGATCGCGTCGAGGCCCTTTTCGGCGCCGAACATCGCGAGGCGCAAGGTTGTCACGGGATAGATGACGAGGTTGAATCCGAGCGATTCGAGCTCCTTTTTGTTGAGGAGGCGCGATTTGCCGAATTCGGTCATGTTGGCGAGTATGGGAACCTTGATCGCTTTCCGGACCGCCTCGAATTCCCTTTCATTCGCCAGCGCCTCGGGGAAGATCATGTCGGCGCCGGCGTCGATATAGGCCTTCATGCGGTCAATCGCCTTGTCGAGTCCCTCGACGGCTCTGGCATCCGACCGCGCGATCAGGATGAAGTTGGGATCGCGCTTGGCGTCCGCCGCCGCCTTCACGCGTTGCGCCATCGTCGCGACATCGACGACTTCCTTCCCGTCCAAGTGACCGCAGCGTTTCGGCATCACCTGATCTTCGATATGGCAGGCGGAAATTCCCATCTCCTCCATCGTGCGGACGGTGCGCGCCGCTGACATCGGCTCGCCGAAACCGGTGTCGATGTCGATGATGGTCGGTAAATCGGTGACGCGCGCGATTTGATGGCCCCGCTCGGCGAATTCCGTCAGCGTCGAAATGCCGATGTCAGGAAGGCAGAGATCGGCGGACATAACGGCGCCCGAAATATAAACGCCGTCAAAGCCCTTCCTCTCGATCATCTGCGCGCAAAGCGGATTGAACGCGCCCGGAAACTGCAGCAGCTTTTCAGATTTCAGTTTCGCGCGGAAGTCGGCGCGTTTCTCGGCGGCGTGTTTTTTGGTGAAGAGCATGGCTGAACCTTTGGTATGTTCTCTCGCGAACTCTCAGTCGTCGTAGAAAGTGATCTTGCGTTGCGCTTCCCGCCATTTCGAGACCATCGCGGCGCAAGAAGGCAAATCTTCGAATACTCCGGTGCGGAACGGTCCGTTATCGACTTCGAACGTCGAAAACAGCCGATCCGGATCAGAGCGGTCGACGCCCGGCGTCCTTTCGAGGACGACCATGCAGTGCGGCACGGGATCTTTCGGATCGATCAGCATGTAGCGGATCTTGTATGGCGCGTCAGCCAGCGCTGATTCGAGCTTTTTCGCCGTGATTTTCGCGCCAACGCGACCGGTTCCGACTTCTTCCGACTGCCATATTTGGAATGACGCCGCAAAAAGTCCGCCGACGCGCAGCACCCGAAGCGATTCGCGAAAATAAGACGCGATAACGTCGAAGTATTTGACGTGCTGCAAAACGCCGCCGCAAAAGCCGTAATCGATGCTTGCATCAGCAAAATCCGAAAGCGTCTCGCCGTCATTCACGTGATAGCTGATATTCGGCGTCGACGCGCAACGCCGCCGGGCCTCGCTCAAAACTTCATCGCTGATGTCGACTGCGTAGACATGTTGGAATCTGCAGGCGAAGGGAAGAGCGAAGCGACCCACTCCGCAGCCGATATCGATGATCGTCGACCACGCGAGCGGCGTTGAACCCATTCGCGCCATCACGTTCAGGAACCGTTCGGCGATCCTGACGCCGTAAATGTGGAACTCGGGGTCGGACGCCGCATTGCTCGACTCGAGCGTGATAGCCTCGCGGATATTGGCCGATCTTATGGTCGACCAATATTCCTTGTGAAGCTCGTCGCGCCGGGTCACGTCCGCCATTCACACTCCTCCACAAGGCGTCGGTCGATCAAAAAATCCCCTTCGCCGGGTTCTCGATCAAATATCCTTTCGGCGCCGCGGGGTTCAGCATCAAAACCTCGTCAACCGAAAGGTTCGGCAGGCGCTGCGCCAGTTCAAGGAACCGCGCCGATTCCTCCGGATCAAGAATGCCGTCCGTCAGGGTGCGGAACTTCCTGATATACTCCGCGCGGCCGAACGGCTTTGCGCCGAGCGGGTGGGCGTTGGCGACGCCGAGCTCATCGACGAGCGTCGAGCCGTCGCCAAATGTCACGACGACGCGCGCGCCGAACGCCTTCTCCTTCGGATCATGGCTGTGATAGCGCCGCGTCCACTCCGGATCCTCGACCGTCGAGATTTTACGCCAGAGACGCACGGTGTCAGGCCGCTTCGCCCGCTCCGGCGCGTAGGATTTCACATGATGCCATTCCCCGTCCTGAAGCGCGACGGCGAAGATGTACATGATCGAATGATCGAGCGTTTCGCGCGATGAATTCGGGTCCATCTTCTGCGGGTCCCCGCTCCCCGCGCCGATGACGTAATGCGTGTGATGGGACGTGTGCAGAACGATCGACTTCACATGCTCGAAGCCGCCGCGCTTTTCGATTTCGCGGCCCATGCGGAAGGCGAGATCAATGAGGGCCTGCGATTGGTATTCCGCCGAATGTTCTTTCGTATAGGTTTCAAGGATCGCGCGCTTGGCCTCGCCCTTGGCCGGCAGCGGCACCTGATAGGCCGGCTCATAGGGGCTCTTGCCCTGATCGCGCGCGGTGCGGCCGTTCAGAATATAGGAGATCGGTCCGTCCTCGCCTTCGTAAGCGGGAGACGGCGCGCCCTCGCCGCGCATCGAGCGATCGACCGCCTCGATCGCCTGCTTGCCGGCGTAGGCGGGCGCGAAGGCTTTCCACGATGAAATCTCGCCCTTGCGCGACTGGCGCGTCGTGATCGTCGTGTGAAGGCCCTGTTGCACAGCCTGGAAAATAACTTCCGTAGGCAGACCAAGCAGCGCGCCGACAGCCGCCGAAGCCGACGGGCCGATATGCGCGATGTGGTCGATCTTGTGCTCATGAAGACAGATCGCCTTCACGAGATTGACCTGAATCTCGTAGCCCGTCGCGATGCCTCTGACGAGCGCGCGCCCGTCCTTGGCGCACTGCTGCGCGACGGCGAGCACCGGGGGAATATTGTCGCCGGGGTGCGAATAGTCGGCGGCGAGGAACGTGTCGTGGAAGTCGAGTTCGCGGACTGCGGTTCCATTCGCCCACGCCGCCCATTCGGCGCACACAGTCTCGCCCGCCGGCGCACCGAAGAGCGTCGCTCCGCCCTTCCTGGGATGCGCGCAGGCCATCGCGCGGGCGGACTTGATGGGTGAGCGATTGAGGGAGGCGATCGCGACCGAGGCGTTGTCGATAATGCGGTTGATGATCATTTCCGTCGCAGTCGCGTCGACCTCGACCGGGTCGGCGGCGACTTCGGCTATTTTCCAGGCGAGCTGATCCTCGCGCTTCAAATTGTCCTTCGAGCGATGCGCGCGGACGGCGTGGGTGATCATCCTGATTTCCTTTTGGACAGAACGGGTTAGCCGGGCCGGATCGGATGCGGCGACCGGCCAAAAATCGGGCGCTATCCATGCCGCACCTGCGACATGCTGTCAAAACAAACAGCCCATGTGGAAAAGCGGCAAAACGCCTCCGGAAAACTAGCGCTTGACAGCCCCCTCGGTCGCTTCGCGACAGCTCCCCGATGAATGTGGGCTGGGCAATCGCTTACGCCCCTTCCCGTCATTCCGGGTTCCGCC
>JBMOOR010000169.1:0-1512 GCA_049324555.1 Pseudomonadota bacterium | reverse complement strand
TGAGGCCTTCGACGGTCGTCAGATACGGGAAGAGCGCCTCGCCCAATTCCCGCGCGGTCATGCCGGACTTCAGCGCGAACGCCAATGTCTGGATGCTGTCGCCGCCTTCGGGCGCCATGATCTGCCCGCCAAGCAGTTTTCCGGTGTCGGCCTCGGCAATGAGCTTGATGAGGCCCCGCGTATCGCGCGCGGCGAGCGCCCTCGGCAATCGATCGAGCCGAAGGATGGACGTCTTGATGTTGCGCCCGGCCGCTTTGGCGTCAGGTTCGCCTATGCCGACGCCGGCGATTTGCGGATCGGTGAACACGACCCATGGCATGGCTGCATTGTCGTAATAAAGGCTGTCGCCATTGAGCGCGTTCTTCGCGGCGATCTTCGCGCCGTAGGCCGCCATATAGACGAACTGATCGCCATTCGTGACGTCGCCGGCGGCGTAGACGCCCTTCCTTGACGCGCGCATATGTTCATCGACGATGATCGCGCCGCGCCGGTCGAGCTCGACGCCGGCCTCGGCGAGGCCGAGATCATCCGTGTTCGGCGTTCTTCCCGTCGCGACCAGCAGCTTTTCGCCGTTGACCTCGATGATCCTCTCTCCTTCCTTGACGCAGACTGTGACGCCGCTCTCGTCTTCGCGGCAGGCGTCATAGGCGACCCCGCAATAGAGGCGGATTCCCTCACTGCGGAATACATCGCTCAATGCTTCGGAAATCTCGGGCTCGGCCTGCGGCAGAAGCCGCGACCGGCATATCACCGAGACCTCGACGCCCATGCGCGCCATCATCTGCGCGAGCTCCGCGCCGACGAAACCGCCGCCGATGACGATGAGGCTTTTCGGCAGCGCTTCAAGATCGAGGAGCGATGTGCTGGTGAGAAAGCTCACTTTCTCGACGCCCGGAATCGGCGGAACGCCGGGCCGCGCGCCGGTTGCGATAATGATCTTCGGCGCACGGATCATAACGCCGGCGACTTTGACTCCGCCATCGGCGAGCCGCGCCGCGCCCTCGACATACGAGATCGAGTCATAGTCCTTGAGGAGGTCGATATATTTCTTCTGGCGCAGTTCTCCGACCAGCTCGTCTTTCGCTGCAATGAGTTTTCGCCAGTCGGCGACATGGGCCTCGCCGGCGAGACCCGCAAAGCGCGAGGCGCTCTTCGCCGCATACACCGCCTCCGCGGCGCGGATCATGGTTTTCGACGGCACGCAGCCGATATTGACGCAAGTTCCGCCGATCGTTCCGTGACCGATCAGCGCGACGCGCGCGCCCGCTTCGGCCGCCGTGATGGCTGCCGAAAATCCGGCAGACCCGGCGCCGATGACAGCGAGGTCGAAGCCGCCCTCGCCGGGCGCTGAGCAGCAGTGAGCCATGGTTCAATCTCATCAATGATCGGCGACCGGCGTCAGATCGCCGTCGCCGGATATCCTGCGTTGGTCGAGGCGGCGGCGATCTCGTCCGCCGTCGCAACGGAAGGATCGTAGACGACCGTCGCCGTCTTCGCGTCAAAGTCGACATT
>JBMOOR010000168.1:3574-13442 GCA_049324555.1 Pseudomonadota bacterium | reverse complement strand
TCGGCGCGATTGCCGAACGAGCGCATCATCGTCGTCGAAATGTTGCGCGGTCCCGACCACATGGCGATGATCGTCGTCATTTTGCGCCGCCGGCCGGCCGCACACCGGTCTTGAGGCCCGCGCTGAGGAGCTTCGTCCACGCGTCTTCGGGCGTTGAGGCGTATTGAAACAACGCAAGATCATCTTGGTCGATCATGCCGTGATCGACGAGGTGGCGAAAATTGATCGCTTTCCGCCAGTAGGCCTCGTCGAAGAGAACGATTGGAATTTTCTCGCCCTTGCCCGTCTGGACGAGGGTCAGGAGTTCAAAGAGTTCATCGAGCGTTCCGAAGCCGCCCGGAAAAATCATGAGCGCCTTCGCCCGCATCGCGAAGTGCATCTTGCGCATCGCGAAATAGTGGAACTGGAAGGTGAGTTCCGGCGTCGAATAGGGATTGGGCTCCTGCTCGAACGGCAGGCGGATGTTGAACCCGATCGAGGGCGCGCCGGCGTCGGTCGCGCCGCGGTTCGCCGCTTCCATGACGCCGCCGCCGCCCCCCGTCGCAATGACGTTGTCGCGCCTTCCGTCGTGATCTTGATCAAGCGCGCCGCCGCGCTCCGACGCGATGCGGCCGAATTCGCGCGCAGCGTCGTACCAGCGCGCATGCTCGCCCTTGCCGTTTTCGCCGCCCCTCGCCGATCCGAAGACGACGATGGTCGAATTGACGCCCCATGCGCGCAAGGTTTCTTCGGCCTTCTCATATTCCAGAAGAAAACGAACGCCGCGCCGGGGATCGCTCAGGAGGAAATCCTGATCGAGCGCGGCGAGGCGGAAGGCGGGTGAAGCAAGCTGGGCGGCGTTGTCGGGACGTTTTTCGGGTTCAGTCATTTTCATCGTCCTTTCGCCGATTCGGCAGCGACACGCTCCCGGTAGAGCGCCTGCAGCCGCGAAACCATCGGCCGGCGTCCATCTGAAATCTTTCGCCCATCGATTTCCGAGACGGGGGTCAGTCCTGCGAAAGTGCCGGTGACGAAGGCTTCTTCGGAGCCGTAAACGTCGTGCAAGGAGAAATTCTTCTCGCGCGCGACAATCCCGTTTGTGCGCGCAATTTCGAGGACCAGCCCGCGCGTGATGCCGCCGATGCAGTAATCGCCCGACGACGTCCATAGTTCGCCATCCTTCACAATGAAGAAATGCGTCGAATTGCATGTTGCGACAAACCCGTGCGGATCGAGCATCAGGGCTTCATCGGCGCCCGCCTTCGCCGCCTGAATGCAGGCCATGATGCAATTGAGCTTTGAGTGCGAATTTAGTTTCTGGTCCTGCACGTCCGGATAGCCGCGGCGGACATGGACGGTGAAGAGGCGCTTTCCCGCCGCTGCGGTCTCCGCCAGCGGACGCTTGAATTCGGGAATGATGACGATCGTCGGTCCGCTGATCGTCGCGCGCGGATCCTGATAGGGTGTCGCCTTCACCCCGCGCGAAACCATTAGGCGGATGTGAACGCCATCATGCGCGCTGTTGGCGTCGAGACAGTCATAGAGCCGCTTCGCCAGCGCGTCTTTCGATAGGCCCATTTCGAAGTCAAGCGTCTTCGCCCCGTCATAGAGGCGCTTCAGATGGCGATCGAGAAAGGCGATGACGCCCTTTCCGTCTGGCCCCGGATGAACGCGCAGTCCCTCCCACACGCCGTCGCCAAGGACGAAACCTGAATCAAAGACTGAGACTTTCGCCTCGGCGCGCGGGAAGAGCTCGCCGTTGATGTCGATGAGAATTTTATGGTTGCGCGGATCGGGCGCGTAAGCGTGGGTCGAATGAGTCATCGGTTTGCTCAGGTGAAGCGCAGGTCCTTGGCGGTTTAGCAAATCTCTCCCGCTCGCGCAGCCGAACGCCCTTGCGATTCTCCCTCCAATGGGGAAAAAGCGGCGGGCCGCGAACGGGGAGCGAACATCTTGGCGAAATATCGGGATATTCTTGGAACTGTCGGGCGGACGCCTGTCGTTCGGATCAACAAGATCGCGCCAGCGGGCGTCGATCTCTACGTCAAGGTCGAGGCGTTCAATCCGCTGGGGTCCGTCAAGGACCGGCTTGCGCTCGGCGTCATCGAGGCGGCGGAGAAATCGGGCGAATTGAAACCCGGTCAGACGATCGTCGAGGCGACGAGCGGCAATACGGGCATCGGCCTCGCCATGGTCTGCGCGGTGAAGGGCTATCCGCTGGTCGTCACCATGGCGGAGAGCTTTTCCATTGAGCGCCGCAAGCTGATGCGATTCCTGGGCGCCAAAGTCATCCTGACGCCGGCGAAAGATCGCGGCACGGGTATGGTCGCGAAGGCGAAGGAGCTTGCGGAGAAGAACGGCTGGTTCATGACGCGGCAGTTCGAAAATCCGGCGAACCCGGACGTTCACGAGAGAACGACCGCGCGCGAGATTATCGACGACTTTAAGGGCGAGCGTCTCGACTATTGGGTGACTGGCTATGGCACGGGCGGCACGCTCTCGGGCGTTGCGCGCATCTTGAAGAAGGAACGCCCCGAAACAAAAATCATCGTCAGCGAGCCGGATGTTGCGGCGTTGATGACCGATGGCTCGAAACAAAAACGAAATCCGGACGGAACAGCTGACGGAAGCCACCCTGCGTGGACGCCGCACCCCATTCAGGGCTGGACGCCGGATTTCATTCCGCTTGTCACGCAAGAAGCGATCGACAGGAACGCCATCCACAAGGTGATGAAAGTGACGGGCGCCGATGGCCTCAAATGGGCGAAGGAGCTTGCACAGAAGGAAGGGATTTTCGTCGGCATTTCATCCGGCGCGACCTTTGCGACAGCGCTCGAAGTCGCAAAGACCGCGGAGAAGGGCTCGGCCATTCTTGCGATGCTCCCCGACACCGGCGAGCGCTATCTCTCGACGCCGCTCTTTGGCGGGATCGAGGCGGACATGGACGCCGAAGAAAAGGCGATCGCCGCTTCGACGCCGGGGTTCAGGCTCTGATCGGCTACGGCCACTTCGCGAGCGGCGGGAGCGAGGACAGGATCGCCTCGACATTGCCGCCGGTTTTCAGTCCGAACGTCGTGCCGCGGTCATAGAGGAGATTGTATTCGGCGTATCGCCCGCGGCGGAAGAGCTGCTCGTCACGGTCTTCCTCCGTCCACGGCGTATTCATTCGCCGTGCGACGAGTTGCGGATAAATGTCGAGAAATGCGCGCCCGACGTCCTGCGTGAACGCGAAGTCCTTCTCCCAATCGCCCGAATTGTGCCGGTCGTAAAAAATCCCGCCGACGCCGCGCGGCTCGTTCCGGTGCGGCAGGTAGAAATATTCGTCGCACCATTTCTTGTATTTTTCGTGCCAGTCCGGATCGTGAGCGTCGCACGCTGCTTTCATCGCCGCATGAAAATCGCGCGCATCCTCGTGATCTTGAGCGCGATAACGGTCGAGCATCGGATTGAGATCGCCGCCGCCGCCGAACCAGAGTTTCGTCGTCACGATCATGCGCGTGTTCATATGCGCTGAGGGCGCATGCGGATTGTGCGTGTGAGCAATCAAGGAGACCCCGCAGGCCCAGAAACGCGGGTCCGCTTCGGCGCCCGGAATCTGCTTGCGGAACTCTTCTGAAAACTCGCCGTGAACTTCGGAGAAGTGCACGCCGACCTTCTCGAACACGCGCCCGCGCATCAGCGCCATGACGCCGCCGCCGAGATCCTCGGCGTCTTCGCCGCGCTTCCACGGCTTTCGTTCAAATCGACCAGGCTCCATGCTCGCGTAAAGCGGTCCGGCGCCGTCTTCGATTTTCTCAAAGGCCGCGATCAGCCAGTTTTGCAGCGAGCCGAACCAAACGCTCGCCGCGCGCTTTTGTTTCTCGATGTCATCCAAGAGCATACCGAATCCGTAGGGCGCATTATGCGCAGCGCAACGCGCCAGCCGCACGACCGACGGAGCATTGCGCCTTCGGCTTAATGCACCCTACGGCGGCGGCTCACCACCCCACCTGCCGCCGCATCTCGGCGAGCGCAATGGCGCCCGTAGCCGCGGCGTTCAAGGAGCGCGCAGCCGAAGCGATCGGGATGCGGACGGCGGCGTCGCATGCTGCGCGGACTTCCGACGGGACGCCTGCGCTTTCCTGCCCGATCATGACGAGGTCGCAGGCCTGGAAGCTGAACGCCCAAACTGATGTTTCCGCCTTCGTTGACAGAAGGACGAGCCTTCCGCCGCGCCGCGTCTCACTGTCGAGGAACGCCCCCCATGACGAATGAAGGAGCGGCGGGGCGAGGGCGCCGTAGTCCAATGCCGCTCGGCGAAGACCCCTCGCGTCCGCCGGAAAGCCGCAGGGCTCAATGAGGTCGATCCCCGCGCCGAAGCAGGCCGCGGCGCGGATCGCGGCGCCGGCGTTCCAGGCGATCTCCGGCTGGTAGAGGACTAGCCGCATTCCTTTCGTCAACTCCTTATTCCACAGGCGATTTCAGCGACGGGCCCGGCAGGCTCGCGACGCTAGGCCGCACTAGGTCCCCGACTGGACTTTCAGTAGTAACTCATGCCAGAGGGAACCCCCAAAATCCCGCCAGTTCCGGCTGCTTTGCGGCCGGCCATTATCAGAATTCGGGCAGCGCAGCGTTAAAGGACTTCAGAGGGCGATGAGCGCGACCAACAACACGCATGAGGCGGAACCGACCCGCCGGGACTTTATCCACATTCTCGCCGGCGCGTCCGCCGCAGTCGGCGCCGCAGGGGTCGCTGTTCCGCTGATCCACCAGATGAACCCGGACGCCTCGGTTCTCGCGCTGTCGACCAAGGAAGTCGATCTTTCCGCGATCGAGGTCGGACAGGCGATCAAGGTGATGTGGCAGGGAAAGCCCGTCTTCATTCGCCGCCGCACGGCGGAAGAGATCAAGGAAGCCGAAGAGACGGCGATCGCGGCGCTGAAAGACGGCATTGCGCGCAACGCCAATATGGCGGCGAACGTCGCGGCGAACGACGCTGATCGCGTCACCGACGCCGACGGCAAGGCGCATCCCGAATGGCTCATTCTAATCGGCGTGTGCACGCATCTCGGCTGCATTCCGCTTGGCACCGCGCAAGGCGAGGTGAGGGGCGATTTCGGCGGCTGGTTCTGCCCCTGCCATGGCTCGCACTACGACACCGCAGGGCGCATCCGCAAAGGCCCGGCGCCGCAGAATCTGGCGGTCCCGAAATACCGCTTCGTCAGCGACGCCACCGTCCGCATCGGCTAGGAGACAAGACCGGTGAACCATCCATCCCATTACAAGCCCGGCTCCGCGATCGAACGCTGGCTCGACAGGCGTCTGCCAATCATCCGCTTCTCGGCGGACTTCATGGATTTTCCGACGCCGAAGAATTTGAATTACTGGTGGACGTTCGGCGCGATCCTCGCTGTCTGCCTCATCATCCAGATCATCACCGGCGTCGTGCTCGCCATGCACTACACGCCGCAGAAGGAACTCGCCTTCGACAGCGTCGAGCACATCATGCGTGACGTCAATTACGGCTGGCTGATGCGCTATGTTCATTCGAATGGCGCGTCGATGTTCTTTCTCGCCGTCTACATCCACATGTTCCGCGGCCTCTATTACGGCTCATACAAGGAGCCGCGCGAAATGGTGTGGATCCTCGGCGTCGTCATCTTCCTCTTGATGATGGCGACAGCGTTCATGGGCTATGTGCTCCCCTGGGGCCAGATGTCGTTCTGGGGCGCGACCGTCATCACCAATTTCTTCACGGCGTTCCCGATTATCGGCGAGCCGATCAAGACGCTGCTCCTTGGCGGGCCGTCAGTCGATAATGCGACGCTCAATCGCTTCTACTCGCTGCATTATCTGCTGCCGTTCGCGATTTTCGGCGTCGTCGCGCTGCACATATGGGCGTTCCATACGTCAGGCAATAACAACCCGACCGGCGTTGAGGTGAAGGACGTCAAGAAGGACACGGTTCCGTTCCACCCATATTATACGGTGAAGGACGGCTTTGCGATCGCGGTCTTCATGCTTCTCTTTGCTGCGTTCGTCTTTTTCAATCCGAACGGCCTCGGCCACCCGGATAATTACAAGCCGGCCGATCCCCTGGTGACGCCGCCGCACATCGTTCCGGAATGGTATTTCCTGCCGTTCTACGCGATCCTGCGCGCGATCACGTTCAACATCGGCCCGATCTCGTCGAAGCTCGGCGGCGTCATCGCGATGTTCGGCTCGATCATGGTTCTGTTTGTTCTGCCGTGGCTTGACACCTCGAAAGTGCGGTCAATGCGCTACCGCCCGGTCGCGCAGCTCTGGTTCGTGCTGTTCGTGATTGCGTGCTGCTGGCTCGGCTTTTTGGGCGGCAAGCCGGCGGAAGGGATTTACGTCATTCAGGCGCAGATCGCGACGGCTTATTACTTCACCTTCTTCCTGATCATCCTGCCCTTGCTCGGAATTTTCGAAAAAGCAAAGCCCCTTCCGAAGTCGATCGCTGACGCAGTCCTGAAGCGCGAAACAGCGCAGGCGGGCGCGCTGGCGCAGGCGGCGGAATGAGGGCGGGGGGAACAGGAATCATGAAACCGACCAATTCAATCCGCTCACTGATCGCCGCCGTATCCGCGGTCGCCCTGTCTACGCTTGGAGCCGCTGACGCCGCCGGCGGCAAGCCGCTCGAATACAAACACAATCACTGGCATTTCAGCGGGCCTTTCGGGTCCTATGACAAGGAAGCGCTGCAGCGCGGCTTCCAAGTTTACAAAACCGTTTGCGCGAGTTGCCATGCGGTCGAGCAACTTGCGTTTCGAAATCTCGGCGACAAGGGCGGTCCGTTCTATCTTGCGGAATGCCCGGCCGGCGTGCCCGAAGGGACGAACTGTTCGATCCCCGGCGAGAATCCGGTCGTGAAGGCGATCGCCGCCGAATATGAAATCACCGACGGGCCGGACGATTCCGGCGACATGTTCAAGCGTCCCGGCCTTCCATCGGACAAGTTCCCGCACCCCTTCGCCAATCCGCAGCAGGCGCGCGCGGCCAATGGCGGCGCGTTGCCGCCGAACCTCGCGCTCGTCATCAAGGCGCGCCATCACGGGCCGGATTACGTCTACAGCCTGCTGACGGGCTACGAAGACGCGCCGACGGCGGTGCAGCTTGCCCCGAACCAGAATTACAATCCCTATTTCGCCGGCGATCTGTCGCAGAATCTGAAGCCGGAATATCGCGACGCCGAGGGCCATCCGCTCGCGGGCGTTGAAGTGCCGCCGGGCGGCGTCCTCGCGATGAAGGCGCCGCTTGCGGACGGCGTCGTCGATTATGCGGACCCGAACATTCCCGAAACGGTCGATCAGTATGCGAAAGACGTCGTCGAGTTTCTGACTTGGGCCTCGGAGCCGAAAATGGAGCAAAGGAAGAGCCTTGGAATCGTCTCCATGGGCTATCTCCTGATTCTGACACTCCTCCTTTTCTTCTCCTACCGGGCGATCTGGTCGAAAGTCGATCATTAGGATCAATCGCTGAATGGCGAGGGACCCCGGCGCGCAAGCAGCCGGGGTCTCTTTTTGTTTCCCGCCTGCTTTCCCCCTCGCATTTGCCGGGCGCGCTCGGATAAACTTCCGCCGACGCCATGAAGGATGACGCATGACCGACCCTTCTGAAATCGCCGTTGCGGGCGCGACTGCGGCCTGCGGCGTCTATCTCCTGGTGGCGCTCGCGGATGCGCGCGTTGAATCGATAGAGGAGGCGCGTTTCCTCGGCGGCGTCGTCAATGATCCGGCGTTCAGATCGTTCCCGCCGGAAGCGCTCGCCGGCGAATACAGCCGTCTCCTCGCAGCGCTTAAAGAGAACTATGAAGCGGCCGAAGCGGAAATCCTCAACGCCGTCGCGGCGGTCAAGCGCGACGGAAAAGTCGTCGAAGCGGTGAAAGTCTCGGCCCGCCATGCCGTCATCGCCGACCAACGACTGAAGCCGCAGGAAGACGTCGCGCTCGGACGGATCGCCCGCGCGCTCGGAATTGAACCGGAAGACCTTTGATTCATGCAAAAGCGGGTCGTCGGCGTCATCGGCGGATCGGGCGTCTATGCGCTTGATGCGCTTGAGCGCGCGCAAACGCGCGCCATCGAAACGCCCTGGGGCCAGCCGTCAGGGCTGGTAACGATGGGCATCGTCTCCGGCGTCGAGGTCATTTTCCTTGCACGCCACGGCGAAGGGCACAAGATACCGCCCGGCGAGGTGAATTACCGCGCCAATATCGACGCCCTGAAGCGCCTCGGCGCGACCGATCTCATTTCCGTTTCCGCCTGCGGATCATTTCGCGAGGAATTGGCGCCCGGCCATTTCGTCATCGTCGATCAGTTCATCGACCGCACGTCAGGGCGCGCGAAAAGTTTTTTCGGAACCGGCTGCGTCGCGCATGTGTCGATGGCGCGGCCCGTTTGCCCGGCGCTCGGCGACGCGCTTCAAGCTTCATGCGCGGCCCTTTCGATCCCGCACCGGCGCGGCGGAACCTATCTCTGCATCGATGGCCCGCAATTTTCATCCCTCGCCGAGTCGCTGCTTTACAAATCGTGGGGCGCCGACGTCATCGGCATGACCAACATGCCGGAGGCGAAACTCGCGCGCGAGGCTGAGCTTCCCTATGCGAGCGTCGCCATGGTGACGGACTACGATTGCTGGCGCGAGGAGAGCGGCCATGTAGAGGTCGCCGGCATCCTCGAAATCATGCGCCGTAATACGGAGAGCGCGCGCCGCCTCGTTGCAGACGTTCTCTCTCGCCTTGGCCCGACCCGTGCGCCGTCGCCATTGGGGATCGAGAAAACACTCGATTTCGCGATCATCACGCCGCCGGAAGCGCGCGATCCGGAGTTGCTGAAGAAGCTCGACGCGGTGGCTGGGCGCATCTTCAGGCGTTAAACCGGAACGTCATGACGTCGCCGTCCCTGACGACGTAGTCCTTGCCTTCGAGCCGCATCTTTCCGGCTTCTTTCGCGCCGGCCTCGCCATTGTATCTGACGTAGTCGTCAAAGCCGATCGTCTCGGCGCGGATGAAGCCGCGCTCGAAATCGGTGTGGATGACGCCCGCGGCCTGCGGCGCGGTCGCGCCGACCGGGATGGTCCAGGCGCGCGCTTCCTTGGGGCCCGCAGTGAAATAGGTCTGAAGGCCCAGGAGCTTGAACGCCTCGCGAATGAGGCGGTTGAGGCCCGGCTCTTCAAGACCGATCGATTCGAGAAATTCTTTTTGTTCGGCGTCATCGAGCGGAGCGATTTCGGATTCAATGCGCGCCGAAATCGCGACAAAGGCCGCTCCTTCCTTCTTCGCCGCTTCTTCGACGCGCCTTGAATAGGCGTTGCCGCTTGCGGCAGACGCCTCATCGACATTGGCGACGAACAGGACAGGCTTTTGCGTCAGGAGCTGGAGGCTTTTCCAGAACTTCATCTCCTCCGCGGTCACCTCGACCGACCGCGCCGGGCATCCGTCCTTCAGCGCAGCGAGCGCGCGATCGAGGAGGGTGAGCGTCGCCTTGGCGTCCTTGTCGCCGCCTTTCGCTCTCTTTTCGAGGGCGGCGCGGCGTTTTTCGAGGCTCTCTAGGTCGGCGAGCATCAATTCGGTTTCAACGATCTCAAAATCGGCAAGGGGGTCGATGCGGCCGACGACGTGCGTGACGTCGTCGTCTTCAAAACAGCGCAGCACATAGATAACGGCGTCCGTCTCGCGAATATTGGCGAGGAACTGGTTGCCAAGGCCCTCGCCTTGCGAGGCGCCTTTGACGAGGCCGGCGATATCAACGAATTGCATCCGCGCGGGAACGAGCGCCTGCGATTTCGAAATCGAGGCGAGTTTTGCAAGGCGCGGCTCCGGCACAGCGACATCTCCGACATTGGGCTCGATCGTGCAGAAGGGATAATTCGCCGCCTGCGCCGCGGCGGT
>JBMOOR010000168.1:0-3563 GCA_049324555.1 Pseudomonadota bacterium | reverse complement strand
CCGCGTCAGCGCGTTGAAGAGCGTCGATTTGCCAACGTTCGGCAGGCCGACGATGCCGCAGGAAAGACCCATGACTTACGAAACTCCGCTGCTTTGGCCGGGCGCCGGTTTTGCGGGGCGGCTCGGCCACCGATGGAAAAAGGTGAAATGCAAAAGCGCGAAATAGACAAGCGCCATGCCGACCCAGGTCATGGTGCGGATGACCTGATCGACGAAGCCGCGCGCAAGAAGGCCGGACCCGAGCGCGCGCTCGCCGACAGGAGACAAGTCGCCCTTCGATCCGAGTTCGACAAGCGCTTCCTGCAATCCGCCTGCATGGCTGAACGAGTTGACCGCAAACGCGACGAGGAAAATCAGGGTCAGCGTGAAGAAGGCGAACGCCGTCAGCTTGAGGCCGACCGGCGCGCGATAGAGAAAATAGTAGAGCGCGACGGTGTAGGCGGAGACGATGGTGAAAAAGACCGATATGCCGCTGAGCGTCAGGTCCATCATCATCACCATTTGCTCGGTGATTTCCGCCTCGGTCATGACGCCGGCCTGTCGGCGGGTCGCGCCGCGCGCGGCTCCTTCGGCGGCGCAAGCGTCTGCGCGACGGCGGTCGCAAAGCGCGCGTCGCCTTCGACGAGAAAAGGCGCTGATTTCGCGATCGCTGCGATCAGGGGATCGAGCCATTCGTGATCGGCCTTGGCGAAGTCGCCGAGAACGTGACCCGTCACCCGCGTCTTGTCGCCGGGATGGCCGATGCCGATCCTGACGCGGCGAAAGTCGGCGCCGATGTGCTCGTCGATCGACCGGAGGCCGTTGTGGCCCGCATTGCCGCCGCCGAGTTTCGCCTTGATCTTGCCGGGCGCAAGATCAAGCTCGTCATGAAAGGCGACGACGTCGGCGGGGGAGAGCTTGTAAAAACGCATGGCGGCGCCGACCGATTGTCCTGAATCGTTCATGAAGGTCGTCGGCTTCAAAGCAATCGCCTTCGCCCCGCCAAGTTCGCCTTCCCGGATTTCGCCCTGGAATTTCTTGCGCGCAGGCCCAAACCCGTGCGCGCTCGCGATCGCATCGACCGCCATGAAGCCGACATTATGCCGGTGACGCAGATATTTCTCGCCCGGATTGCCGAGGCCGACAAGGAGAAGCATCGTTCAATCTTCCGCCGTCGGGCAAGCAATCGTCCCGGTACGGACTTAAGCCTTCTTGCCGCCCTTTTCCTCGGGCTTGGCCGGCGCCGCTTCAGGCGCCTTCTGCGCAATCGCCGGAACTTCCGCAGACGGCGCTGCTTCAGCCGCTTCCTGTTCTTCCGACTTCAGCGCCGACGGTGCCGCAATCGTTGCAATCGTGAAGTCGCGGTCGGCGATGACGGGTGTCACGCCAGCCGGCAGGCGAATCGCCGAAATCTTGATCGCGTCGCCGATGTCGAGGCCGTCGCAATTGGCTTCGAGATATTCCGGAATGGCGGTCGCCGGCGCGTAAACTTCGACGTCGTGGCGGACGATGTTGAGGACGCCGCCGCGCTTGATGCCAGGCGAGAGATCTTCGTTGAGGAAGCGCACAGGAACGGCGACGTCGATGCGGGTGTTCTCATCGACGCGCATCATGTCGACATGGATCGGAATGTCCTTGACCGGGTCGACCTGCACCTGGCGCGCGAGAACCGGCTGCAGAAAGTCCTGGCCAGGAACGTCGATCTTGGCGAGATGCGAGCGCATGCGGCCCGCCGAAAACGCCTTCATCACCTCCGCATAGCGCAGGCGGATCGCGATGGGGCCTTTGTCGCCGCCGTAGAGGATGCCCGGCACCCAGCCTTCGCGGCGCGCTTCGCGGGCGCCGCCGGTTCCCGTCCGTTCGCGGACTTCGCAATAGAAAACGTCTGTCTCGGCCATGACGGGACCCTTATGCAAAAAGGCCGCAGCCCGAGTGAGGCTTTTGAGCCCCGGCGCGGCGGCGGTCGTTCGTGAATGAGCGGGGCTCTATAGAGGAATGACCGGCGAGTGGCAAGCGCGCAAAAGGGCAGATTTTCGAGGGTTCAAGCGCCCGCCCCCCCATCGGTTTCAAAGCCCGGCCAGGCGCTCTTCAGGAACGCCTGATAGAGGGCGAGGAGTGCGGGCTCGGCTTCAAGCGCGGCAAGGTTCGCCCTGACCGTCGCTGCGTCTTTTCTGGCGACAGGCCCCGTCAGCGAATCAAACGGGCTCTCGCGAAAGCGGTCGACGACCCCGGCGATATACGCGCCCATCGCTGCTTCCGGCGCGATCCGCAATCGGGCCGCCATCGCTTTCGCTGTCTCGTTCCAGAGATGGGCTGCGAAATTGCCGGAGAGAACCGCCAGCGCGTGATAAAAGGCGCGGTCCTCAGGCCTGATTTCAAACTCGGGGTTTCTCGCCCCTTTGAAGATCGTCGAGAAGGGCGGCGCCCCAGTCTCACGCGCGATGGCGATCTCGGCCATCACCGCAGGCGCCAGCGGCGTCTTCGGGAAAGAATAGAGCGGGTGATAGCCGCGCATCCCTTCAATGATGCGGGCGCCCGAAAAATGAATGGCGGGCAGGTCCTCGATGTCCGGCCGCCATTCGGCGAACCAACCGGCAAGGAAGTCGTCGGGGATTGCGGCGGCGACGACATCGGCTTCGGCGATCAGCGCGAGGACCGATTGACGGCTCTCCTCTGCCGTCCGTCGATCGATCGCGTCGACGCCGAGCCCGAGATGGCGCGCATAGTGCGCAATGCTCGTTCCGACGCGGCCGGTTCCAAAGATGACGAGGCGCATGGCGCGTCCTTCATATTCGCCAACTTCGCCTTGAAGTTGCGCTTGCAAGGCCTTCCTTAGACTCCTATTTATTAAGCCGTGACCAGATAATTTGGGCCGAATTCGACAACGCCTAGCCTAGCAGGACCTTGCCTTCTACCAGCAATCAGTCCCGGCCTAGCCTCGCTTTCTGAATTGCCTCCCGAACTAGACGGTCGCTCAACCGGCATGCGCGTCCCCGCGCATGTCTTTCGACCGCCGGCCCGGATCGCCAATCCGGGCCCAAGATCAGGAGACCAGAATGGCGACAGGCACCGTGAAGTGGTTCAACGCAACCAAAGGCTATGGCTTCATCCAGCCGGATGACGGCGGCAAAGACGTGTTCGTGCACGTCACCGCTGTTCAGAAGGCGGGGCTGACCGGCCTCAATGAAGGTCAGAAGATTTCCTACGACCTCGCGACGGACCGCGGCAAGGCCTCGGCTTCAAACCTCAAAGTCGCCCGCTAAGGGCTGACCCGAAAAGGGTTTCGGCGGCGCTCCTTCCGGCGACGGACGGGGCGCCGTTTTGCGTCCGGCGCCGGACGCGTTAGGCTCCGCCGCATTCGGGCAGGGTCGAGGGGCCGATGGTGAAGAGTAAACGCGCGGCGGCCGGGGGAGGCGACGCCGGCTATCTGACGAGCGCGGCCGTTTTCGCCGGAGCGACTGCCTTGTGGGCGGTAATCGTCCGCGACGATCCTTATTACCGGCTCATCGACATTGGCGGCACCCGCGTCCCGCTGACGATGCTGACCTATCTGCTCGCCATGCCATTCGCCGGTTTCCTCATCG
>JBMOOR010000167.1:0-13463 GCA_049324555.1 Pseudomonadota bacterium | reverse complement strand
GGCTGCGTTATTACCCGCGGCCGCAGCCACGGCCCCGGCGTGCGGCGACGAAAATTTCCCGCCCGTCGCCGTAAACGCCGCGCGGGCGCCGGATTGATAGGCTTCCCCGGGATTGCCGAATGTTCTGGAGACGGAGGAGCGCGCCCCCTCAATGACGCTTGAAAGGCCGGCCCGCGCGACGCCGCCCGCGCCGGCGGCGTGAGAGCGCCAGCCAGTCTCGCCCGACGCGGCGCGACCGAGCGTGTAGGCCGCATTCGCGCCGCCCGCCATCGAAGCGCCCGCCCGGACGGCGGATCGTCCTGCGCCTGCGGCGGCTCTCACACCTGATGCGGCAAGGGCGCCGGCGCCGACCGCCGCCGCGCCGGTTCCGGCGACCGTGGCGACCGCCGCGCCCGCACCGAGCTGCGGCGCGCCGGAGACAAGCCCTGCGGCGATGCCCGGCCCGAAGATGCCGAGCGCCAAAAGAGACAAAGAGCCGAGAATGGTTGACGCCGCCTGCTCCAGCGTCACGGCGCCCGGCGTGAACGCGGCGGTGACCGCGCCGAAGACGGTCGAGCCGATCCCGACGATGATGGCCAGCACCATCAATTTAATGCCTGAGGCCACGACATTGCCGAGAACCCGTTCGGCCAGAAACGACGTCTTGTTCCACAGCGCGAAGGGCACAAGCACGAAGCCGGCGAGCGTCGTCAGCTTGAACTCGATGATGGTCACGAAAAGCTGGATCGCCAGAATGAAGAAAGCAAAGAGCACGATCGCCCAAGCGAGCATGATGATGGCGATGGTCACGAAATTGTTGAAGAAGCCGGGAAAGCCGCCGAGATCGCCCGCCTCTTCGAGCAAGGGATAGGCTGCGTCGAAGCCGGTGGCGGCGACGAAGCCTGGCTTTAGAAGATCGGCCGCGGTCATCGACGCGCCGGACGCGACAAGGCCGAGCCCGGCGAAGCTTGCGAACACGATGTTCGCCAGCAGTGCGAAATTGTTGATGATAAAGGCGAAGGCGCCGACATAAAGCACCTTCTTGACGAACTGGCCGATGACGTTCTGCTCGCCGGCCATCGCCCAGAAAAGCCCCGCGAGGACGACATCGATGCCGATGAGGATCGCCGTCAGGAATCCCACATCGCCCGCGAGCAAGCCGAAACCGCCGTCGATATAAGCGATAAAGGTCGCCGTGAAGTCGTCGATGACGTTGATGTCGTCCATCGGAGCTTATCCGTCTATGAAGGCGTGTAGGCGGCGCCGTCGCCAAGGAAGCGCTGCCGGTGAACCCGGGCTCGCTCCTCGCTCTGAAGCTGGCGCGCCCGTTCGAGCGCCTCGGCGCGGTACTGGACGGCGAGAAGCTGCGCGGTCTGCATCGACTGCTTGGTCTGCAGGGCGATAAGCTGGTTGCCGGCCTGCGCGGCCTGCAGGTCGCCGATCGCCGCCTGGCTCTGCGTCACGAGCTCGTCGAGCGTCCCCGCATCCGCGGCGACGGTCCCGGCGATTTCGGCTTGCATCAGCATCGCGTCGTGGAAGGCGCGGGACGATTCTTTCCAGTGCTGGCGCGCCGCCACGCCCATGGCGGCGTTCGAGAACGCTGCGTAATCCTCTGGAAAATAGGCTTTGAACGCCGCATCGACGGTCGCCACGTCATAGGCGATGCCGTTTGCGGTCTTGATGAGGTTGTCGATCTCCGAAAGGCGGGAGGCTATCGCCGCCTTCGCTGAGTACGGAAGGTTCACGAGATGCTTCGCCTGATTGGCGATCATCTGCGCTTCGTTGGCGAGCTGCTTGATCTGATTGTTGATTATTTGAAGCGTGCGCGCCGCGGTCAGAAGATTCTGTGCGTAGTTGGTCGGATCGTAGACGATGCCGCCGAGGATGAAGGCGTCGGCGGATGTGACGGGCGCAAGCGCCAGACCGAGCGCGGCCCCGCAACTCAAAAGACAGCGTTTCATTCTGCAGCGCATAATTGAGCTCCCTGTGCTGATGAAAGGCTCGAATTTTCGGTGATGAGGTCGGCCGCCCAGGAAAGTCCTTGGGCGCGTAGGAACGCCGACGCGAAATCTTGCGGCCCGGCCTCTTTCAGGACGCGGTCGATCATGGCATGGGCTTCCGGCGACGAGGCGCCGCAAAAGGCGAGCGCCACGGGCCCGAGGCCGAGATCGAAGAGCCGGTTGCCGATGGCGGACTGATAGTAATAGTCGCGCTTCGGCGTCGCCGTCGCGAGAATGTCGATCTGCCGGTCGTTAAGGCCGAACGCTTCGTAAGCTTTCCTGACGCCAGCTTCCCGCGCGCGCGGATTGGCGAGAAAAATGCGGGACGGACAGCTTTCGATAATCGCCGGCGCGATGGTCGAGGTCTGGATGTCGCTCAAGCTTTGCGTCGCGAAAATGACCGAAACGTTTTTCTTTCGGAGGGTCTTCAACCAGTCGCGCACTCGCTCGGCGAAGAGCGGGTGATCGAGAAAGAGCCAGGCCTCGTCGAGCAGCAGGAAAGTCGGGCGGCCGTCAAAGCGATCGTCGAGGCGGTCGAAGAGATAGGAAAGCGCCGGCGCGACCGCCGCCTTGCGCCGCATCAGGCTTTCCATCTCAAAGGCGACAACGTCGATAAGATCGAGCGTATCCTTCTCCGCATCGAACAGCCCGCCATGAGCGCCGTCGATGGTGAAAGGTTTCAGGACCGCGCGAAGATCGGCGCGCTGCAAGAGGAGCGAGAATCCGGTGAGCGTACGCTCGGCGGGCGGCGCCTCAATGAGGTTTCCGAGCGCCGACCAGACGGCCTCCCTGGCGGACGGATCGAGCGCCGCGCCTTCCTGCGCCAGGACGCCGAGAAGCCAGTGATGCGCCCGAGCGCGTCCCTCGTCGCTGTCGATCGCGCGCAAGGGCTGAAAGCTCAGCCTTTCTTCTGTGCCGATATCGTGAAAGGCGCCGCCAAGGGCGAGGATCGCGGCGCGCATGGACCGGCCCTTGTCGAAGGCGAAGATTTGCGCGCCTTCGTAACGGCGGAACTGCAACGCCATCAACGCGAGCAGCACCGATTTGCCGGCGCCGGTCGGCCCTACAATCAGCGTGTGGCCGACATCGCCGATATGGCTCGAAAGCCGGAACGGCGTCGTTTCATGAGCGGTCGCCATCAGCAAGGGCGGACCGCCGAGATGGACGTTCGCCGCCTGGCCCGCCCAGATCGCCGACAGCGGCGCGACATGCGCGAGGTTCAGCGTGTGGACCAGCGGCTGGCGGATATTCGCGTATAAATGCCCCGGCAGGCTGCCAAGCCAGGCGTCGACGGCGTTGAGGTTTTCGCGGATCGTCACGAAGCCGCGGCCATTGAGGACGCGCTCGATCTCCCGGACCTGGGCTTCGACAATACGCCGGTCTTCACTGGCGACGACGATGCTCGTGGTCAGATAGCCGAAGGCGACGTCATCGGCGCCAAGCTCCTGAAGGGCGGCGTCGGCGTCCGCCGCCTTGTTGTCGGCGTCGGAATCGACGAGCGCGCTTTGCTCATTGAAGAGCGTCTCTTTCAGGATCGCGGCGATCGACTTGCGCTTGGCGAACCATTGACGGCGGTATTTGGCGAGCTCCTTTTCCGCGCGGTCCTTGTCAAGGGCGATGAAGCGCGTCGTCCAGCGATAGGGAAAGCCGAGCGCGTTCAATCCGTCGAGAAAGCCGGGCTCGCTCGCCGGCGGAAAGTCGAGAACGCCGATGACGCGCAGATGATGGTCGCCGAGCATCGGCTCAAAGCCGCCCGCGAGCGGCGCGTCCGCGAGAATGCCGTCGAGAAACATCGGCGTCGCGGGCGCCGTCACCTGATGACGCTTGTCCGAAATAGAGGCGTGCAGAAATGACAGCGTCTCGTCATCATCCAGAACGTCGCATTCCGGCGTCAGTCCCGCCAGCAGATCGATGGCGCGGTCCGTTTCGGTCAGGAACGCTTCAAGCCGGTCGCGACAGGCGGGACTTTCTTCGCCGCCGGACCGCTCGAAGAACAGGCCCTCCGTCTTGCTCGCCCGGTCGCTCGGCGGCAGCCAAGCGAAAGTCAGATAAAAGACACTCTCGAAATGCGCGCCTTCCTCAAAGCGCGCCCGGCGCTCTTCCTCGATGAGCCAGGCGGCCGCGTCGCGCCACCGGCTTTCGGGATAGGCGCCCGCGGGAACCCGGTCGGCTTCGAAGAACAGCGCCCATCCGCTCCCGAAGCGTTTCAGGATATTGTTGACCCGCGCGCTGAAGCTGACGAGTTCGCCCGGCTCGGCGCTTTCAAGGTCCGGCCCGCGATAACGGATGGTGCGCTGGAAACTGCCGTCCTTGTTGAGGATGACGCCGGGCGCGACAAGCGCCGCCCACGGAAGAAAGTCCGCAAGGCGCTGCGGCCGGCTTTGATATTCGCGCAAATTCAGCATGACAAATGCGCCCGGTGTTTGAGGGCGCGAAGACCCGCTTCGAGGAATTTCGGATCGCGCTTCGCCGCATAGACGGCCGCGCCGTGACCGACGATCCAGAGGACGATCCCGGCGACCCACATCTGGAGGCCCAGGCCCACGGCGGCGGCGAGCGTGCCGTTGATGATGGCGACGCCTCTTGGCGCGCCGGCCATCATCATGGGCTCGGTAAGGCTGCGATGAACCGGCACGGAATATCCCTGGGTCATGACTGCGATTTCCTCAGATCAACGCGCCGCCGCCGAAGGAGAAGAAGGCGAGGAAGAAGCTCGTCGCGGCGAAGGCGATCGAAAGACCGAAGACGATCTGGATGAGCCGGCGAAAGCCGCCCGACGTGTCGCCGAAGGCGAGCGACAGGCCGGTGATGATAATGACGATGACGGCGACGATGCGCGCGACCGGCCCCTCGATCGAATTCAGGATCTGGGTGAGCGGCGCCTCCCAGGGCATGCCGGACCCCGCCGCATGCGCCGGCGCTGCGAGGAATAGAAAAGCGCCGGCGATGAGGATTGTCGTCAACAGCGCGCTGCGCGTCATGTGATAGGCGATCATGAAAGGTCTCCTTGAATGACAAGCGAAAGTTCAGGCCCCTGAGCGGACGCGATCCTGTAGGATTGATCGGGATTAAGGCCCGAGATGCGGATGATTTCGCGAACAGCGCGTCCGTTCGGCGTTTTCGCGATGAACACGACGACATCGACGGCGTCGGCGATCAATTGACGGGGAACATTTGCCGTCCGTTCGCCGATCAATTGTTCGAGCCGCGAAAGCGCCGCAGCCGCCGAGTTCGCATGAATGGTGGCGACGCCGCCCGGGTGGCCGGTGTTCCAGACTTTCAGGAGATCGAGCGCCTCGCCCCCGCGCACCTCGCCGACAATGATCCGGTCTGGCCGCAAGCGCATGGTCGCGCGCACAAGGGACTGAAGGTCCGCGCTTTCCGATGTGCGCAGCGCGATCCTGTCGTCGGCAGCGCATTGGAGTTCGCGGGTGTCTTCGAGAATGACGATGCGTTCGCACAGCTGCGCGATCTCCGCGAGCAAGGCATTGACGAGCGTTGTTTTTCCAGAAGACGCGCCGCCGGCGATGAGAATGTTATTTTTCGCGGCGATGGCGGCCCGCAGAATGAAGGCCTGCGTGGCGGTCATGACGCCGCTCTCCACATACTCGTCGAGCGACAGGACGCGCACCGCGGGCTTTCGGATGGCGAAAGCAGGCGCCGTTGAGACCGGGTGAAGCACGCCTTCGAACCGTTCTCCGGTTTCGGGGAGTTCCGCCGACACGATCGGACGGGCGGCGTCGCAGTCGAAGCCGGCGCCCGACGCGACGAGCCTGATAATGCGTTCGGCGTCGGCGGGTCGGATCGGTTGCGCTTCGCGCTTGCGGCCTTCGCCGGCGCGTTCGATCCAGAGGGAGCCGTCAGGATTGGCGAGAATTTCGAGGACATCGGGGTCGGCGAGCGCCGCGCCGATCACAGGGCCGAAGGCGGATTTCAGCATCGCGGCGCGGCGGGCCGATGTTGCGCCATTGTGAACGCCGGACGCGGTCGTCATTGCACCGCCTCCTGCAGGTGACCGTTCACGGTCTCTTTGGCCGCCGCTGCGTTTTCGCCGGCATGTTCAAGGCCCATCGCTGACAAAAGCGCGTCGGTGTACCGCTCTTTCCCCATGAGCCGGTCGCCGACCTGGGAGATGAAATGCTCGAAGCGCTGGCGGCCGAGCGCCTCCGCGCCTGCGCGGACCTCCTCCGGCAGCGGCGGCGTGATGCAAAGATAATAAAGAACGTAAAGCGCCAGCGTTTCGGTCTGCGCTGCAGCGTCGTCGGCGAGGCGCTCCATCTGACGTGTCATGCGATCAAGCCGGCTGACGATCGCCGCGACCTGGCCGCGCTCGTCTTTCGGCGCCAGCAGATTCTTGATCGCCGCGTCGACCAGCGACGTCTTGGTGACGCCGGGACCCGCGGCCCGCTCAAGGAGGCGTTCGGCGTCGCGGCTGATGTGAATATTGATGCGCGGTTTCGCCATGTCAGATGCCCGGCAGAATGCTTTGGGGATGCTTGTCGAGGACGGCGGCTCTACGGGTCGTTTCGTCGCCGAGCGTTTTCAGCCGGCGCGCGGCGGCTGCGTCCTCGCCTTCATCGCGATCTGTTTCATCGACTTCGAGATCGCGCGACGGCGGCTTCGACGGTGCCGTCAGTTCGGGCTTCAACTCGCGGCCGCCTTCGTCGTCGCAGTCACGAACAAGGTCGAACCAGGGTTGATCAAGCCTTGCGTCCGCCGCGGCTTCCCGGCCGCTCCAGTCGTCACTCCGCGCCGGCGGCGTCCCGATGTCGCCGAGTGCCGGCGCTGGCAGGACGCGGGCCGTGAAATTCGCATCCTCGAAATAGCGCAGCTTCTTCGCGCGGATCGGCGGCGCGCCGGCGACAAGCGCGATCGCTTGGTCCGCCGGCAACTGCATGACTTCGCCGGGCGTCAACAAGGGGCGCGCGGTCTCCTGCCGGGAGACCATCACATGGGCGAGCCAGGGAGCAAGGCGATGACCGGCGTAGTTCTTCTGGACCCTGAGTTCCGTCGCCGTGCCGAGCGCATCGGAGATGCGTTTCGCCGTCCTCTCGTCATTCGCCGCGAAGGCGACGCGCACATGGCAATTGTCGAGGATCGAATTGTTCGGCCCATAGGCTTTTTCGATCTGATTGAGGGATTGCGCGATGAGATAGGCCCTGACGCCGTAACCGGCCATGAAGGCGAGCGCCGATTCGAAGAAGTCGAGCCGCCCGAGCGCCGGGAACTCGTCGAGCATCATCAAAAGCTTGCGTTTTCCGCTTTGCCGACCGGCGTCGAGCGTCTCCGTCAGGCGGCGGCCGATCTGATTGAGGATCAACCGGACCAGCGGTTTCGTCCGCGAAATATCCGAAGGCGGCACGACCAAATACAGTGACACCGGCTTGTCCGCGCTCATGAGATCTGCAATGCGCCAGTCGCAAGTCTCGGTGACCCGCGCGATGGTCGGATCGCGATAGAGCCCGAGAAAACTCATGGCGGTCGAAAGCACGCCCGAGCGCTCGTTCTCGGACTTGTTGAGGAGTTCGCGCGCCGCCTGCGCGACGACAGGATGGACTTTTGGCGCGTCTTTCGATCCGAGATGATTGGTCGTCATCATAACCTTGAGTGTGCGCTCGAAGGACCGAGCGGGATCGGAGAGAAACGCCGCGACGCGGGCGAGCGTTTTCTCTTTCTCCGCATAGAGAACATGCAGGATGACGCCGACGAGCAGCGCGTGGCCGGTCTTTTCCCAATGATTGCGTCGTTCGAGCGAGCCTTCGGGGTCGACGAGAATATCGGCGATGTTCTGAACGTCGCGGACCTCGCCCTGCCCTTTGCGCACTTCAAGCAGTGGGTTGTAGCGCGCCGACGCCGGATTGGTCGGATCGAAGAGAAGGCAGTGGGAGAACGTCGACCGCCAACCCGACGTCAGCGTCCAGTTCTCGCCCTTGATATCGTGAATGACCGCGCTTCCGGTCCAGGAAAGCAGCGTCGGCACGACGAGACCGACGCCCTTTCCAGATCGGGTCGGGGCGAACGCCATCACATGCTCGGGACCGTCATGACGGAGATAGGCGTTCCTCCAGCGGCCAAGGAAAACGCCGGCGGGCTCAAGAAGCCTCGCGGCCTTAACGTCGCGCGCTGTCGCCCAGCGCGCCGAGCCGTAGGTCGTGACGTTCTTCGCCTGGCGCGCGCGCCAGAGAGACCCGGCGACGGCGGCGACGATGGCGACGAGACCGCCGGAGGCCGCAATCGAGCCGCCGCGAAAGAAAACGTCCGGCGCATACGCCTCAAAGGCGTACCACCATTCAAAGATACGCCAGGGATAGTAAATCGGTCTGCCGAACGCCGAAAACCATGGCGCGCCCAGCGCCGGGTCGTAGTCAAAGGCGGCGGCGATATAGTCGGTCGCGAGCCAGACGGCGCCGGCGATCATCATCATGATGACGATCGCCTGGCCGATGAGGATTTTGGTTGGCGTCACGACGATGAATTCCCCTGGCGCCCTTAGGGCGCGCTTCGCGAATCATCATCGGCGCGAAGATGCCGAAATGTCATCGCTGGTTATGTGTGGAAATTTGCGTCCATCGGGGGTGTCCGGCGGCGGAGCGGCGCCGGATGCGGCGCCATGGCGCCCGATGCGGACGGGCATGGAATAATGCGCGCTTTATGTTGGTGCGTGTGGTCTTGTGAGGCGGATTGCGGCGGGCGATGTGCGGACCTGCAGCTCAGACCGCAGGGCTCGCTATTGCGGATCGTCCGTAAAAAGTCGCTCGACCGTGCCCATGGGCAGGAACAATCGATCGGAAGCGGATTTAAATCTCAAAAAGCCGAAATGTTCGTAGAAGGATTCCGCGTTTTCATCTTTTGCATCGACGACGACGGCGAAGGAGGCGATATTGCGCGATCCGTCAAGGCTGCGCCGCAAGGCATCGACGAGGAGCAGTTCGCCGAACCCTTTGCCTCGAAATTTCTCATCGATCGCTAGTCGCCCGATCAGTGTCGCCGGAATAAGCGGATAGCGCGGAAGCTTCTTTGCTGTTTCGTCCGGCAGCGCCGCCAGCTCGGCGCTAAACGACGACAACGTATAATATCCGGCAATGCAAGCGGTTCCCGGGTCGATGTGGACAAACGGCGCCGCCACGCGCTTCTTTGCGTCCTGGCTCGCACGTTCTTTCAAATATTGGTCGAGTTCAGCGACGCCGCATGAAAATGCCGCCCGGTCATGTTTCTTGCCGAGCGGCTCGGTGGTAAATGTCATCCCGCTGAGCGCCTGTTTTCTTATGCGGCTGCTTTTTTATAGCGCTTTGCAGCTTTGCGAAGCGCCGCGTTCGGCACCGGCGGGTTCAAAACGGCGTCGACAAAGGCGGCGCTGTCGTCGGCGGCCAGTTTCAGTATGGCGTGACGTTCGATTTCTTCGGCCGCCGCCGATTGCAACGCTGTGACGATAAAATCCGTCAGATTCCGGCCGCTCAAATCGGCGGCGCGCTGAAACAGCGCCTTCTGGTCTGCACTGACGCGCGCTTCAAGCCGCTCTGCGCGCGACCGGCGGGACGATGATTTCAGGATTGCCTCGGACATTTCGGTCTCCAATTCTTCGCTCAGCATGTACGGCCAATGGCCGGAATAGTCAAGGGAAAATAAGTAACTATTTGATATAATTCAACTTTAAATGCACCAGCTAACCGCTGAGAGGGCAACCGAAGCGGGTTTTCCGCCTCAAGCGCAGGCGGCAGTTGTCATCGTGACCTGCCTACATAAACAGCCGCACCGGATAGGGATGCGGTTCAAGCTTGGGCATTCTCTTGACGATCTGAGCAAGCATTCCCGCGTAACTCAGCGTGACCGGCATCCTCGTATAGGGCCCGTCATTGTTCCAGTCGATCTTCGTCAACGCGAGAATTTCGCGACAAATATCCTCAAAATCTCCGTAGCCCGCATGTCTTGTGATTAGCAAAGGCGACGGCGTGCCTTTGCCTTCCTTGTAATAGTGCGCGCCGTCGGCGACTTCTGGCAAATCGCCCTGCGTCCAAAGCAACGCTTCATATGGGCCGACCGGCAGCATGGTGCCACGGAGAATCGGATAGTTATCGGGCTGATTGGCCTGTGAAAAAGCAAAGCCGCGCCACGATGTCTCATCCTGTATGTGAATCAGTTCGACATTGTCGACGATATTAAGAGCGTCGAAGCAGCCTTCGACTTCGTCGTCGAGAAACCGCGTGTTCTTGTGCACGACAACGCGTTTTGGCGGACGCCCTCCATGCTTTCGCTGATAGACGGCAAGGCTGCGCGCCATCACCTTCAACATCTGATCTCGGCGGAGATAAGGATTTTTGTGGAAGACTTTGACGTCATTCGCCTCGTAAGCGACAAAATCAAGTCCAACGCCGTCCGCGTCGAACACCTGCGCGCAGCATACCGCAAAGCGCGATTCCTTATCTGCCCTCGGCCGCAGAGCGTAATCAACTCCAATATAGGCGCTGTCGGGTTGAAGCCCTTCCAACCCCCATGGCTCGCCGCCGGCTTTCGTATAGAGTGCGATCGCCATGCGCCACATAACGCTGCACCTGCAATAGTAGCTTAGCGCCTTGTCGCTCCTGACAAATTGAACGCTGATCCCAGATGACGCCGCAATCGCTTTGACATAGTCATGAAGATCGAAATCTTCATCCTGGCGCTCTTCGAAAGCAGCCGACCATTTCGCATCGAGGCCGATCATCACCACGTCGAAAGCATGCCGTTGCGCTGAAAGGCTTGAAATGGCGCCGGTCAAAGCCTCTGCAAGCACCTGGTGAGGGCGCTCAGCGTCGCTGATTCGTTGATTCAAGGGGTCGGGCAAAACGATATGCGTTTGCTCGGGGGCTTCGATGAGTTGAATGCCGAACAATTCGCGGAATCCCGGATAGTTCCGCAAATAAGCCGGGCGCTCTCTCGGCGTAAGCCGGCGATGGAGTTCGTTGAGAAGATCTCTCAACCGACCGATCATGTTCGCCTCGCCGACGAACGCGATGCGAACTGGATCGATCACGCCGGCAAGCTTGTGTTTGCCATAAGGCCCGAATTCTTGGAGGCCTCTTAGCGGATGAGCATC
Source organism: Pseudomonadota bacterium (assembly GCA_049324555.1). Lineage (GTDB taxonomy): Bacteria > Pseudomonadota > Alphaproteobacteria > Caulobacterales > Parvularculaceae > Amphiplicatus. The sequence continues at coordinate 2,411 of JBMOOR010000167.1, read as the reverse complement.
CGTCGCACCTTCTCGCTGCGGATCAAAATTCAGCCGGGGCTCTTTCAACCGGCGATGGACGGGCAGTATGTAGGGCTTTTCTTGAATGCTCATGGCTGCAATCCGCTATAAGCCGTAATTGGAGCGATCTCGAAGGACGCGCCGATGCCACCTTTGCCGTCAACCGACGCAATCAAGACGGTGCCAGCCTTGTTCGGAAATATTACACTCGTCCAGCCTTCCAGAATCGCATTGGCTTGTTTGTTAAACCGTCTCGCGCGCCTTTCCCGTACAAATTCCTTAATGGCGTTGCGATCATCTTCCGAGATGTCGTTTTCAGTCTCGACGCGTATCGTCGGATCAAGCATCAACCACAGTCCGTCGAGCTTGTATTCGAGTCGGAGGTCGCACGCTTCGCTCCACTTGTAGGAGGTATTGGCGACAACGCCTGTAAGCTGGCCGGCGGCCTGCTTCAATGAGCCGAACGCTTTGGGCGGATTCGCCGGCGCGATAATCGATGCTCGCGGCCCGCGACGTTCGATAGAGATATTCGCAAATCGCTCGATTCCGCGAAGCAGCGCCATTCTGAGCAAGGTCCGCTCTCCAGTCTCATGATCAAGGCGCTCGGGCACTATCCCATGGGTCGATATGTTCTTGATCTTGAACTTTCCAAAAAGACGCTTGAGTTCCGCATTGTCGCCGAACGCGATGACGCCCGCGCGAATCCGAGCGGCGAGAACATTGGAGCCGGCTTGTGCGACAGTCTCCTGAATTTCCTCCCAACCGCCGATTCCACAGTCGATCAACCAGCACACCTTTGGATAGGACGTAACCGGAATCGCGTTTGTCCTGATGAAGGGTTTCCGGGCGGCGCGGTCCGGCAAAGTCATTTTCGCACGACGCGGCATCGTCTCCTCGCGCAATGCGATCGCGCGCGACGCCGTTTGTGGGAGGTAATGAAGCAAATCAGAAAATAGCTCGTCGAAGCTCTCGACATGAACGAATGCCGCTTCAACGCCGGCCTCGCGCGCCGCCATGACAAACCGCCGAGCCGCCGGATACGGCGCCTCTCGGCTTCTGACGAACCAATAAAGCCCCCCGGGAAAGCCTAGTCCGCCGTCAATCGCATCCAATAGAGCGTCCATGACAGAAGCATCTCTTCCGCTGTATCCGACAACGGCAAGACCGCGTGCCTTGCAGGCATTGACGAGCAATCGCCGCATTGACGCGTCCTGGCTCTGTAATTCCTGTGCGGTATTCTTCAGCGCCTCCGATTGAAAATCCCCATGCAGTTTGCCATATGCCGGCCAACGCGACTCGGAAAACGCTTGCCTTAGCCTTTCAGGGTCAGTGATGTCCGCCGTCGCCAGCTTCGATGTCGTGTCGAAGACTTTCGCCGCTGCGTCTTCAACGAGGCGATCAAAGTTCGTCGTCCAGACAATTTCTGTCAGTTTGATTTCGAAGAGGGTCGCGAGCGCGACATGACCAAATGACGGCTTCGCTTTCTCCGTCATTTCCTGAATATAAGTTCTTCGGTCGCGCGGCGAAGGATATGTCGCCTCAAAATATGCCGCGTATTCCTCTTCTGAATTTTCCGGAGGATAGCCGCCCAAATCGTCGAAGAACCGTTGTAGAGCAGCCAGCGTTCTAGGATCGCTCAAATCAGCTGTCGCTGCGGGCGGGGATTTCTTGTGGGAGCGATAAAGCCGGGCCTTGAAGTCACATATCATGTCCCAAGCGGTCTTAACGCCGGCCGACCGCGAGGCACCCGCCCCGAGGAACCACATTATTTGTGGTCCCCTTCGCTCGAAAAGTCGAAGAAAGGCTGGCAAGTCCAATTCCGGCGCCGATGCGGCACCATCCGTGAATTCCGAAGCGTTGTTCATGTCGACTTCAACTTATAATTGTCGATCTTTCGGACGCCAACTAAAGCTTCCGGCCATATAAAAGCTGTTTGTCCGGTCTTGACCGGCGACTTTTCCACAGGAGCAATGACATCAACGGCTAATGCTCCAATTGCGGCCCTCGAAATTCCATGTGATCCCGGCGCGACGCATCATGCCGGATATTTCCATCCCCCGCCGTTTCTCCAGCGCCTCGCGCCAGGGAACGAGCGCGAAATCCTTGGCCCGTTCGATCATCGCATAGCGCCGTCCGACGATCTCGACGGGGCGACGATAGACACCCTCGACGCGCTCACCCATGGCCGGCGGCGCGAACGCCTTGCCCGTCTCCTTCGCCAAGGCGGCACCGGTCTCCTTGACGGCCTCGCGCTCAAGCGCGGCGAGTCCACTCCGGTCGATGGTCAGCATGCCGACCGCTTCCGCCGCCAGCCCGTTCGCAAGAAGAAACCGCCGCCGGGCCGCAAGCGCCGTTCCGAGTTCCTCGCCGAAACCGGCGCGGACACGGGCGATTTCCTTCTTTCCTTCCAG
>JBMOOR010000166.1:1287-13744 GCA_049324555.1 Pseudomonadota bacterium | reverse complement strand
CAGTGAGCCGCCCGGCGAGATCGACAGGAGCGGCCTCCTCCTTCGTTCGCGCCTTTTCCGAATGTCCGCCGCAACCGCCGAGCAAAGTGAGAGTCGCGGCAAGACCAAGAATGCGCGGGCCAAGCCCGATCGAATGACGCCCCCGTGACATTGTCACCTCCGATCGCGAACCTGACCCGTCGCTGGATCAATCGACACGGTCGGAAGTCCTGCAGCCTTCCATGCGGCGATGCCGCCGCCGACATGCCCGCGCACCGCGACATCCGCCGCCTCACAACGCCGCATGGCGTCAGCGGACCGCTTTCCTGACCCGCAGTGCAGCACTATCGGCCGCAAAGCATCCTGCGGCAACATCTTGGCGTCGAATGTCGACAGGGGAAAAAGCAGCGCCCCATGAATGCGTTCTGCAGCAAATTCGGCGGGTTCGCGAACGTCGACCAGCACAAGCGCGCCTTCCGAGAGCGCCTCATGCGCCTCGTCAGGGCTGAGAGTGAGGTAGCAATCTCCGTCTTTCATCTGCGTTCTCCCGAGGAGCCGTTTCGGCTGAACGAAGCGAGGCGTGGTCCGCAAGCGCTCAAGCTGTATTTTTGTCCTTGCTAATATACGGACCCGCGAATATATTGTCAACAACAAGGGCGCGCCGCGCTTGACGCTCCCGCCCGCGGGAGGAACCGAAAAATGCCCAGAATTGCTGTGCTTGGAGCCGGCCTTGGAGGCGTTATCGCCGCTTTCGAAATCCGGAATGTCCTGAAAAAGGCGGCGACGGTCACAGTCGTCTCAAAGGGCGACACTTTCCAGTTCACGCCGTCAAATCCCTGGCTCGCCCTCGGCTGGCGCAAACGCAGGGCGATTGAAGTCAATCTGCCGCGCGTGATGAGCCGGCGCGGGATCGAATTCACGCCGGCCGGCGCCAAACGCGTTTTTCCGGGCGAGAACAGGATCGAACTCGAAAGCGGAGAATCCCTCTCTTACGATTACCTCGTGATCGCAACGGGACCTGATCTCGCCTTCGATGAGATCGAAGGCCTGGGTCCGAGCGGACACACGCAATCGGTCTGCACCGCCGACCACGCCGAACGCGCTCACGCGGCGTTCGAGGAATTCTGCAAGGCGCCGGGACCGATCATGATCGGCGCCGTGCAAGGCGCGTCCTGTTTCGGCCCCGCCTATGAATTCGCAATGATGGTCGACACCGAACTGAAGCGACGCAAGATCCGCGACAAGGCGCCCATGACTTTTGTGACGTCGGAACCCTATATCGGCCATCTCGGCCTCGACGGCGTCGGCGACACCAAGGGCCTTCTCGAGAGTGAGTTTCGCGACCGGCACATCAAATGGATCACCAATGCGCGCCTCCTCAAGGTGAGCGCCGGCGTCGCAAATGTCGAGGAACTGACGGAGGCCGGCGCCGTCAAGGCGGCGCATGACGTTCCATTCAAGTTCGCCATGATGCTGCCGGCGTTTCGCGGCGTTCCGGCGATCTATGGGATCGAAGGGCTCGTCAACCCGCGCGGCTTTGTCGTCATCGACAAACATCAGAGAAATCCGAAATTCCCCAACATATTCGGGGTCGGGGTCGCCGTCGCCATCGCGCCGACTGGCAAGACGCCTGTTCCCGTCGGCGTGCCGAAGACCGGGTTCATGATTGAATCAATGGTGACAGCGACCGCGCTGAACATTCGCTCTCTCATCAATGGCGGGGCGCCTGCGGCGGAGGCGAGCTGGAATGCGGTCTGTCTTGCCGATTTCGGCGACGGCGGCGTCGCATTCGTCGCGCAGCCGCAGATCCCGCCGCGGAACGTCAACTGGTCTGCGTCCGGCGGATGGGTCCATCTCGCAAAGGTCGCGTTCGAAAAATACTTCCTCGGCAAGATCCGGCGGGGAAAGAGCGAGCCTTTCTATGAGCGGCTCGTGATGAACACGCTCGGGATCGAGAAGCTGAAAAGCAGAGTGGAATGAAAGGAGCAATCCCTGTGCTGACGCAAGTCGCCTGCCCTCAATGCGGCGCCGGCAACCGACTCCCCTCCCGCAAGGATTTCTCGCAAGGAAAATGCGGCGCATGCGGCGCGTCACTGAGCCTTGATGCGCCCGTCGAAGCCGACGATCGCTCGTTCGAGCGCCACCTCACGATGACCAAGGGCCCCGTGATTGTCGATGTCTGGGCGCCCTGGTGCGGCCCCTGCCGGATGATGGCGCCGAATTACGCCGCCGCGGCCGGCGATCTTGCGGGTGAGGCGCGGCTCCTGAAGCTCAACGCTGACGAAAACGAAGCGGCCTCGCGCCTCGGCGTTCGCGGCATCCCGGCGCTCATCATGTTCGTCAACGGGCGGGAAGTTGCGCGGCAAGCCGGCCTCATGTCACGCGAAGGCGTCGCCGCCTGGGCTCGCGGGCGCCTGCCGACGGCGTCAGTATAGTGAAATCGTGAAAGGAACCCTCATGACGCTCGATCGGGCCGTACTCGCTTTCGCCGGATTTGTCGTTCTTGCAAGCGTTGCGCTTGCAACGTTCGTTCATCCAGCCTGGATCTGGCTCACGGTCTTTGCCGGCGCCAATATGCTGCAGGCGAGCATTACCGGCTTTTGCCCGGCCGCCATGGTTTTCAAAAGCCTCGGCGTCAAACCTGGAACAGCCTTCAAATGAGGCTGGCCCGCTGTCGACAGGCCGCAACAGCCTATCAATGATTGCCGTAGAGATCGCAGAGGAAGCCGATGAGCTTTTCCGCCGTTCGATCGGCGAGGCGATAATAAATCGTCTGCGCATCGCGACGGGTCGCGACAATTTTCTCGGCCCGCAATTTGCCGAGATGCTGCGAAAGCGCAGACTGGCTCAAGTCGACATATTTCCCAAGTTCGCCGACCGACATTTCGCCGCCGCTCAATCGGCAGAGGATCGTCAGCCGCTGCTCGCTCGACAGGAGTTTCAACAAATGGGCGGCGTCGCGCGCGCGCGGCTCGAGCGTTTCAATGGGCGCAGCGGCTTTCCCGCCTCGTCCTTGCTTTCTAAACGCCGCCTGCGCTTTCGTTTTCCGGAGAGCTGCCTTCATTCCATTATATTCGCATATAAGGATTTAACAGTCAAACTCACAAGGGGTTTGGCGCGACCGGCGGCGGGGGCGGTCAAGCGACGATGCCGTCAGCCTTCAATTGCGCAATCGCCTCGTCACCGCGCCCGATCGATTTAAGAAGGTCTTCGGCGTCTGCGCCCGGATTGTGCGGCGGCGCAGGATTGCGAACGCCGCTCACCGAAAAGCGCGGCGCCGGCGCCGGCTGCGTCACGCCGGCGGGGGCGGCAAATGTTCCCCGCGCAAGATTATGCGGATGCGTCTTGGCCTCATCTAAATTAAGGACGGGCGCAAAGCAGACGTCCGTTCCCTCCATGAGGAGGCGCCATTCTTCACGCGTCTTCGTCCTGAAGATTTTCGCAAGTTCGAGCTTAAGGCCGTCCCAACGCGAGGGATCGAGCTGTGCGTTGAATCTTGGGTCATCGCCAAGCCCGAGCTTTTCCCGCAAAAGAGCGTAGAATTGCGGCTCGATCGAACCGATTGAAATCCAGCCGCCATCCTTTGTCTCGTAGACATTGTAGAAATGCGCGCCAGTATCGAGGAGATTGGCGCCCCTTTCGTCGCGCCACGCGCCGCTTGCGAGAAATCCCCAGACCATCGTTGTCAGCAACGCAGATCCCTCCGTCATCGCGCAATCGATAACTTGCCCCGGCGCGCCATTCTTCACGGCGAGGAGGCCGCTCACCATGCCGAACGCCAGCAGCATGCCGCCGCCGCCGAAATCGCCGAGGTAATTGACCGGCGGCGTCGGCGGGCCGCCCTTGACGCCGCACCCGCTGAGCGCGCCGGAAAGCGCGATGTAGTTGATGTCGTGGCCCGCGGCCTGCGCCAGCGGACCCGTCTGCCCCCACCCGGTCATCCGCCCGTAGACGAGCCTTGGATTGTCTTTGAGCAGAACATCGGGACCCAACCCAAGCCGTTCCATGACGCCGGGGCGGTTTCCTTCAATCAGTCCGTCTGCGGTCTTCGCAAAATCGCGCACGAGCGCGACGCCGGCCGGCTTCCGGATGTCGACTGCAATCGACTTGCGCGAGCGCGACAGCGGATTGAAACTCAAGGCGTCGCCGCCGATGCGATCGATCCGGATCACCTGCGCGCCGTGATCGGCGAGCATCATCCCGCAAAACGGCCCCGGGCCGATGCCGGCAATCTCAATGATCCGGATTCCCTCAAGCGCGCCCGCCATCATTCGCCTCTTTCGACTGTGTGCCGGCAGACCATAGGCGCCGCAGCGATTTTGGCAACGCGATCGGTCAGCCCGTGCAAGCGGGGCCGGACGTATTGCGGCGCCGGCATTGGCGCTGCATCCTGGCAAATCGGCGATCAACCGAAAGCGAAATCGTCTGCATCAAGCTGGCTGACGATGACATTCTGGATGACGATTACATCGCCGCCCCCGAAAGTGATGGTTGTATCGGTTCCATTGTCGGTTGCGGCGGCGATCACTTCCGCAAAGGCGTCGAATGCGGCGCCGAACCCGACAAGCCGGATGACGTCTCCGGCGCCTGCTCCCGCAGTGAAATCCCGAAGCGTATCGATCGCTCCGCCGAGTGAGAAGGTGATCGTATCGTTCCCGGCGTTGCCGAAGATAACGTCGTTCAAGGCGCCGCCGTCGATTGAGTCATCGCCATCCCCGCCGAGAATCGCATCATATCCGTTTCCGCCGAGAAGCGCATCGTTCTCTGCGCCGCCTTGCAGCGTATCATTTCCGCCGCCGCCGGCGATTGAGTCAGCGCCGGTTCCGCCGAAGACGCTGTCTCGTCCTAATCCGCCGTCGACATTGTCATTGCCGGCCCCGGCGTCGACCACATCATCGCCGTCGCCGCCGAGGATCGCGTCGGCGCCCGATTCGCCAAGCACTCGATCATTCTCGGTCCCGCCGTTCATCCAGTCGTTGCCGGCGCCGCCTAACAGCGTGTCGTCAAGCGCGCCTCCATCGAGAGAATCGCCACTGTCGCCGCCTAAGAGATAATCATACCCCTTCCCGCCAATCAGCGTGTCCTGCTCCGTGCCGCCCGACAGCGTGTCATTGCCGTTATTGCCGATCAAAGAATCAAGACCCGACCCACCGAACAGGCTGTCGGCGTCGGCGCCCGCATCGACCGTATCGTCGCCGGAACCTGCGTCGACTGAATCATTGCCGGCGTCGCCGAGGATTGAATCACGCCCGGCCCCGCCAAGGATTAGATCCGCTTCGGTTCCTCCCTCGATCGTATCATTGCCGATCCCGCCATTAATCACATCGGAGCCGCCGAAACCGAAAAGGCGATCGCTGCCGTCGTCGCCATTGAGGACATCGTCGCCGTCTTCGCCTTCAAGCCGGTCGCCGCCGCCTCCACCGTTGACCGTGTCGTTTCCATCACGGCCTTCAACGCTGTCCGCTCCGTCGCCGGCGCTGATCAGATCATCGCCGGCAACCCCGCCGAAATATTCGTTTGCGGCGCTTCCAGTCAGCGTGTCGTTGAAATCGGACCCGATCACCCATTCAATGCTGGTCAGCGTATCGCCCGCAGCATCGCCGCCTGTGTTTATTCCCGTCGCAAGATTGACGTTGACGCCGACGGAGCTGAAATCATACTCGGCGAGATCATCGCTATCGGCGCCGCCGTCGATGAGGTCAGCACCCGCCCCGCCGCGAAAATAATCAAATTCCGTCCCGCCGATGAGCGTGTCCGAGCCATCGCCTCCGAACAACTGATCGAAGCCGATCCCGCCGGTGAGATAATCATCGAAGCTGGAGCCGATGATCGTGTCATCGCCTGCTGTCAGGAGATTGAGAATGCCGACATTGTCCGACGCCGCGACGAGCGCTGCAAATTCGACGGCGGAAATATCAAGGCCGGTGACTTCGAATTCAATGACGGCGCTGTCTTCGCCGCGGAATTCCGTGATCACGCCGCCCGTGACGTTTCCGCCGCCATCGAAGGTGAAGCCGACGCCGGTGAAATAGAAGACGTAATTTGACGCAATGGGGTCAACGCCGATAACGATCGACGTCGACGATGAGGTCAAGATCGGATCGGTGAACAGCGAGCCGAAATCGATCGTAGCCGGGTTCATGTCGGCGCCCATCGACGCCGGCCCGTGTGTAATCAACGCCATGCTGGTCTCCCCTTGGAATGGCGCGCGACATTAACATGGGGGTTCGCGAATTAAAACGGCGAGTCCGCCTCTCAGCCCCGCCATAGTCTCCAGAGAAGCCGCGCCGCTACAATGAGAATGAGCGCGCCTGTGACTTTTTTTATGGCGCCGCTCGGCAGTTTTCTTGCGCCGAGAAAGCCGCCGATGACGCCGCCTGCAAAGACCGAGAGCGGAAGCGGCCAGAAATCGGCGAGCGCGCCAAGCCTGTCGAGTTCGCCAAGCTTCACAAGCTGACCCCATAATCCTGTTATGGAGTTCACAAGGATGAAAAAGCTCGCCGCGCCCGCGATTTCGTGCGCTTTTCCCCAACGCGAAAGATGAAGAAACGGCGCCAGGAAAATTCCACCGCCAATGCCGACGAGGCCGGAAAGAAAACCGATGCCGCCGCCGACGGCGATCGGAAACGCGAGACGGCGGTTTATCGCCACCGGCGCCTTCGGCTCCGGCGCGTCGACAAACATGAAGATTGCGGCCGCCAGCAATGAAACGCCGAGGAGCGCGACAAACAGCGTTTCAGGGACCTCGATGCGGCCGCCGAGCCAGGCTGCAGGCGCCGATAGAATGCAAAGCGGCGCGACATCAACGATCCGCATCCGGCGCGCACGCAGAAATTGGACAACGCCCGCGGCGACGACGATGATATTGCAGGTGAGCGCAATTGCGGGAAGGATCGCGTAATCTGTTCCGTTGAGAACGAGCAGCGCGTTGTATGTCGATCCGCCGCCAAATCCCGCCATCGAATAGAGAAGCGCAGTCAGGAAAAACACGATCGCCAGCCAGATCATGGATTGCGGCCTTTTTTGAACTGCGATGTCTGGCGTTACCGCTTCACGCTCTTCTTTTTCAATCGGTAGGCATGCAAGAGCGGCTCCGTATAGCCGTTCGGGGAGCGCTCGCCCTCATAGACGAGGGCTTTGGCGGCGTGAAATGCGATGCAATTATCCGGATCGGCCGCCATCGGCTGATACGCGGGATCCTCCGCGTTCTGACTGTCGACTTTGACGGCCATTTTGAGGAAGACACGGTCGACCTGCTCGCGCGTGCAGACGCCATGACGCAGCCAGTTCGCGACATGCTGCGATGAAATGCGCAAGGTGGCGCGATCTTCCATCAGGGCGATATCGTGAATATCGGGCACCTTTGAACAGCCGACGCCCTGATCGATCCAGCGCACGACATAGCCGAGGATGCCCTGGATATTGTTTTCGAGTTCCTGCTCGACTTCCTCCGCGCTGAAATTCCTGCCGCCGGCGATCGGAATTGTCAGCAGCTTTTCTGTCCCCGGCGTCGGCGCAGATATCAGGGCCTGCTGGCGCTCGAAAACATCGACGCGGTGATAGTGGGTCGCATGAAGCGTCGCCGCCGTCGGGCTCGGAACCCACGCCGTATTGGCGCCGCTCATCGGATGGCCGATTTTTTGCGCGAGCATGTCCGCCATGCGGTCGGGCGCCGCCCACATGCCCTTGCCGATCTGCGCGCGCCCTGAAAGTCCGCAAGCAAGGCCGATCTGCACATTGCGCGCTTCATAGGCGTTGATCCATTGGGCGCTTTTCATCTCGCCCTTCCTGACCATGGCGCCGGCGCGCATCGACGTGTGGATTTCGTCTCCCGTGCGATCGAGAAAGCCGGTGTTGATGAAAACGATGCGATCGGCGACCGCCTTGATCGAGGCCGCGAGATTGGCGGACGTTCGGCGCTCCTCGTCCATGACGCCGACCTTCAACGTGTGCGGGGCGTAACCTAGCATCCTTTCTGTCGCCAAAAATAATCTGTCCGTGAACGCTGCTTCCTCCGGCCCGTGCATTTTCGGCTTGACGATGTAGATCGAACCCGCGCGGCTGTTCACGAAGCGCCCTTCGCGGCGAAGATCGACGCCGCCGATGAGGCTCGTAACGACGCAATCGAGAATGCCTTCAAAGGCGTCCGACCCGTCGCCAAGCTTCACCGCAGGCGTTGTCATGAGATGGCCGACATTGCGGACAAGAAGGACGCTGCGGCCCATCAGCCGCCGCGCCGATCCGTCAGGCGCAAGGTATTCGCGGTCTTTATCGAGCGTGCGCCGGATGAGGCCGCCGCCCTTTGGAAAGCTCGCTTCGAGCGTGCCCCTCATCAGGCCGAGCCAGTTGGAATAGGCTTCGACCTTGTCGAAGGCGTCGATGGCGGCGATTGAATCCTCAAGATCGATGATCGTCGTCAGCGCCGCTTCCAGAATGACATCGGCGAGGCCGGCGCGGCTGTCGCGGCCGATCGGATGCTCTCGGTCAATAACGAGCTCGATGTGGAGGCCATTATTCACGAGCAATATCGCCGACGGCGACGATGACGCGCCGCGATATCCGGCGAATTGCGATGGATCTTTGAGCGCCGGTTTCAACGCCCCGCCTTCGACCGCATAAGCCTCAACTTCCGCATGGCTTCCCGCCGCGAGTGGCGCGATTTCACCAAGGAAATCCTGCGTCCATCTGATGACCTTCGAACCACGGGTCTTGTCATAGCCGCGGGACGCGGCGGCGCCAGGAATCGCATCCGTCCCGTAGAGCGCATCATAAAGACTGCCCCAGCGCGCATTGGCGGCGTTAAGCGCAAAGCGCGCATTGCGCGACGGCACGACGAGCTGCGGCCCCGCCATCGTCGCAATTTCGGGATCGACATTCCGTGTCCTGATTGTGAAGGGCGCCGGCTCATCGACAAGATATCCGATCGATCTGAGGAACCCGAGATATTCAGCCTGATCGAAGGTTTGCCCCTTTCGGGCGTCGTGCCATGCGTCGATTTTCGATTGCAGATCATCGCGCTTTGAAAGCAGCGCGGAATTCACCGGCGTCAAATCCGCGTAAATGGCGGAAAGCCCGCTCCAGAATGCGCTCGCCGAGAGGCCCGACCCTCTCAGGGCTTCATTTTCGATGAAATCGACCAATGGCTTGTCTACTTTGAGGCCGGCTTTGTCCAAATGCGCCATTGATGTCTCACCCTCTCTTGGCGATGTCGCCCAAATCCCCTGAATCCCGCCTGCGTCGAGGCCCGGACGGCGTTCGCCGGCTCATGCCCATCTTTTATGTCGCCCTGCGCATCATGCCAATTGCATGAAGCGGAACAGCCCCGGCTGAGGCGGCGCCCCGATCGCTTCGCGACTCTTGCATTTGAGACCGGGGATGTCAGAAGGGCCGCGCCGCCGCATTTCGACGCAGCCGATCGCGTTTGCCGGAATCGAGCTTCCTGGAAATTCCTCCTATAGTAACATCAATGAATCACCTCCCCCTCGCCGAAGAACGGACCCGCGAATCGAAAGTTTCATTTGCTGTTCGGGATGTCGCCATATCGCGAGGCGGCCGGCGCATCGTCGAGAGAATCTCCCTTTCGCTGCGCGCGGGAGACGCGCTTATCCTGCGCGGACCTAATGGCGCAGGGCGCGCTCGCCGGTTTGCTGCCGATCGACGCCGGAACGGTTGCGGCGACGGATGGCGACGGCCAGCCATGCGAAGCGCCCGCCCTTTCGATCTATTGCGGGCCTCTCAACGCCGTGAAGAGCGCCATGACCGTCAGGGAGAACCTGCAGTTCTGGTCCGCGCTTTATAGTGCGCCGCGTCCGCGCCTTGAAGAAGCGCTCGACGCCTTCTCCCTCCGCAAATACGCCGACCGACCCGCCGGAGCGCTTTCGACAGGGCTCGCGCGCCGGCTGGGGCTCTCGCGGCTCGTCATCGCCGACCGGCCCCTATGGCTTGTCGACGAGCCGACGGCCTCGCTCGACGCCTCGTCGATTACCGCCTTCGTCGCGCTCGCCGAACGGCGGCGCCGGACAGGCGGCGTCGTCATCGCCGCAACGCATGATGCGATGACGCTTGAAAGCGCGCAATCGATGGAGCTCATCACGGAAAGGGCTCACGCGTGACGAGTTTTTCGGCGATCGTGGCGCGGGACCTGCAGCTTGCCTTCCGCTCCGGAGGCGGCGCCCTTCAGGCGGTGACATTCTTTGCGCTGACGATTGTTCTGTTCGCACTCGCGATCGGTCCAGATCTTCCCCTGATTTCCAAGATCGCCGCGCCCGTCTTGTGGACCGGCGCGCTCTTGTCGACGCAGATCAGCCTCGACCGGATCTACCGCGCCGATCGCGAAGACGGCTCACTCGATGTCCTTATCGAAACAAGCGACATCCTCTTCCTGACGGCGCTCGCAAAGGCGTTGGCGCACTGGATATCGACAACGCTGCCCCTGCTCGTTGCGACGCCCGTCCTTGGAATCCTCCTCAACCTCGAGTCAGCGTTAACGTCCCCGCTGCTGCTTTCCCTGCTTATTGGGACGCCGGGCCTTTCCCTGATCGGTTCGTTCGCGCGCGCTCATGTCCTCATCTCCATCATCGTCAGCCCGCTCTATGTGCCGATTTTAATATTCGGGGCAGGCGCCGCGATTGCGGGCGGTGAGGGTGATCCGCAATTTGGCGCAAATATGATGCTGCTTGCGGCGTCGACCCTCTTCGCCGCGATCATTTCGCCTCTTGCCAGCGCCTTCGCCTTGCGTTCCAACATGGACTGAATATCGCCATGGCTTCCTTGTTCGATCTCGCCAACCCTGCCCGTTTCGAACGGCTTGCACGACCGATCATCCCCTGGATGTCGGCGGCCGCCGCGTTGCTTGCAGCTGTCGGATTGTATTTCGCGCTCTTTGCATCGCCCGCCGACTATCAGCAGGGCGACTCGGTGCGGATCATGTATGTCCATGTTCCCGCATCGTGGATGGCGCTCTTCTGCTACAGCGTCATGGCGATCGCGTCCGCCGTCGGTTTCATCTGGAAACATCCGTTGGCGGATGTCGCCGCAAAGGAAACCGCCCCGCTTGGCGCAGGCTTCACGTTTCTCGCGCTCGTCACCGGATCGATCTGGGGCAAGCCGATGTGGGGCGCGTGGTGGGCGTGGGACGCGCGCCTTACGTCGGTGCTTGTCCTGTTCTTTCTCTATCTCGGCTATCTGACGTTATGGCGCGCCATTCCCGACAAGACCCGCGCAGCGCGGCTTGCGGCGATCCTCGCCATCGTCGGCTTTGTGAATATCCCGATCATCAAATTTTCGGTCGAATGGTGGAACAGCCTGCACCAGCCGGCGAGCGTCTTTCGGGCCGGAGGCCCAACCATACATCCCGCGATGCTGACGCCGCTCTTTCTGATGATCGGCGCTTACATGGCATGCTACGCCGCCATGCTCCTTCAATCCATGCGAAATGAACTCGCCGCCCGACGTCTCGCGCGTCTTGAGGCTGTCGACGAAACTCGCGCCGCAACCCTGGTCGCAAAATGACAAGGAAGAAACAGGCGCGACTGATCCTTATCGTATCGATCCTCGCCGTCGCGGGCGCTGCGATCGCATTGACGCTGACGGCGCTAAAAGGGTCGATCACCTACTTCTATACGCCGAGCGACATCGCGTCCCTTGCGACGCTCCCTTCCCGTTCGATCCGGCTTGGCGGCCTTGTCGAGGCGGGATCCGTCAAACGCGGCGAAAGCGGGGATGCGGTTGTCACATTCACCGTCACCGACGGCGCCGGCGAGATCGACGTCGCTTTCACCGGCATCCTGCCCGACCTCTTTCGCGAAGGCCAGGGCGTGATCGTCCAGGGGCGGATCAATCCGGACCGGCGCACCATGACCGCCGACGACGTGCTCGCCAAGCATGACGAGAATTACATGCCGAAAGAGGTCGCCGAATCCCTCAAGGAAAAGGGATATTGGCAATCTGACGATGCGCCGGACGGCGAGTAGTTCAGCCTGAGGTTTCCGCAATCAGCTGATCGATTGACGGCGCGATCGGCGCGTCCGGCGGCAGCAGCTCGCGGAGCCGTCCCCACAGCTTGAGCGCCGTCTCCACATCGCCTCGATTGCGGGCCGCATGTCCGAGGAAAAACAGTGCAAGCGGATCATCCGGATCAAAGCCGCGCAGCTCCCCAAGCGCTGCTTCCGCCTCTTCGCTCACCGTATTGTCGCCCTCGCTGCGCTGATCAAGGAGCGCAACGACAAGCCCGCGCCAGTCCTCAGCGTTTCCATCTGCGCGCGAAAGCGCCTCTCGCCAGGCCGCCGCGCTTTCTTCATGCCGGCCGAGCACGCCATAGGACCGCGCCAGCATGCGCCAACCGTCCGGGTCCTCCGGCTCCGCTGCGAGGCGCGCCGCAAGCCCTTCAACCATCGATGCGATCATCGCGCGCCGCTCATCCTCGGGCATCGCGGCTATCGCCGCGGCCTGATCATCCGCCGTCACGGGCGCCTCGACC
>JBMOOR010000166.1:0-1277 GCA_049324555.1 Pseudomonadota bacterium | reverse complement strand
GCCGATTTTCATATAGATGTGCAACGCCGCGAGCGGCGCGAGGCCAAGAGCGGTAATCGCTGCGAGGCGCAAGAGCTTCGATTTGCGCGGGTCGATTTCTGCGGGCGCTCTTTGCTTCCGTTGCTGCGCCGTCTCGGTATCTGCGATCGCCGCTTGGGCGCCGGCGTCGTCGATCAATCCGGCGGCGCGATCTCGTTCGATCGCTGCGATTGCCGCGATCGCTCCATCCGGTTCCTCATCTTGAACAGGGACGCTGCTCTCTTTTGCAATGATCGGCCAAGCGATCACAGCCAACGTCGTGAGGGCGACCGCGATCGCCAGAGTTACGAACAGCAACATCAGATCAGTTCGGATCCTGCTTGTTTTTCGCCTCGGCGGAAACCTTGCGCATGTGCGCGAGATAGACACCGGCGCCGGCGGCTGCGGCGACAAAAACAACAAACGGCGCCGACCACAGAAGGACAGTGTTCTTTTGCACCGGCGGTTTCAAAAGAACATAATCGCCGTAACGGTCGACGAGATACGCAAACACCTCCTCATCCGTATCGCCCGCAACGAGACGTTCGCGAACGAGAATACGCATATCTTTTGCAAGCGGCGCATTCGATTCATCGATGCTCTGGCTCTGGCAGACGACGCATCGAAGCTCCCGGCTGATCTTCTGCGCGCGCGCCTCGAGCGCTGCATCCGCGAGGATCTCATCAGGTTCGACAGCGCCCGCCGGCATCGCCGGGAGAAACGAGAGAGTCAGGACAAATGCCGCGAAAATGTTTCGCCTAAACACCGGCGCCGCCCTCTTCTTCCTTCAACTGATCGACGAGCGGCTTCAATTGTCTGCGCCAGATTTCCGGCGTGATCGGCCCGATCTGCTTGTAGCGGATGCGCCCGTGGCGATCGACGATGAAAGTTTCAGGGGCGCCGGTGACGCCGAAATCGATCGCGGTGCGGCCATTCGCATCATCGCCGATCCGCGCATAGGGATCGCCATGCTTCTCAAGCCAGCGCGCGCCGGCGCCGGGCTTGTCCTTCCAGTCGAGGCCCGCGATCAGCACCTCGTCGCTTCTTGAAATCTCCAGCAGCACCGGGTGTTCGATAACGCAGCTGACGCACCATGACGCCCAGATATTGACGAGCGCGACTTCGCCCGCGAGATCGTCCGATGCGAAACCTTCGGCGCGCCCTTCGATCGGCGGCAGGTCGAATTCCGGCAACGGACGATCGATCAGCACGGAAGGGATGCGGGACGGATCGCGCGAAAGGCCGACTGCGAAATAGGC
>JBMOOR010000165.1:0-1551 GCA_049324555.1 Pseudomonadota bacterium | reverse complement strand
CACAGGCACGGACTTGTCCCGCGCGCCGCTCTTCCAAAACCTTCGGGGGAAAACCTCCCCGCGATGACGAACCCCCGCGTCCGCCAAAAGTTCAGGCGGCGCGGGGCTTCGGGCGTTTTCGGGGGCGCCGCGTCACCCGTCGATTTTCAGCGCCTTGATGAAGGCTTCCTGCGGAATGTCGACCTTGCCGAACTGGCGCATTTTCTTCTTCCCCTCTTTCTGCTTCTCGAGGAGCTTGCGCTTTCTGGTCGCGTCGCCGCCGTAGCACTTCGCGGTGACGTCCTTGCGGAGGGCCGAGATCGTCTCGCGCGCGATGACGCGCCCACCGATCGCGGCCTGGATCGGGATCTTGAACATGTGGCGCGGAATGAGGTCCTTGAGCTTTTCGCACATGGCGCGCCCGCGCGCTTCGGCCTTGTCGCGGTGGACGATGACGGAGAGCGCATCGACCGGCTCGTCATTGACGAGGATCTGCATCTTCACAAGATCGCTCGTCCGGTAGTCGAGGATCGCATAATCGAAACTCGCATAGCCCTTCGAGATCGATTTCAGGCGATCGTAGAAGTCGAAAACGACTTCGTTGAGCGGAAGTTCGTAGACGAGCATGGCGCGGCTGCCGGCGTAGGTCAGCTCCTGCTGGCGCCCGCGCCGCTCCTCGCAGAGTTTCAAGATGCCGCCGAGATATTCGTCCGGCGTCATGATCGTCGCGCGAATCCATGGCTCTTCCATGTGATCGATGCGCACGACGTCGGGAAGGTCCGCCGGGTTATGCAGCTCCCTCATCGAACCGTCGGTCAGGAAGATCCGGTAATTGACGCTCGGCGCGGTCGTGATGAGCTCGATCGAGAATTCGCGCTCCAGCCGCTCACGGATGATTTCCAGATGAAGGAGCCCGAGAAAGCCGCAGCGGAAACCGAAGCCGAGCGCGGCCGAGGTCTCCATTTCGAAGTGAAAGCTCGCGTCGTTGAGGCGGAGCTTGCCCATCGCCTCGCGCAAATCCTCGAACTCGGCGGCGTCGACCGGAAACATGCCGCAGAAGACGACGGGCTGCGACGGCTTGAAGCCGGGAAGCATCTCGGCGGTCGGCGCGCGGTCGTCGGTGATCGTATCGCCGACGCGGGTGTCGGCGACTTCCTTGATTGCGGCGGTGATGTAGCCGATCTCGCCCGGCCCAAGCTCCGCAATCGGAATTTTCTTTGGCGTCTGCACGCCGACCTGTTCGACGGTGTAGGCCGCATTCGTCCCCATCAGGCGAATGCGCATGCCCTTCCGCATGACGCCGTCAACGACGCGCACAAGAACGACGACGCCGAGATAGCTGTCATACCAGCTGTCGACGAGGAGCGCCTTCAGGGACGCCTTCGCATCGCCTTTCGGCGCAGGGAGCCGCGTCACGATCGCTTCGAGGACGTCGTCGATCCCGACCCCGGTTTTCGCCGAAATTTCGAGCGCGCCGGAAGCGTCGATGCCGATCACGTCCTCGATCTGCGCGCGGACGCGGGCCGGTTCCGCGGCCGGGAGATCGATCTTGTTAAGGACGGGAACGATTTC
>JBMOOR010000164.1:0-13814 GCA_049324555.1 Pseudomonadota bacterium | reverse complement strand
TGCACGGAGCGCTTTCCGATCTTCGCCTTGAGCCCGTAATGAGCGGCGTCGATGCGCAAGGCGTCGCGCATTTCCGCAGTCCAGTCCTTGGCGACATCCCAGGCGGCCGAGAGCGCATCGCTGTCGTAAAGAAGGCCGACCCAGAAGGCGGGCAACGCGCAGATGCGCGACCAAGGCCCCGAATCCGCGCCGCGCATTTCGAGGAAGCGCTTCAGGCGCACTTCCGGAAACGCCGTGGACAGATGATCTTCCCAATCGAGAATATGCGGCCGCTCGCCCGGCAGAATGGGGAGCTTGCCGGCGAGAAAATCGCGGAACGAGAGACCCGCAGCGTCAAGATATTCGCCGTCGCGGCGCGCGAAGTACATCGGCACGTCCAGCATGTAGTCGCGATAGCGTTCAAAGCCGAAGCCGTCCTCGAATACGAACTTCAACAGCCCCGTTCGGTCGGGATCGGTATCGGTCCAGATATGCGCGCGCCAGGACGCCCAGCCGGAATCCTTTCCCTCGACGAGCGAAGAATTCGCAAAAAGCGCAGTCGCGATCGGCTGCAGCGCAAGCGAAGTCCGAAACTTCGCGACCATGTCGGCTTCGCTGGAAAAATCGAGATTGACCTGCACCGTGCAGGTCCGGTGCATCATGTCGAGGCCGAGATTGCCGACTTTCGGCATGTAGTTGCGCATGATCGCGTAACGCGATTTCGGCATGTGCGGCATCTCCGCCCGCGTCCATGTCGGAGCAAAGCCCATCCCGAAAAACGCAATATTCATGGGATCGGCGACCGCCTTCACCGCATCGAGATGGCGCCCCGTTTCGGCGCACGTCTGATGCAGCGTTTCGAGCGGCGCGCCGGAAAGTTCGACCTGACCGCCTGGTTCAAGAGAGACCGCCGCGCCCTCGCCCTTGAGGCCGATCGGCAGATCGCCGTCGCGAAGGATTTCCCAGCCCGTCCGCTCGCTCAATTTCTCAAGAATGGAGCGAATGCCATTGGCGCCGTCATACCCTACGGGCTTCAGCGTCTCGCGGCAGTAAATGAATTTCTCATGCTCGGTCCCGATCCGCCATTGCTCTTTCGGCTTCGAACCTGCAGCCATGAAGGCGGTCAGCTCATCAAGATGTTCAATCGGCGGAAGATCGCCAGATGCCTGCCTCTCAACGCTCACGCCAATCTCCGATCGCTGTCCGCTCTTCCTGTCTTATCATGCAACCGCCTTTATCGATCACGACGCGCGAGGCCAAGCGAATTGCGCTCACGTCAAAGTGAGCGCGGCTGATCAACGACGAGCGAGATCGCCGCAAGCCGCCTGCCACAGCGCCAGGGAAACGATGGCGGCGGTGTCGGCGCGAAGAATGCGCGGTCCGAGCGTCACCGGCGCAACAAAGGGAAGCGCGCGGAGCCAGGCGCGCTCTTCCGGCGTGAATCCGCCTTCCGGGCCGATGACAATTGACGCGGGAGAGGCTGCGCGCGCGGCGACGGCCTCGAGCAGCGGCGCCGCGCGTCCCTGCCGGCCGCCCCACTCCTTGGACGGATCATCGCCGGCCTCGTCGCAGAAAATGAGAATTCGCCGCTGATCCCAATGCAGCAATGTTTCGGCGAGGCGCACGGGCTCCCTAACAGGAGGAACGGACAGCCGGCCGCACTGCTCGGCGGCTTCCAGCGCAATCGCCTGCAGCCGATCCGTCCGCAGACGTTCAGCATTGGTCCGATCGGTCAGCACCGGAACAAATGCGCTTGCGCCAAGTTCTGTCCCCTTCTGGACAATCAGCTCCATGGCCGCGCGCTTCACCGGCGAAATCAGCAACTCGATGTCGGGTTCCGCTTCCGGTCGGCGCGTCAGCGCTTCGATCGCCGCGAGCGCGCTCTTCTTGCCGATTTCGCCAAGTCTTGCTGCAAACTCGCCGTCGCGCGCATTGAAGAGGCTTATTTCCGCTCCCTCTTCCCGCCGGAGGACGTTGCGGAGATAATGCGCCTGCGCTTGCGTCAGGGCGGCGGCGGTCCCGGTCGCGAGCCGACCTTCATGATATAGACGGGGGATCATAGGCGAAGAGCCAATCCTTATTCCTCAAGCGCCGGCATGCGGATGTCGACTTTTTTGCGCTGCGCGGTCATAACCCCTCGTGAGGCCGCAGCGGCCGAACAACGCGGCAACCTACTTGCCCGCCCCTTCGCGGAAAAGAAACGAAAATATGGACCTGGGCGCGCTGCTCATTCTTTATTTCATCCTTGTTTCGCTGCAGCCGCTCGCCCAGCAGAGAATCCTTGAGTCGATGCGTCGGCGAAAGATCTCGGCCATTGAACGCGAGCGCGGATCGCGCGTCATTCTGCTCGTTCACAGACAGGAGACGATGCGGCTTCTCGGCTTTCCGATCATCCAGTTCATCAACATGAATGACAC
This sequence comes from Pseudomonadota bacterium, assembly GCA_049324555.1. GTDB lineage: Bacteria > Pseudomonadota > Alphaproteobacteria > Caulobacterales > Parvularculaceae > Amphiplicatus. The sequence goes on along the minus strand of JBMOOR010000164.1, from coordinate 11,418 downwards.
GGAAGAAATCATCCATGCAATCCGGATGACCGACCCCGACATGCCGCTCGACGTCATCCTGCACACGCCGGGCGGACTGGCGCTCGCCGCCGTCCAGATTGCGCGCGCGGTCAAGGATCATCGCGGCCATACGACCGTCTTTGTTCCGCATTACGCAATGTCCGGCGGCACGCTGATCGCGCTCGCCGCCGATACGATCGTCCTTGGACCTCACGCGGTCCTCGGGCCAATCGATCCGCAGATTGACGGTCGCCCGGCAGCCGCAATCATCGAGGCGGCCGCGAGAAAACCGATCGCAGAAGTCGAGGACGCGACCCTTATTCTTGAAAGCGTCAGCCGGCGGGCCATCGCGCAGCTCAACGCCGCGGTCGAATCTCTCTTGCCGGATGATTTCAGCGATGAGCGCAAGCGTGAGCTCGCAACGCTGCTGACTAGCGGAATCTGGACGCACGATTATGGCATCACGGCGACGCAGGCGGCATCGATGGGTCTTCCCATTCAAACGGATCTGCCTCCCGCGATTTACGATCTGATGCGGCTGTACCCTCAGCCTGTCAGGCGTACGCCGAGCGTTGAATATCTGCCGTTTCGCCATGATCGTCCGCCGAAAACCGAATAGCAGCCGCGAGATCGCCGCACTTCTTCGCGTCTTGTCCGCACGCTGCGCATAGTGCGAACCATGGCGCGACACGGAGCGGTCAACTATAATTTTCCACGGATTTAGCGATATTGACCTATGACCGCCGCGCCCGCTGACGCCGCCGCTGACAACTGGGTCGATCGATATGCGCCAGTCGCGCTCAAGCCGTATTTGCGGCTGATGCGCGCTGACCGGCCGATCGGAGCCTGGCTTCTTCTCCTTCCCTGCTGGTGGGGTCTTTCGCTCGCGCTGGCCGAGCGCGGCGGCGATTTGTCGAACGCCGTCTATCTGGCGACGCTGTTCGCAGTCGGCGCTGTCGCAATGCGCGGCGCGGGCTGCGCCTATAACGACATCGTCGACCGGGATTTCGACGCCAGGGTGGAGCGGACGGCGAACCGGCCGATTCCCTCCGGTCAGATCGGCCTTCGCAGCGCCTGGGCGTTTCTCGCCGCCCTCTGCCTCATCGGCTTTCTGATCCTTGCGCAACTCAATTTGTATACGGTTGGACTTGGGCTGGCATCGCTTGCATTAGTCGCCGCTTACCCGTTCATGAAACGGATAACATGGTGGCCGCAGGCCTGGCTCGGCCTTACATTCAACTGGGGCGCGCTGATGGGCTATGCGGCGATCGCGGGAGAACTGTCGCTCGCCCCGATCCTGCTTTACGGCGCCGGCATCGCCTGGACGCTTGGGTATGACACAATCTACGCGCATCAGGACAAAGAGGACGATGCGCTGATCGGCGTCAAATCCTCCGCACGCCGACTTGGTTCGCAAACGAAGAAGGCGCTTGTCCTCTTCTATTCGATCACAATCGCGTTGACGGCGGCGGCGGTCGCGACGGCGGGCGTCAGTCTTCCGCTCCTGGCGCTCCTTGTCGCTCCTGCCGCGCATTTTTATTGGCAAATTCGCGCGCTCGACATCGGCAATCCGCAAAATTGCCTGCGGATTTTCAAATCCAATCGCGAAGCCGGGTTGCTGGCGCTCGCGCCCTTGTTATTGGCGGCCGTTCTTTCACGCCCCTATACCTAGGGCTGTTCCCATTGGTATTGGAAAGACAGCGGCATGATTGACCGTAGGCGCGTTTTGGCTGGCGCTGCAATTACGCTCGGCGCGGCGACTTTTGCGAAGGCGGAAACCATGAAAGCAGACCAGCAGGCGATTCCCGACTACGACAAATGGCAGCTGTCGGAGAAAGAATGGAAAGCGCGCCTTCCGTCCGAGGCCTACGCCGTTCTTCGCAAGGAAGCGACCGAGCGGCCCTGGACGAGCCCCTTGAACAACGAAAAACGCAAGGGCGTCTACATCTGCGCAGGCTGCGGATACGAGCTCTTTTCCTCCGAGAAGAAATTTGACTCCGGCACCGGCTGGCCGTCATTTTTCGACGCGTTGCCGAAAGCATTGGGCAAAAAGACGGATTTTAAATTGATCGTCCCGCGTACGGAGTATCATTGCGCGCGCTGCGGCGGTCATCAGGGCCACGTGTTCGACGACGGACCGTCCCCGACCGGCTTGCGTTATTGCAATAATGGGGTCGCTCTGGCCTTTAAGCCGGCTTGAACCGGCCTTCTTCGCAAGAGCGTGAACGTCGCCGCATTTCCCCCGGCGCGCGAATTTGTTCATGCAAATACATCTTTTTGAACGCTTGAACGCGCAGTGAAAATCTCCATCTCGCACTTCGGTTTTGATATGTGCGAGACAAGCTGACGCGCGTCTTGCGGCTCTTTGACAAGTGAATGATTTTTCGGCCTGCGGCTGCTTCGCGCTGCGGCGCGAAAGTCCAATGCGCCGCGCGCCCTTCCGGCCGCCGGGGAAATGCGGGTTGTGCGGAGCATCGGGAGGAGTGGTCCCGACGCGCGCATAGTTAAAAGGGCGCCCCTTTTCGCAAACGAAGGGGCGCCCTTCGCGGCTGGATCCCGCATAAATCAAGGAAAATTCACGACCCGCGCTCATCGGCCGATTGTCTTGTGAAGACAAACCAGCGGCGCTCCTTACTCGTCTCCGCGCGGCTTCATCGCAGGGGCCTGCGGCGGCGCGCCCGTCAGCATGGAGAGGGAATCGACGGCTTCGATCGACGCCGTTTCGATCGGCGCCTGTGCGACGATGCGACCCTTTTCATAATCGTAAATGACGATCTGCTGGCCGGCCGGGCTTTCAACGTGCATGGCGACGCGTTCGCCGTCGAGCGAAATGCTGACGACGCGCGTGTCTTCGCCGAGAGAAATAACCGGCCCGGAAAAGCGGGAATGCGCCGCCGCCAGCGACGCCGGTGTCGCCGCCGTCGCAGGCGGCTGCTCGAGCGTATCGGAGAAAGCGGCCGCCGCTTCCGTTTTCGATCGAGCGGCGGGTTTGCCGAAGAGGGCGAGCGCAACCATGACTACGACAAGAAAGACCGCCGGCATCGTAATGACGCCGATCATGACGGCGCGCGCCGGCGGCGGCTCGCTTGGCGCCGCGGCCGGCGCGGCAGTTCGCGTCTGCGCAGACTGGCTATGATGCTCGCGTGTCATGTGGTCTGCGCCCTGGTTCAAGAGACGCAGCGCCTGGCGGCGGAGCTGATCGACGCTCGCCGGCGCCCCTTCATCGGCTAGCATTACGAAATTCGGCGCAGACCGCGACATTTGACAGACCCTCGCGCTCGTGACATCCGCACCGCCATGACGGACAGGGACCCTCCCGCCAGCCGCCGGATATTCACGGTTCGTTCGGACTATGCGGGATCAAGGCTTGATAAATGGTTGTCGGACGTCGCCGAAGATCTTACGCGATCGCGCATAAAAGCAATGATCGAGACGGGCGCCGTGTCCCGAAATGGGGCGGTCTTCACCGACCCGTCATGGAAAATCCATCTCGGCGAAACCTATTCGTTGACGCCGCCGCAGATCGAACCCGCAACGCCTCAAGGCGAAGCGATAGCGCTCAACATCGTCTATGAGGACGATGATCTCATCGTCGTCAACAAGCCTGCGGGGCTCGTCGTTCATCCGGCCGCCGGCAACTGGACGGGTACACTCGTCAATGCGCTGATTTCTCATTGCGGGAAGAGCCTTTCCGGCGTCGGCGGCGTCGCGCGACCGGGCATCGTGCATCGCCTCGACAAAGATACATCCGGTCTCATTGTCGCCGCCAAGCACGACAGGGCGCATCTCAGGTTGAGCGAGGAGTTCTCCGTCCACAACATTGAGCGCGTCTACGATGCAATCGTCGTCGGCTCGCCGCGGCCCGCCGTCGGAACGATCGACGCGCCGCTCGCCCGTTCGCGCGGCGACCGCAAAAAAATGTCGACGGTCCGCGAAGAGGACGATCGGCCCGACCAGCGGCGCGCCGTCACCCATTACCGTGTCGTTGAGACCTATGGCCGCGCCCGCGCTAGGCTTGCCGGCGACGCGCTTGCTTCACTGATTGAATGCCGGCTCGAGACGGGCCGAACGCATCAGATTCGCGTTCACTTGAGCCATATCGGCCATCCGTTGATCGGCGATCCCGCCTATGGCCGCGGGCCGGGCCTCGCCGGCTTGAAGCCCGGCGACCCGGCGGCTGAAAGGGCGATCGCCGCGCTCGCCGCCTTTCGCCGGCAAGCGCTGCATGCCCGCATCCTCGGGTTCAATCACCCGATAACCGGCGAGCCGCTGCATTTCGAAGCAGCCCCGCCAGCGGATTTCGTTCACCTGCGCGATGCGCTCCGAACGCTCTAACTCCCTGACATCACGAGATTTTGCGCCTCTTCACGAAAATGCGGCTGGCGGCAGTCGACATGCTCCCCTTATGATGTGCGTGATCTGAAAGTCGCAGCGGACGCTTGAACGTCCAAGGCGGCGTTGGAAAAGGAAATTTCCGCCCCATATCACCGTCCAACTCGGCGCCCAAGCCTTCCCCGGGCGCCTTGGGGGACCCAGAAGAGAGACAAATGGCCAAAGACCTTGTGGCAGCGCCAGCCCTGACGCCGGAAGGCAGCCTTTCGCGCTACCTTGCAGAGATCAGAAAATTCCCGATGCTCGCCAAGGACGAGGAATACATGCTGGCGAAGCGCTTCGCCGAGCATGCGGACCCCAGCGCTGCGCAAAAACTGATTACGAGTCATCTGCGCCTCGTCGCCAAGATCGCTATGGGCTACCGCGGCTACGGCCTGCCGATCGGCGAAGTCATTTCCGAAGGCAATGTCGGCCTGATGCAGGCGGTCAAGCGCTTCGACCCCGACAAGGGCTTTCGCCTCGCAACTTACGCCATGTGGTGGATCAAGGCCGCGATCCAGGAATACATCCTGCGCTCGTGGAGCCTCGTCAAAATCGGCACGACCGCTGCGCAGAAGAAGCTCTTTTTCAATCTGCGCAAGATCAAGGGCCAGATCGACGCCATCGAGGACGGCGATCTCAACCCCGATCAGGTAAAACTCATCGCAGACAAGCTCGGCGTCGCGCAGGACGAAGTCGTCCAGATGAACCGCCGCATGACTGGCGGCGAAGCCTCGCTCAACGCGCCGCTTGGCAAGACCGATGAAGGCGGCGGCGAATGGCAGGATTGGCTCGTTGATGAAAGCGCCGTCAACGCCGAGCAGAAGCTCGCGGCGGAAGACGAATACGAAATGCGCATGTCGCTCCTGGAACAGGCGATGGCGACGCTGAACGAGCGCGAGCAGCACATCATCACGGAACGCCGCCTGAAAGATAATCCGGCGACGCTCGAAGAGCTCTCGCAGGAATATGGCGTCTCCCGTGAACGCGTCCGCCAGATCGAGGTGCGCGCGTTTGAAAAACTTCAAAAGGCGATGAAGCGGCTCGACAGAGAAGCTCACAGCACAACGCTTGAGGCGGGCGCCGAGGCGTAGTCAGCGCCGAGCGGCTCGCAAGATTCGGGCTGACCGCATGCCTGCGCTTCATCATCTTGACGCAGAAAGGAGCACGCCATGCCAGCTTCGCCGGCGCCTGTCGAAAAAATCGCCCGCTTTCGGGCCCTGCATAAGAAGGGTGCAGCGTTTCTGTTTCCGAATTTTTGGGACGCAGGATCGGCAAGGATCCTTGAAGGGCTCGGTTTCGGGGCGCTCGCATCGACAAGTTCCGGCTTCGCACTGACCAAGGGGCGCGCGGACTACGGCGTCACGCGCGAAGAGGTCATGAGTCACGCGAGAGACGTCTGCGCTTCAGTTTCAATTCCCGTCGCCGCCGATCTTGAAAATGGCTTTGGCCCAAGGCCGGAGGATTGCGCCGAGACGATCCGTCATGCGGCGTTGACAGGCCTTTGCGGAGGCTCGATCGAGGACTCAACGGGCGACGTGCGGAAGCCAATTCACGAAAAGGCCGCCGCCGTCGCTCGCGTGAGGGCGGCCGTAGAAGCCGCGAGCGCGGCGCCGAACGGATTCGTGCTGACAGCACGCGCCGAAGCGTTCCTTCATGGTGACGCGGATCTCAATGAGGTCATTGCGCGCCTGCAGGCGTTTGACGCCGCCGGCGCCGATGTCCTGTTCGCGCCCGGCTTGCCGACGCTCGACGCGGTCCGCGCAGTTTGCTCGTCGGTTTCAAAACCTGTCAATGTTCTGGTGTTCGGAGCGCTTGCGCAACATACTGTCGATGAATTCGCCGACGCTGGCGTCGCGCGCCTGTCGCTTGGCGGCGGGCTCGCCAATGCGGCCTATGGCGCGCTGGTCGAGACAGCGAACGAAATTCGCAACAGCGGCGGCTTCGCCGCACTCAGTCAGCGACGCGATGCGATCAGGACTTTCAAGCGCATCATCGGCGGTTGACAGGCGATTTTTCGCCAACCGTCCGATTCGCCGGACAGGCTTCAAGGCGAGACTCGTCGATCGCACGCTGGGCGACTTCGAGGTCGGTCCGATGAATCGCGCACAGTTTCGGCTCCTGAATCGCAAAGAGTCGCGCTCGCGCCCGACGCGGCTGCGCCTGACGCTCCCAGAGAATGTAGGCGCGATCGACGAGGTCAAAGAGCATCTTCTATCCCTCCGTTGCGACCGGGACAAGATTTGCACATGGGCGGCGAAAGCGCGAATCGGAATTCGGTCGCAAAACTTCACGTTCGAACGCCGACGTTAAGTCGTCAGCGATTAACAGGTCAAACGGCTTTGCGCGGCGCTTTATCTTTTGCGGGCGCCGTGACGCTGTAGGCATCGCGTTTCGGCGACGGTTCAGCAGGCTTCACTTCACCCGTCCTGATCAGCGGCTCGCCACGCTTTGCGGTCGGTCTTGCATATAGCGTTGCAGCGGCGACGGCTGGGATGGCGACGCGCCCGCTCTTGTCGGCAATGAACGACATGGCGAATACTCCCAATTCGGCCCGTCTGACGCGGGCCTTTTCAACTGTGAAAAATTCTACGCCCATTGGCTCGCGATCTCAACGGCGACGCCTGCATTACTTTCATGCGCGCCCGTCATCGGACCGGGCCGATGCGCCGCCCATGTTGCATCACAGCATAAGAATGTCGCGCACAGCGATCGCCATCAGGAAGAGCGTGCCGATCGCGAAAACGGAAAACCGCAGCATTACTCGCCGAGCGACAATCTGGGCGAAGGAATGAGCGACGCGCGCGGCGACATAGGCCCAGGCGAGCGCGATGTTGAGCTGATCTCCGGAGCCCGCAAGATGCGTATAGAGCGCGAGGGCGTAGAAGATCGTCGGCTGCTCATGCAGATGGTTGTAATTATCGGCGACGACGCGGACGCTCGCCGGCAGGCTGGCGAGCGAGCCCGGATGAATCGCCGATTGCGGGTCGATCTTCGCCTTCCGCATGGCGGGGATGCGCGTCGCATACATCCAGATCCAGACTGTCAAAGTCCAACAGACCAGAGCAAGGATCGGCGTGAGCATTTAAGCTACTCAGAAAAAGCGCAGCTGGCGTCAATGCGAAGAGGCGTCGGCGTTTGAGGAGGAACTCTCTGCTGGAACCCCGGCGAACAGGGAAACCCATCCCTGATAGGTCCAGGCCTTCACCGGCGAGTAGTCGATCCTTGCGTAAATGTCCGTGTACCCGCCCGTTCGATCCGGAGGCACATTAAACTTCCAGTCCTTGACGGCGAGTCTTGCATCCCGAACCCATCGGTGATGCAGGTTTTCAGGCCCCTTGAATGCGGTCTCGATGTTGACTGTGACACCCTCGGCGTTCACGTCAAATCGAAAGAACATGCAAATATGCGGTCTTGCAGGCGCGCCGCGGGGCAATGACGGAAATTCAAGGCGCCCGCGCGGCGTAGGAACAGCGGCTGTGTCGTCGCGCGCCGATTCTTCGAATTCAGCGCAATCGGCTTTTACTTCTTCAGCGTATTCGTTCCATTCCTTGCTGAATTCCGCGTGCGCCGGAGTTATCAACAGTGCAATGGCCGACGCCTTTAAAGCCGCAATCTTCCGCAACACGCCACGCCCCTCGATATGTCGTCAAGAACGATTTGACTGATGCTAAGCGAATGACGCGCTCAGGTCACGCTTCATTCGAGTGCTTTTTGAACTCCATCCGCGATATCGCCCGGCAATGCACTTCATCGGGGCCGTCGGCGAGGCGCAGCGTGCGGAGCGAAGCGTAGGCGCGCGCGAGGCCAAAGTCGGTGGTGACGCCGGCGCCGCCATGCGCTTGAATCGCGTCGTCAAGAACGCGCAGCGCAACGCGCGGCGCGGCGACCTTGATCATGGCGATTTCCGCCTGCGCCGCCTTGTTGCCGACTGTGTCCATCATCCAGGCCGCCTTCAAAGTCAAAAGCCGCGCCATTTCAATGTCGATCCGCGCCTCGGCGACGCGCTGCTCCCAAATCGAGTGCTTGTAGATCGGCTTGCCGAAAGCCTCGCGCGTCAGGATGCGCTTCACCATCTTTTCAAGCGCGACCTCCGCAGCGCCGATCGTGCGCATGCAGTGATGAATGCGGCCGGGTCCGAGGCGCCCTTGCGCAATCTCAAAACCGCGCCCATCGCCGAGGAGAATATTATCTTTCGGCACACGGACGTTTTCGAGAACAACTTCCATGTGCCCATGCGGCGCGTCGTCATAGCCGAAGACCGGCAGATGACGCACGATTTTAGCGCCTTTCGCATTCGCTGGGACGAGGATCATCGATTGCTGGAGATGCTTTTCGGCGCGCTTGTCGGTCTTGCCCATCACAATATAGATCTTGCAGCGTGGGTCGCCGGCGCCCGACGACCACCATTTTCGCCCTGTTATGACGTATTCATCGCCCTCGCGCCGGATGTCGGTTTCGATATTCGTGGCGTCGGACGAGGCGACCTGCGGCTCCGTCATCAGGAACGCCGAGCGGATTTTTCCGTCGAGCAGCGGCAGAAGCCATTCTTCCTGCTGCGCGGGCGTCCCGTATTTCATCAGCACCTCCATATTGCCGGTGTCGGGCGCGGCGCAGTTGAAAACTTCGGGGGCGATATGGCAGCGTCCGGTCAGTTCGGCGATCGGCGCGTAATCGGCGTTTGAGAGGCCGGGTCCGTATTTTGGATTGGGATGGAACATGTTCCAAAGGCCTTCGGACTTAGCCTTGGCTTTCAGATCCTCGATGATCGGCGGCACCTTCCATCGGCCCTCGCCGGGCCCGAAAGCCTGATGCTGGCGCTCATAGATTTCATCGCCCTCATAAACGTGCTTCTCCATGAAGGCGGAAACGCGGGCGATATAGTCCTTGCACCGAGGCGAATATGCAAAATCCATGGAGCGGCTCCCTTTCAAGCGCATGATAGCCGACCGGGGCGGCTGAGAAAGAGCGCTCGGCAGTTTGCGCGCATTCCAATTCCCGGCTGACTGGGCGATCCTTGGCTCGCGCCCAAGGAGACCTTGTTTGCCCGACCGCATCAGCAACGAGACGGCGTCTGTCATCCTCGCCGACCTTGATCGGACTATCGAATCCGCTGCGCGACGCCCGCATATCCTAGGCCTCGCGGGCGCGCAGGGCTCGGGAAAATCGACAATTGCGCGGCTCCTTGCGGCCCGTCTTGAGGCGAAGGGGGTTCGGAGCGCCGTTCTCTCGCTCGACGATTTTTATTTCGGCCGCGCCATGCGGCGGCGCATCGCGGCGCGGGTCAATCCGCTGTTTATTACGCGCGGGCCGCCCGGAACGCACGATGTCGCACTCGCGCTGTCGGTCCTTTCCGCGATCAGACGGGGCGAGGAAACATCTGCGCCGGTCTTTGAAAAAGGCGCCGACGACACACGGCCGCGCGCTGAATGGCGAACGATTCCCGCCATGCTCGACGTCCTCGTCTTCGAGGGCTGGTGCATTGGAGCCCGGCCAGAGGAGGGGGAAGCGCTTTCGCGACCAATCAACATGCTCGAACGCTCGTTCGATCGTGACGGCGGTTGGCGGCGCGCAGTCAACGACGCGCTCGGCTACACTTATCAATCTCTTTTCGCTGAGATCGACCGCCTCGTTTTTCTCCGCGCGCCGTCATTCGACATTGTGCAGCGGTGGCGCACTGAGCAAGAACACGCGCGCGCCGCATCGCCGCATGCCAAGGCCCTGCCCGGCCTGATGACAGCGGAGGAAATTTCTTTCTTTATCCAGCATTTCGAGCGTCTGACGCGGCGGATGATGGAGGATCTACCTTCTCGAGCCGATCTCGTTCTGCAACTTGATGAACGGCGGCGGGTTCTAGGCGTCGAAATGCGGCGCGATCATCGCTGATGCTTGGACGATGATGCGCGGCATCCCATCGACGGGCTAGATTATCCGCAGGCTCGAGATCGCCGCGTTCAATTGCGCTCAGAATTTCCGGCTCGATATCCCTGATGCTGCGGCGAACGCTCTCGCGAAAAGCCCGATCGCGCAATGCTCGCGCGCCCGCCGTTAGGCCGTCGGCAAAAAGGCGCGGCGAAAGCAAGGACCAGTGCGCGCCGTTGAACGCGACCGGCCTGAAGAGCGATAGGCAGGGATGAACCGTTCCTGTGAAGGCGGCAAGCGGCGGAGCACCGGGCGCAAGCATAGCGATCATCGACGCAGTCGTCGCATGGGGGCGCAGGACGCCGCGCGCATGCATGCAAAGATCACTATTAGAGCCGCCTTCGAATCCGTCGCCCTTAGCATGATAGCGCAGAAGTCCGGCGAGCGCTGACAGCGACATCGGCTCGGGAGCAGCGCCGAGGCTTGCTGAAGTCGCAGCGCGCCTCGCCGCAGCGCAGGCAAGCCGAGGCATCGCAAACGATTCGTGCCTCGCCTTGAAATCGCCGACGGCTGGCGCGGAGGCGCGATCGTAATCGTCCCGCAACGAATAGCTGTTCGAGATCGACCAGCTATCACTGACGCGTTTGACAGCCCATTCGCGGCTCGCCGTTTCGAGGACGAAGATATCTTTTGAATCGGCGATGAGGAAACTGCTGTCATAGCGAAATTTCTTGTCGGAGAATCCCGCCGGTCCGCCCTGCCCGTAGCGCTCGAGCAGCGATGTAATGACGTCGACGGCTTCCTCGCCGCTTTCCGAGCGTTCAAGACCAAGACGCAGCAAATCCATGCCGAGCAGCGCCGCTCCGTTCCTCATCACACTTCTTGAAAAGACCGCTTCATTTCCGATTGCGACGCCGGCGTCATTGACGCCCATCTCCGCGCCCCACATCCATTGCGGCCGGGAAAGAATGACGGCACGGCGTTCGGCGACCTGATCGATCTCAATATAAGTGCAGGAAAGCCGAGATGCGCCGTCGCCTGCGACTGCGGGATGGATTTCGACGCGCTGCTCTTCCACCGGTTCGCGATCGGAATTCTTTGCGAACCAGACGGCGCCGCCGCACTTTATCGCGAGTGTGTCACACATGACATCGAGAATGAGCATGACAGAGGGGCGCTGCTTTC
>JBMOOR010000163.1:936-13909 GCA_049324555.1 Pseudomonadota bacterium | reverse complement strand
AACGCCGCCTATTTCGACGCCATGGCGAAGACGATCATCGACAAATACGACGAGGAAAGCCGCGCGCTCTTCGCCACCGCGCGGCTCTGGGACGACGGGCTCATCGATCCGCGCGACACGCGCAAGGTTCTCGCCTTCTGCCTAGATACGGTCGCGGAAGCGCGGGAGCGCGACTTGCGGCCGAATGTTTTCGGCGTTGCGAGGATGTGATGGCCGCGAATCGGAAAAGCCCCTCGCGCTGGACGAACGCATGACGACGATCCGCAAAGTCCTCATCGCCAATCGCGGCGAAATCGCCGTGCGGGTGATGCGCGCGGCGAAGGCGCGGGGGCTGGCGACGGTCGCTGTCTATTCCGATGCCGACGCAAACGCGCTGCATGTCCGCCTCGCCGACGAGGCGGTCCGCATCGGTCCCGCGGAAGCCGCGCAAAGCTATCTCCGCATCGACGCGATCATCGAAGCGGCGAAGCGCGTCGGCGCCGACGCCATTCATCCCGGTTACGGCTTCTTGTCGGAGCGCGCCGCCTTCGCCGAAGCGTGCGAGACGAACGGCCTCGTCTTCATCGGTCCGCCGGCTTCCGCCATCGCCGCGATGGGAGACAAGGCGGAATCAAAGCGGCGCATGATTGCAGCGGGCGTTCCCAGCATCCCAGGCTATCAGGACGAGGACCAATCGGACGCGCGCCTCATGAAAGAGGCGGCGCGCATCGGCTTTCCCGCGATGCTGAAGGCGTCCGCCGGCGGCGGCGGGCGCGGCCAGCGCGTCGTCTACGGGACCGAAGACCTTGGCCAAGCGATCGCCTCGGCGCGGCGCGAAAGCGAGAGCGCCTTCGGCGACGGGCGGCTCATTATCGAGAGAGCTATCGTCGGCGCGCGCCACGTCGAAATCCAGGTGATGGCGGACGCGCATGGGAACGTCATCCATCTCGGCGAGCGCGACTGCTCGCTGCAGCGCCGCCGCCAGAAAGTGATCGAGGAAGCGCCGTCGCCGGCGATTGCGCCGGAGTTGCGCGAACGCATGGGCGAAGCGGCCGTCGAGGCCGCGCGCGCCGTCGGCTACAGAAACGCCGGCACGGTCGAATTTCTGTTCGATCCGCAGACGAACGAGTTTTATTTTCTTGAAATGAACACGCGACTTCAGGTCGAGCATCCCGTGACGGAGCTCGTGACGGGCCTCGATCTCGTCGCGATGCAGTTCGACATCGCCGAAGGAAAACCTCTGCCGATCGCGCAGAAGGATGTGAAGCTCGAAGGCGCTGCAATCGAGGCGCGGCTCTATGCCGAGGACCCGTCGGCCGGTTTCCTGCCGCATTCAGGGAAGATCGCAGTGTGGCGTGAGCCGAAGGGCGTCCGCGTCGACAGCGGCGTCGAGGAAGGCGACAGCGTCACGACATTTTACGATCCGATGGTCGCCAAGATCATCGCCCATGGCGCGACGCGCGATGAAGCGCGGATAAGACTTGCTGCGGCGCTGAAACATACGGTGCTGCTCGGGCTCGGAAACAATCGCGACTTCCTGATCGAGCTTCTAGAAGACCCCGCCTTTGCGAAAGGCGAAGCTGCAACCGACTATATCGAGGCCAATCTCGATCGTCTGACAAAACGCAGGCCGCCGGGCGGTGAAGCAGCCTTGGCGCTCGTTGCGGCCGCGCTTGTCGACGAACCATTCGACGGATTGCTGACCGGCTGGAACTCGCGCGGAGCGTCAACCTTTCCGCTTCATGTCGCGCTTTCAAATGGGACGCTCATCAAGGCCGAGGCGCGCCTTCAGGGGCGCCGCGTTGAGGCGCGCCACGGGGCCGAGCTGTCTGCGATTGATGTCATCTCCAAAACCGACTGCGAAATTGTCTATGTCGCGAACGGCCGGGCCGGGCGAGCCTTTTACGCGCGCAATAATCTCTCGCTCGAGATCGACGCCGGCGGCGCAGCCGAACGCTACCTCGACTTCGCGCTCGCCCCGGCGACGGAAGCGGGCGCCGGCGCCGACGTCGTCAAGGCGCCGATGGCGGGCGCGGTGACCTCGGTCGCGGTCAAACCGGGTGACGCCGTCATCAAAGGCCGGACGGTCGCGACCATCGAAGCGATGAAAATGGAGCACCAATTGAAAGCGCCGCGCGACGGCGTCGTCGCTGAGGTGCTCGCAAAGATCGGCGATCAGGTTGCGATCCGCGCAAAGGTCGTCACTCTGAAATCGGAAGGATAAACCATGGCTGACAAAGCCATCATCACCTGTGCGCTGACGGGCGTTCTCACCGATCCGAAGCAACATCCCGTGCCGGTGACGCCCGGTGAAATGGCGGCGGAAGCGCGGCGCGCCTATGACGCCGGCGCCGCGATCATGCACGTCCATTATCGCGACCAGCGCGAGGGGATGGGTCATCTTCCGACGTGGGACCCGAAAATCTGCACCGAGATCAACGAGGCGATCCGCGCCCAATGCCCCGGCGTCATCATCAACATGACGACGGGCGTCGTCGGCGCCGACTACGGCTATGTGCTCGATTATCTCCGCGCCTGCCGCCCGGAAATGGCGGCGTGCAACGCCGGCACGCTCAATTATCTCAAAACGAAAAGCGACGGTTCATGGGCATGGCCGCCGATGGTCTTCGACAATCCGGTGTCGAAAGTGAAGGACTTCATCGACGCGATGAAAGAAATCGGCGCGCTCCCGGAGTTTGAATGTTTCGATCTTGGCATCGTGCGCTCGGTCGGACTTTATATCGAGAACGGCATGGTCGATCACGCAGACTACAATTTCGTGATGGGCGTCGCCTCGGGAATGCCGGCCGATCCCGATCTTCTGCCGATCCTCCTCAAATACAAAAAGCCGGATTGCCCGTGGCAGGCGACGGTGATCGGGCGCGAGGACGTCTGGCCCGCGCACAAACGCGTCGCCGAACTCGGCGGCAATCTGCGCACCGGGCTTGAAGACTGCTTCTATCTGCCGGACGGAACGAAAGCGTCGTCGAACGGCGCCATGATCGATGCTCTTGCGCGTTACGCGAAAGCCGCCGGCCGCGCCGTCGCCTCGCCCAAGGAAGCGCGCGCGATGATGGGATTGAAATAAATCACGCGTCCGCGCGGGCGTAATGCCGGCGATTGGGCCGCGCCTTCGCGGCGAGTTCGGCCGATTTCTCGTTGATTTTCTCGCATTCGCGATAGAGCTGGTATTCGCCCGACTTCAATTGAATCGGCCAGCCGAGCGAATTTCCGGCGACGCGGCGGACCCCGTAATGGCCCGCGGCCTGTCGCGTGAAGAACGGATTGTTGAGGTGCGGCCGCGCGAGCGCGCAAAGATCGGCGCGCGAGGCGGCGACGATCATGTTCACCTGTTCGGGGAGCGTAATGTCGCCGACGGCGATCGTTGGAATGCCGACCTCATGCTTGATGAATTCGGCGAAGGGCGTCTGCCACATCCGTCCGTAGACGGGCTTTTGCCATTTAACGGTCTGACCCGATGATGCGTGGATGATGTCGACGCCCGCCGCCTTGAACCCCTCGGAATATAGTCTGACATCCTCCAGCGTGACGCCGCCCGGCGCCCAATCGGAGCAGGATAGGCGGACCGACATCGGCCTGTCTTCCGGCCAGACGGCTCGAATGGCGTCAAAGACTTCGAGCGGAAAACGGACGCGGCCCTTCACATCGCCGCCGTACTTGTCCTCGCGCTGATTGGTCAGCGGCGAGAGGAAGCTCGCCAGAAGGTATCCGTGCGCGCAGTGAAGTTCGAGCATGTCGAACCCGGCGCGCGCGCCGCGCTTCGCAGCGGCGACGAATTCCGCGCAGATGCGGTCCATGCCGGCGCGATCAAGTTCTGCGGGCATGTCGGAAACGCCGTCGATATAAGGAATGGGCGAGGCGGAGAAGAGCGGCCAGTTATCTTTATCTTTCGGCATGTCCTCGCCGTCGGCGGGCGTCTTTGTCGATCCCTTGCGCCCGGCGTGGCCGAGTTGCAGCGCAACTTTCGCCGGCGTCGTTTCATGGATGAAATCGACAAGCCGCTTCCAGTCTCCTTCCTGTTTGTCGCTCCAGAGCCCCGTGCAGGCGTCGGTGATGCGCGCGTCCGCCGTCGGGCAGGTCATTTCCGTAAAGATCAATCCGGCGCCGCCGATAGCGCGCGCGGCGTAATGCGTGAAGTGCCAGTCGGTGAGATCGCCGCCCTCGGCGCAATACTGCGCCATCGGCGCCATGACGATGCGATTTGGAACCGTCATGCCGCGCAGGTCGAAGGACGTGAACATCGGCGTCGGCTTTTCGGCGATGAGGCGGCGCCCCGTTTCGCGGGCGTAGCGTTCGTAGAATTCCGCTTCGACCTTTTCGAGGAAATCGGCGTCGCGCAGCTTGATGTTGTCCCAAGTGAGCGCCTTGGCGCGCGACATCAGGGCGAAAGCGAACTCGTAGCGCTCTTTCTCCCAGTGCATGGGCATGTCTTCGAAGAATTTAAGCGACACTTCGGCGTTGTGCTGCGTCACCTCGACGGGCGTCCGGCGTTCTTTCTCGTAAGCCGCGAGTGCGGCGGGAACGTCGCCTGCATTTTCGACAACCGCATCCGACAGCGCGATCGCGCATTCCATGGCGAGCTTCGTTCCCGATCCAATGGACCAGTGCGCCGTCGCCTTGCAGTCGCCGAGGATTGCGATGTTGCCGACGCTCCATCTCGAACACATGATCTTTGGAAAGTTCCGCCAGATCGAGCGATTGGTCATCAACGAATGGCCCTGCAGCTCCCTGGCGAAGATTTTTTCCAGAGTCGCCGCGCTTTCGTCCTCGCTCATGCCTTCAAAGCCATAAGCGTCCCATGTTTCCGGCGTCGTTTCGATGACCCAGGTCGAGGCGCCTTCCTCGTACTGATAGGTGTGCGCGCAGAAATGCCCCTTGTCCGTCTTGCGGAAGAAGAAAGTGAAGGCGTCAAGCGGCCGCGTCGAGCCCATCCAGGTAAACTTGTTGCGCTTGTTCTCGATGCTGACGCCCAGCTCCTTCTCGTATTTCTTTCGGATCTGGCTGTTGACACCGTCGGCGACGAGAATGAGATCGCTGTCCGCAAAGCGCTGCTCGAATGCGACGGGATCGGCCTGCGCCTGAAAGTGCAGCAAAACGCCTTCGTCGCGGCAGCGTTGTTGCAACAGTTGCAGCAATGTCTTTCGCGAGCAGCCGGCGAAGCCGTTGCCGCCGACGACGGTGCGGTTTCCCTCATGCTCGATGACGATGTCCTGCCAATAGGCGAAATGATCCTTGATCATTTCATAAGACTTGGCGTCTCGGCTCAGGAATTCATCGAGCGTTTCGTCCGAGAAGACGACGCCGAATCCGAACGTGTCGTCGGCGCGGTTTTGTTCGTAGACGTCGATGATCGCCGAAGGCATGCGCTTCTTTGTCAGAAGCGCGAAGTAGAGCCCGCCAGGACCGCCGCCGATGACCGTGATTTTCATATCCAATATCTCCGCTCATCCCGGCGCAAGCCGGAATCCGTCATTCGGCCGCCGCGGGATCCCGGCTTGCGCCGGGATGAGCGGTGGAGAGATCGCTCACTCATCAACCACCGCCGTCGTTTCAATCTCGATTTTCGCCTCGTCTTCAACAAGCGCGACGACTTGCACGAGCGCCATGCAGGGAAACGCCTTGCCGAAAATCTCGCGCCAGGCGGCGCCGATTTCACGCGCGCTCGCGAGATATTCGCGTTTATCGGTGACGTAACAGGTCATGCGGACGGTATCGGAAGGCTCGGCGCCGCCGTCAGCGAGGATCGCGCGCGTATTGATGAGCGCCTGCCGGAATTGTCCTGCGAGGTCCTTGGCGGCGAATTTTTCTTCCTCGTTCCAGCCGACGACGCCGGCGGTGAAGACCATGCGGCCCGATGCGGCGATGCCGTTCGCGTAGCCCCTCGGACGCAGCCAGCCTTTGGGCTGCAAAATCTTCCGCGTCATGATTTCTCTCCGAGATAATGCTGGAGATGCTGGCGCGCAATGACGATCTTCTGCACTTCGGACGCCCCTTCATAGATGCGAAGCGCGCGGATCTCGCGGTAAAGCTCTTCGACTTTCGAGCCCTTCTTGACGCCAAGCCCGCCGAAGAGTTGGACCGCCTTGTCGATCACCTGTTGCGCCTGATCGGTCGCGTAGAGTTTCGCCATTGCGGCTTCGCGCGTGACGCGTGTTTTCTTTACGTCCTTGACCCAGGCCGAGCGATAGACAAGGAGAGCGGCGGCGTCGATGTCGAGCGCCATTTCGGCGAGCGTCGCTTGCGCAATCGGCTGGTCGGCGAGCGTCGCGCCGAACATCTTGCGCGAGGCTGCGTGCGCTGTCGCCTCGTCGAGCGCGCGGCGGGCGAACCCAAGCGCGGCGGCGCCGACGGTGGTCCTGAAAATGTCGAGCGTGCCGAGCGCGATTTTGAGCCCGTCGCCCTCGGCGCCGATGAGGCGATCGGCGGGAATGCGGCAATCCTTGAAGCTGAGACGCCCAAGCGGATGCGGTGCGATGACGTCGATGCGTTCGGCGACGGAAAGACCTTTGACATCGGCGTCGACGACAATGGTGGAGACGCCGCGCGTTCCCTCGCCGGTGCGCGCAAAGAGCGTGTAGAAATCAGCGACGCCGCCGTTTGATATCCACGTTTTCTCGCCGTTCGCGACATAGTCGTCTCCATCGCGGGAAAGCCGCGTCGTCATCGCCGCGACGTCGGAGCCGGCGTTTTCCTCCGACAGCGCGAAGGCGGCGATCTTTTCGCCCGACGCGACGGCGGGAAGATATTTCTTTTTGAGCGCCTCCGACCCGAAAGTCGAAATCGCGCCGGAGCCGAGCCCCTGCATGGCGAAGGCGAAGTCAGCGAGCCCCGAATGGCGCGCAAGCGTTTCGCGAATGAGCGACAGCGAACGGACGTCGAGCG
The DNA here is from genome assembly GCA_049324555.1 of Pseudomonadota bacterium. GTDB lineage: Bacteria > Pseudomonadota > Alphaproteobacteria > Caulobacterales > Parvularculaceae > Amphiplicatus. The sequence continues at coordinate 7,027 of JBMOOR010000163.1, read as the reverse complement.
TCTTGAGAACGCCGCCATAGGCTTCCGGCGCGGCGTATCGAAGCCAGCCGTCTTCTCCGAGCGCTTTCACCAGCGCGCGGCAGGTCGCATCGACGTTTTCGTGGGCGCCATTGCTATGTGAATTGGACGCATCGACGATCGCAGGCAATGTCGAAGCCGCCCAGTCGTCGAGCCTTTCGGCGAGCGCTTTGTGATGCGGCTCGAAAAACGGCCAGTCGAGGAAGGAGCGATCAGCCATCAGTCGCCTCCGAACACCGGCTTTTCCTTGGCGACGAAGGCGTCGTAGGCGCGCTTGAAGTCGTTCGTCTTCATGCAGATCGCCTGCGCCTGCGCTTCCGCCTCGATCGCCGTATCGAGGCTCATGTCCCATTCCATGTTGAGCTGGTTCTTGGTGATCCCGTTGGCGAAGGTCGGGCCGGCCGCGAGCTTTCTCGCCATCGCCATCGCGTGCGTGTCGAGTTTGTCGGCGGGGACAACTTCGTTGAAAAATCCCCAGGCGAGCCCTTCCGCCGCGCTCATCGAGCGGCCGAAGAACAGCAATTCCGACGCGCGGCCATGCCCGATGATGCGCGGCAGGATCGCGCATGCGCCCATGTCGCAGCCGGCAAGGCCTACTCGGTTGAAAAGAAAGGCGGTCTTCGCGTCCGGCGCCGCATAACGCAAATCCGACGCCATCGAGATGATGGCGCCCGCGCCGACCGAAACGCCGTCGACCGCCGCGATGATCGGCTGCGGGCAATGCCGCATCGCCTTCACGAGATCGCCGGTCATGCGCGTGAAGTTGAGAAGTTCCGGCATCCCCATTTTGGTGAGCGGACCGATGATGTCATGAACATCGCCGCCGGAGCAGAAATTGCCGCCCTCGCCGCCGAAGACCACGGCCTTGACGTCTTTCATGTGGACAAGCCCACGGAAAGTGTCGCGCAGCTCTGCGTAGGAATCAAAGGTGAGGGGATTCTTGCGCTCCGGGCGGTTCAGCGACACGCGCGCGATCCCGTCCTCGAAGACCCATTTGAAATGTTTCGGCGTGAAGGTTTCTGGGTTCATGCGGCGTCCTTCCGTGACCGGGCGATGGCGGCGGGCGAAATCTGCGAAAGCAGGCGGCGCAGCGACTTCATCTGAGCCGGCGATAATTGCGCGAAGGCGTCGTCGATCCATGCTCTGTGTTCGGCGGCCATGTCGGCGAAGATTTTCTCGCCCTTCTTCGTCAGCGAGAAAATTGCGGCGCGCCTGTCGCCCGGATCGGCGACGCGTTTGACGAATCCTTCGCGGATGAGCGGCGCCGTCACCTGCGTCGTCGCGCCGTCGGAAACCATGAGCCGCTCGGTGAGCGCGCCGGCGCGCAATCCTTCCGGTCCGGCGCGATCGAGCGCGGAGAGAACGTCGAAGCGCGAGATCGAATGGCCAAAGCGGCTTCTAAAGCCGGTGTCGACAGCTTTTTTGAGGCCTTGCGACGCCGCGAGAAGCGCGAGCCACGCGCGAACCGCTTCCTTATTGTCAGTCATGGGGACATCGCTCATGCGATCAGCTCCCCGCCGTCGATGACGATCGATTGTCCGTTGACGGATGAAGCGCCTTCGCTCGCAAGCCAAAGCGCCGCCGCCGCGACTTCCTCGGGAAGGATGAGGCGACCCATGGGATTATCCTTTGCGAGCGCGCGCTTGGCTGCGTCGGCGCCGCCGCCCGCTTTCGCGGCGATGCGTTCGACGGCGCCGGCGATGAGGGCCGTGTCGGTGAAGCCCGGACAGATCGCGTTGAAAGTGACGCCGGACTTCGCATGTTCGAGCGCGAGCGTCCTTATCCATCCGAGCGCGCCGTGTTTGGCCGCCGCATAGGCGCCCGCGTAAGGATAGGCCTTGAAGGAGGCAGTCGAGGCGATCGCGATGAAGCGCCCCCATCCGCGTGCGATCATCGAGGGAACGAACGCCTGCGCGCAAAGAAAGAGGCTCGTCAGATTGACGGCGATCGCGCCGTCCCACAAGGCGCGAGTGGTCTTCAGCGCCGCCGCCGTCGGCGCAGCGCCGGCGTTGGCGACGATGATGTCGATGGAGCCGACGCGTGTCGCTGCAGCGGCGACGGAGGCTTCATCGGTCACGTCGATAACGAGATGCGGAAATCCGGATGCCTTGAGCTTCGCCTCGTCACGGCCTGCGATCGTCACCGCAACGCCGTCCGCTGCAAAGGCGCGCGCGATCGCAAGGCCGATGCCGGATCCGCCGCCGGTGACGAGCGCGCGCCGCGCTCCGCTCTTTGAGCTTGTCGCCATGAAAAATATTTTAGGCATAAAATAATCGGGGTCAAGGCGGCGGAGCGAAATATCTTAGATATAAAGTAACATCTCATTTCCCTCTCCAGCTTGCGAGGGAAGGGAAGACCCTCGCTTGACCTTCGTCCCCTCCGGGACCACATCACCCCCGCGTCAGACGGCCGGACGGCCGCCCGCTTTCGCCCTTCGGGCTTCAGCGCGGCAAGCTCCTTATTCTATCGGGAGCCTGCCGCGCCGTAGCGCGCAGCGCGGAGGCGGGAGGAAAGTCCGGGCTCCACGAAGACAAGGCGCCGGGTAACGCCCGGCCGAGGCGACTCGAGGGAAAGCGCCACAGAGATCGAACCGCCCGCCTTCGCCCCGAAAGGGGCTTCGGCGCGGCAAGCCCGCCTTGGGCCTGCTGCGCCATAGCGGCGAAAGCCGCGACGGCGAGTAAGGGTGAAAAGGTGCGGTAAGAGCGCACCGCTTGACCGGCGACGGTTGAGGCATGGCAAGCCCCGCCTGGAGCAATGCCGAATAGGGACCGCGCGTCCGAAAGGATAGGGGCGTCTCCGCTCCGAGCGGTCCGGGTTGGCAGCTGGAGGCGGCGCGGAAAGCGCCGTCCAAGATGAATGGCCGTCGCCTCGCAAGAGGGACAGAACCCGGCTTACAGGCCGTCTGACGCCTTGATTTTCCTTGTGTTGAAGGGCGTCTCCAGTATATTCATTTTGAATATCCAGGAGACGAGCCATGGCCAGCACCAGCGTCACCCTCGGAGAACACTGGGAAGCGTTCATCCGGACCCAGATTGAATCCGGCCGCTACGCGACGGCGAGCGAAGTCCTTCGCGAGTCGCTTCGTCTCATGGAGCGCCGCGAAGTTCGCCTGAGCGCTTTGCGCGATGCGATCGCTGAGGGGTTGGCGAGCGGGCCGGCGACACCGCTTGATATGAATGAAATCAGGAAGGCCGCTCGCGAAGATTACGCGCGGCGGAAAGCGCACGCTTGAGGCGCATTTTCAAGCGCCCGCGCGCGCGAGCCGACATTATCGATATCTGGCTTTATACCGCGCAACAATGGGGCGAAGAGAAAGCTGAGGAATATCTTGATGTGCTGGAGCATGCGTTTGGCGTTCTTTCCAACCACCCGTCGATCGGCGTCGACAGCGGAGAGATTGCGAACACGCTGCGGCGCTATGCTGTCCGTTCTCATGTGATCTATTATCATGACGATGGCGGGTCGATCGAGATCATCCGTGTGCTGCATGAGCGGATGAACGCCGACGAGCATCTCAACGATGAATGAGCAATCGCATCCATGGCCCGTCGCTGATCCCTACGTCGTCCGCCGCGTCGCCGGCGCCGGCGACATCGACGCGTTCAACCACGTGAATAACGCCCGCTATGTCGACTGGGCGAACGAAATCGCATGGGCGCATTCGGAAAAGCTCGGGCTTTCGATGGAGGACTACAAGCGCATCGGATTCGGTTGCGTCGTCTGGCGGCATGAGTTCGATTATGTCGCGCCGGTGATGGAAGGCGACGAGATCGACGTTGCGACCTGGATCGCCGAGAACGACCATCGCGTGCGGCTGACGCGCACTTATGAAATGCGCAATGCGAAGACCGGCGCCGTCGTTTTCCGCGGCCGGACGAAATTCGTTTGCATCGACATGAAGACGGGAAAGCCGGCGCGCATGCCGCCGGAGTTCATTGTCGCTTACAAGCCCCAGACTGGAGAGTAGGCCATGCCCTCATTCGACATCGTATCCGAAGTCAATCTCACCGAAGCCGATAACGCCGTTCAGAACGTCATGCGCGAGATTTCGACGCGCTACGATTTCAAGGGCTCGAAATCGACGCTTGAGATCAAAGAAAGCGTCGTCACCATCAACGCGGACGATGATCTTAAACTGAAACAGATGCACGAGCTTCTTCAGGGGCACATGCAGCGGCGCGGCATCGCGCCCGGATCGCTTGATTACCAGAAGGAGGAAAAGGCCGCCGGCCAGTCGGTCCGCCAGCTCGTCAAGATCAAGGAGGGGATCGACAAGGAACTCGCCAAGGAGATCGTGAAAGCCGTCAAGGATGCGAAATTCAAGGTCCAGGTCGCGATCCAGGGCGACGAACTGCGCGTCACCGGCAAGAAGCGCGACGACCTTCAGGAAGTCATCGCTTTCGTCAAGGCGATGAAAATCGAACAGCCCCTGCAGTTCAAGAACTTTCGCGATTGACCGGGATCGGCTAAGCCGAAAGGGAAAGCCGGAGAGAGCGACATGTCTGACATCGACGCGGGACTGCTCGACATCATCAAGGGTCATGCGGTCGGGTTGACGAGCGATCCGACGCGGGAGACGCTCATCACCGATCTCGGCATCGATTCCTTTTCGATCGTTGAAATCATTTACGAGGTCGAGGAAAAGCTCGGCGTTGAAGTCCCCTTCAACGCGAATGAGAATCCGCTCGGGAACATGAAGACGGTCGGCGACTTGATCGACGCCGTGAAAAAACTCGCCGGAAAAGAATGATGGCTCGCCGCGTCGTTGTCACGGGGCTTGGCGGACTATGCGCGACGGGCGCTGATGTCGCCGAATTCTGGGCGAATGCGAAGAAGGGCCATTGCGGGATTTTGCGTCGCACGCTCAAAGCGGGCGAGGACTATTCGATCACGCTTCCCGTTGCGCCGATCGATGGGTTTGAGACGCGCGTTGAAGGGTTAGGGCGCGAAATGACGCGCGCCGACCGCTTCACGCAGCTCGCGATCGCGGCGGCCGACGAAGCGATCGCCGATTCCGGCATCGACTTCTCGTCCGGCCTTGGCGCGCGCACGGCGGCGATCATCGGCACCGGCATCGGCGGCCAGACGACGTTCGACGCCGCCTATCTCGCGATGCTGAAATACGGGAAGAAGCCGCATCCCCTATCGATCCTCAAGATTATTCCGAACGCGCCGGCGAGCCATATGTCGATCCGCTACGGATTGAAGGGACCGGCCTTCGCGATTTCCTCGGCCTGTGCGTCCGGCGCGCACGCGATCGGCGTTGCAGCGGATCTCATCCGTCATGGAAGCGCAGACGCGGCGCTCGCCGGCGCGTCGGAAGCGCTGTTGACGTATGGCGCCATGGAAACATGGAAGGCGATGCACATCATGTCGGATGAGCTTTGCCGGCCGTTTTCGAAGAACCGCAAGGGCCTCGTCATCGGCGAGGGCGCGGGCGTTCTCGTGCTTGAGGAGTATGAGGCGGCGAAAAAGCGCGACGCCAAAATCTACGCCGAGCTTGCCGGCTTCGGCATGAACGCCGACGGCAAGGACATGATCAACCCCGCGGTCGAAGGCGCCGCCGGCGCCATGAAGGCGGCGCTTGCCGCCGCCGGCGATGTTGATCCGTTCACGGTCTATATCAACGCGCACGGCACGGGCACGCTCCTCAACGACCCGACGGAAACGAAGGCGATCCGCGAGGTCTTCGGCGCCGGGGCGGACGATCTCATCGTCTCCTCGACGAAGTCGATGCACGGGCATCTTTTGGGCGCCGCCGGCGGCATCGAGGCGATTGCGGCGCTGAAGGCGCTGGAGACAGGCGTCATTCCGCCGACGATCAATTACGACGAGAAGGATCCCGTCTGCGATCTCGATTATTGCCCGATCGAGGCGCGTGAGCGGCGCGTCGATCTCGCCTTGTCGAATTCGTTCGCCTTCGGCGGATTGAATGCGGTTCTTGCGTTCAGGCGCGTTTAAGGCGCTTTTCCCGCCGCTGCGGCGCCTCTTGAATCAGCCCCCTCAGGTCGCTTCGCGACAGCTCCCCCGCAAGCGGGGGAGCGGAAAAGGGTGCGCACATCCCGCTTCCCCG
>JBMOOR010000163.1:0-926 GCA_049324555.1 Pseudomonadota bacterium | reverse complement strand
AACGGGGGAGCTGTCGCGAAGCGACTGAGGGGGCGCTCTGTCAACCCGGGCAGGGCTTGCGTAGTGAGTGCTCACTCACTTTGTCGCTGACATTGACCATGATTTCGCCGACCGGGCGAAAACGCTTTTGCAAATACATCTTATCGGAGCGACGGAATTTCGCGTCTTGCGCGTTCAATATGCATGTGAGGGCGGTTCGCCGTTCTCGGCTCTTTGACAAGTGAATAAGATAAAGCGCGGCGATGCTGGAACAGGGCCTTCGCAACGGGAGATTTTGAGCGTGGTTAATTCGGCGCCCTCTTCGGCCGGGAAAAGGGCGCCTTTCGCGGCTGCAAGCCGTGGAAATGGCCGAAAAAAGAGAGGACCGACCGGGCGGCGGCGCGCGACGATTACGCCGCGGCGGGTTTGGCCTTCGGCGGGGAAAGCTTCGTGTGCAGATTGGCGCGCATGGCGAAAAAGATCGCTATCAATACGACGAGCCCGAGATAGCGCACGACGTAAAGACCAAGATCGTCGATAAAGGTTTTGCCGAGCGCGGCGATCGAGGCGTAGATCGATTGAATGTCGGAGCCGGCGAGCGCCATGCCGCCGACCGGCCAGATCAGGCGATCGACAAAGAGCGCGATCGCGCCGAGGAACCAGGAAGACCGCTTCTTCCGCGGAAGAATCGCCAACGCAAACGCGATGATGAGCGCCCGGACGACGTCCGCGCCCGAAAAGCCGAGACTGATGATGGTCTTGAGGTCTTCCATCCGGGCCCTCCCTGTTCGCGCGATAACAGGGCCTTCATGGTTAACGCCCGGTAAAATCGGGGCGCTTTCCGCAAGAATCGGGTCGAATGCGGTCGCGAAAGCTCTGACATTCGCGCTATGAGCAATGTCATGACCTTCCAGCGCGTTTCCGCCCCGACGCCCTCACGGCTCGAC
>JBMOOR010000162.1:0-14022 GCA_049324555.1 Pseudomonadota bacterium | reverse complement strand
GAACGAGAATTTCCGGGCTTGACCCGACGATAGCGAGGCCGTCGAAGTCGAGAAAGAAAAGAAACGGCGACGGGTTCGTTCGCCGCAATGCGCGATAGAGTTCGAACGGGGCAAGGCCGAACGGCGCCTCGAATCGCTGGCTCAGCACGACCTGAAAGATGTCGCCCGCGGCGATGTGTTCTTTCGCGCGTGCGACCATGTCGAAGTACTCCGACTGCGTCGTATTCGATCGCGCGGCGGCGACGCCTTGAGGGTCATAAATGGTCGCCGGCGCGTGCGGCAGAGCGAGCGGCGCCGCAAGATCGCTGACGGCGTCGGCGATCCGCTCGCCCGCCTGCGCGTAGGCGGCGCGCGCCGAGACGCCGGGCTCAGGTCGAGCCGGCGCGACGAAGATGATTTCCTGCCGGATGTTGTCGAACACGGCGACGAGGGTCGGGCGGATGAAGATTGCGTCCGGCGCGTCGAATGCTGCGGGCGGGCGGCCATTGAGAAGGCTCGGCAGGCGCTCCATCTCGCGCACCATGTCGTAGCCGAAGAATCCGAAGACGCCCGCCGCCATCGGCGGCGCGTCGGCGGGCATCTCGATGTGCGATCCGTCGATGAAGGCCTTGAGGCTCTCGAGCGGGAGCGCCTCTTGCGGCTCGAATGCGGCGGGGTCGGAAGCGGCGCTCCAGTTGATTTCCGCTTTGGCGCCTCTCGCGCGCCAGATCGCGTCCGGCCGGACGCCGATGATCGAATAACGGCCCAACTGCTCGCCGCCTTCAACGGATTCCAGCAGAAAGGCGTTTCGGCGCCGCGCCGCCAGTTTCAGATAGGCTGAAACCGGCGTTTCAAGATCGCTGACCATGCGCCGGATGACAATCTGCGGCGCGCCTTTTTCGTAAACATCCCTGAACGCGTCAAAGGCGGGCGAAAGACTCATTGGCTCTCCGCAAAGAGCGCGTCGATCTGGGCCTGATTGATCCTGACGTTCGCATCAGCGCTCACCGCCGTCGCATAGGCGTCAACGAGCTCCTGGCCGAGCTGATTGCCGATGTACTGCGAGAACACCGCGACTTCATCAGGGCGCACTTTGCCGACATCAAAGGCGATGTCGTCGACCATGATCACGAGCTCAGCATCGCCCGTCGCGTCCGGACCGGAAATCGCTTCGCCTTTTGACGCTGAGAAAATCTGTTCGATAAGCGGCTCGGAAAGGGCTTGTCCCGCGCTCCGGCGCGTCACCGTCTCCGTAATCGGCGCGCGGTTGAGCGTTGACGCCGCATCCTTCAGCGATTTGCTTGTGGCGATCGCGCCGCGAAGCGATTTCACCGCCGTCGAAATACGCGCAGCCTTTTCGCTCGCGCGCCATTTCACCTCGACTTCAGCGGCGACTGTCTCATAAGGGATGACAGCGGGCGGCGCGACCTCGGTCACGGCGACAAAAAAGTACCCGGATTTGTCGGCGAGTTCGATCGCTTCGGATTCCTCGCCCTCTTCAAGATTGAAGGCCGCCTTCAGCACATCACCCGGCACGCCGGCGATGATTTCCCCTCCCTTGCCGAAGCTGTAGGAATCGATAGGGCCGAATTCTGTCGCGGAAACGCCGGCCTTCTCGGCGGCGTCGGCAAGCGAGGCGCCGGTGTCGCGCGCGCCTTCGACTTCCTCAATCGCGTCGAACAGTTTTTTTCTTGAATCCTTGCTTGACGTCTCCGCCTCGATTTCGGCGCGCACCTCTTCAAAGGGACGGACGGATGCGGGCGAGATCGAAGCGATCTGAGCGAGCGTGTGCCCGAAGACCCCTTTGATCGGACCGATGACGGCGCCGGCCTCCATCGCGGCGAATGCGGCGTCGGCGACTTTCGGATCGACGAGATCGCGCTTGGTGATGTCGGCGAACGTGACGTCGGCGAGAGTTTGCCCGTTCTCGACGGCGAGCGCTTCGAAGGGCTTGCCCGCCTTGAGGGCCGCCGCCGCCGCGCTCGCCTTCGCTTCATCGTCATAAGTGATCTGATAGAGGGTGCGGCGTTCAGGCGTCTCGTAGCGCGAGCGCGTCGCTTCATAGGTCTTGCGGAGATCCGCTTCGGGCGTCGCATCGCCCGCCGCGTAGTCGCTGTTTTTCAGCATCACCGCGGTAAACGTCCGGAACTCCGGGGCCATAAACTGGCTCGAGTTTTTTTCGTAATAGGCTTTAAGCGCTTCGGGCGTCGCTTCGGGCGCGGGACCGGCGAGGTCCTCCGTCACCGTCACATAGCTGATCGTCCGCATTTCCGTTTCGCGCAGGACGAGCGCATCGGCGAAGGCCTTCGGCGCCGGACCGCCGGCGCCGACCGCCGATATCAGCTGGTTGCGCAAAAGGTCGGACTGGATGCGGTCTTCAAATTCCCGGACGCTGTAGTTGTACTGGCGCATGATGCCGGTGAGGGCGTCATTGTCGAATTTTCCGGTGCTCGGATTCTTGAACTGCTCGTTCGACTGGAGAAATTCGCGAACTCTCGCGCGCGTGACGAGGAGGCCCATCCTTGCAGCCTCCTGTCTCAGAGCCGACTGCGTCGCGAGCGATTGCACGATCTGGTTATGGACGCCCGCAGCGATCGCCGCCTCGCGGTCGAACTCCCCTTGGCTGTCGAGGCGACGGTTGGTGACGAAACGGTCGAACTCCTTCTGCACTTCGAGCGCCGAGACGCCTTCGCCGCCGACGCGGATCGCATGGTTCTGGGTGAACTGGCGAATTTCCGGCACGCCCCAGGCCGCAAAGGCGAGGATAAGGAGGATGATGATGAAGAGCGCGAATACGTTCTTCATCGTCCCGCGGATCTGTCGGAGCATAGACCGGTTCCAATCAGCTTGAGGCTACGCGGAACGCCGCGCCGCCGGGTGAAAAAGCGGCGCTAACCTAGTTGCGCCGCCCCCTGAGAACAAGGCGGAGCGAAATGCGCCGGTTTCTGGACAAATCGCCGGTCATCGCCTACCCGGTCGGGGCGCGCGCCGGAGGAGATCGATGAAACCGCTGATCGCCGGGAACTGGAAGATGAACGGGCTTTCCGCCTCGGTCGTCGAGATCGAAAAGCTGATCGGCCTTCTGTCGGGGTCGGCGCCCGACGACCGTGAAATCCTCATCTGCCCGCCCGCGACGCTGATCGGTCTCTTTTCAGCGGAATTCAGCGATGAGGGCTTTGCGATCGGCGGACAGGACTGTCACGCGAAACCGAGCGGCGCCCACACCGGCGATATCAGCGCGGAAATGCTCGCCGACGCCGGCGCCGCTTATGTGATCGTCGGCCATTCGGAGCGCCGGGCGGACCACGGAGAGAGCGACGCCGTTGTGCGCGCGAAGGCTGAAGCCGCATGGCGCGCCGGTCTCACCCCGATCATTTGCGTCGGCGAGACGGAGAGCGAGCGGCGCGCCGGACGTGAAAAGGACGTCGTCGCCGCCCAACTGGCGGGGTCGATTCCCGAGGGCGACGACGACTATGTCATCGCCTATGAACCCGTCTGGGCGATCGGCGCCGGCTTTACGCCGACACGAGACGATATTGCGGAGATGCATTTATTCATCGGCGCACAGATCCGGGACGGTGCGCGCGTACTCTACGGCGGCTCGGTGAAGCCGTCGAACGCCAGGGAAATCCTCTCGATCGCGAATGTCCATGGCGTGCTCGTTGGGGGAGCAAGTCTCAGGGCCGAAGACTTTGCGGCGATCATCCTGGCGGCGGGATAGGCGAGGATCGATGCGCATGACGACCCTTATCGCCGCCGCCGCCGTCATCGCCGCTCTCTTTGCGCTTGGCGGCTGCGCGAGCTGGCGCGCGGAAAAGATGTCGCCGCCGATCGGGCGCTTCATCGATGTCGACGGCGCGCGCATTCACCTCGTAGACCTTGGAGCCGAACAGGCGAGCGAGCCGACGGTCGTTCTCATTCACGGCGCGAGCGTCAATCTGCGCGACATGAAGATCGCGCTCGGCGACGAGCTCGCGAAATCACGGCGCGTCATTATCGTCGACCGTCCGGGGCGCGGATATTCAACGCGGCCGGAGGACGGATGGCGGCTTGCGCGGCAGGCGGAGCTCATTCACGCGGCGCTCGAATCGCAAGGTGTCCGCAAGCCGGTCATTGTCGGCCAGAGTCTCGGCGGCGCGGTTGCATTAAGCTACGCGCTCAAGTTTCAGGACGAAATGTCGGGCCTCGTCCTGCTCGCGGCGGTCAGTCATGAATGGCCGGGCGGCGTCGCCTGGTACAACAAGGCGTCGGGCTGGCCGGTTGTCGGCGCGTTGCTTCGACGGATCGTCATTCCGGTCTACGCGCCCTTGGCGGCGAAAAAAGGCGTCATCGATTCCTTCCAACCGGATGCGGCGCCGCCCGGCTATTACGAAGCCTCCGGCCTGACGCTCCTCTTTCGCGCGCAAGACTTCAAGAGCAACGCCGCGGATCTCCGCAACCTGAAGCCGCAGATCATCGCGATGAGCGGTAATTATTCCGCAATAAAAATTCCGACGGCGATCGTGACCGGCGCCGACGACAAAACGGTCAGCCCGAAAATTCATTCGGCGGCGCTCGCCCGACAAATTCCGCATGCCTATTATGAAGTGATCCCGGATACGGGGCATGCGCTCCATCACTCGGAAACGGCGCGAATCATCGCGGCGATCGATCAAGTTGCCGAAAAATCGCGGTCGAGCGAAATGCGGCGGAACGCTGCGGAATGACGGCGAAAAGAAATGCCGCCGAGCAGGCGCCGCGCTAGGATCGACCTCAACTTTACAGGCTCGACTTTACAGGGGCGTAACAAAAAAGGGCGGCTCATGCGCATTCTTGGAAAAATTCTCGGCGGCCTCATCGCGCTGATCGCGCTTGCGGCGGCCGGGGCGTCGATCTGGTTCTGGTTCTATCCCGTCACCGTCAACAACGCCGTCAACAAGTTCACCATCGAATTCGCGATGGAAACGCCGGAGCTGATGACGGGCCTCGGCATGATCGACAATACGCCGCTCGATTTTCACAGCGGCAAGCTCAGCGACTACACGAAAGCGCAGGACGACAAAAACCTTGCGCGCCTCAAGAAGGCCCGCGAGATGATGAACCGTTTCAATCCCGAAAAGCTCAAAGGGCAGGACGAGCTTAGCTGGGAAATCTCGACGTGGTTCCTCGACGACATCATCGCGCAGGCCGAGTTCGAGTATAGCGGCTATCGCGTCAACCAGATTTCCGGGCCGACAGTCGACTTGCCGCAGTTCATCACCGACACGCATGTCATCAAGAATGAGAAGAGCGTCAAGCGCTACATTTCCCGCGTCCGCGAATTCGGGCGTGTGCTCAAGGAAACGAAAGCGCGTGTTGAAGACGACCGCGCGCATGGCGTGACGCCGCCGGACTTCATCATCGCGAAAGCGATCAACGTCATGCAGACCTTCATCGAGGGCGGCGCCGGGAAGAACCCTCTGGTGACGACATTGCCCGAAAAGCTCGACAAGATCGAAGGTCTTTCCGCCGAGAAAAAGGCGGCCTATGTCGCTGAGGCGACGAAGGCTGTGAACGACGACGTGATCCCCGGCTATCAGGCGATGATTGCGCTCTTTGAAGACATGGCGAAGACCGCGACGCATGACGCCGGCATCTGGCGAATTCCTGACGGCGACAAGATCTACGCCGCCGCGCTTCACTCAAACACGACGACCGACCTGACGGCTGAAGAAATTCACGAGATCGGCCTTTCTGAAGTTGCGCGCATCGAACAGGAGATGGATGCGATCCTCGTCGCGCAGGGACTTGTCGAAGGTCCGGTCTCCGCGCGCGTCAAGCGATTAATGGCCGATCCCGCCTACATTTTTCCGAACACGGACGAGGGGCGTAAGGAAATGCTCGCCTATCTCGTCAAGCTCAACACAGACATGATGGCGAGGGCGGGCGACTATTTCATCACGCTTCCGCCGCAGCCGCTCGAGATCGTGCGCGTCCCGGAATATTCGGAAGGATCATCGCCCGGCGGCTATTACAATCCGCCGGCGCTCGACGGATCGCGTCCGGGGCGGTTTTACATCAACCAGAAGAATACGGCGGACAATCCGCGCTGGACGCTGCCGACGCTCCTCTATCATGAGGGCTCGCCCGGCCATCATTTCCAGCTCTCGGCTTCGCAATTGATCAAGGGCGTGCCGCTCTTGCGCAAGGTGTCGCCGTTCAGCGCTTACTCGGAAGGCTGGGCGCTTTATTCCGAGCGCATCGCGAAGACCGACATGAACATGTATGCGGAGGATGCGCTCGGAGATCTCGGCCGCCTGCAGGCGGAAATGTTCCGCGCGGTCCGCCTCGTCGTCGATACCGGCATGCACGCCAAGCATTGGTCGCGCGAAGAGGCGATCGCCTACATGCTCGCGAAAACGGGCAACACCGAGGACGAAGTCACCCGCGAGATCGAGCGTTATGTCGTGTGGCCCGGTCAGGCGACCGCCTACAAGACCGGACAGCTTGCCATTTTGAGGATGCGCGCGAAGGCGGAGCAGGCTCTTGGCGACAAGTTCGACATTCGTGAATTCCACGAGGTCATCCTCGGCGATGGCGGAATGCCGCTCGGCATCCTCGACAAGACCGTGGACGAATGGATCGCCAAGGAGAAGGCGGGCTAGCGGGTCGAGCGACAAATCGGGATCGCCTCACCCTGCCGCCGCGCCGGCCGTCTTGCGTTTTTTCCAATGTTTCCGCGGGCTGCAGCCGCAAAAGGCGCCCTCTTTTACGCAAAATGGGGCGCCATTTTAACCAAGCGCATTTGGACCAATCGTCCGCATGATCCGCATTTTGCGAGGCGCGCCGAAGCGCGCATCGCGCATCGGGATGCGCGGCGGCGGAAGGGACTCTTCCCTCGCAGCGCGAAAGCGCCGCGGGCGGGAAAATCATTCACTTGTCAAAGAGCCGCGAGACGCGCATCAGCCCGCCTCGCACATATCGCCATGCGAGATGGAGATTTCTCTCGCGCGTTCAAGCGCCCGGAAAGATGTATTTGCGCAGCGGGATTCGTGCGCGAGGAGAACTTCGCAACGCTTCCCGTCGCGCTCAATAAAGCAGAAAGGCCCGGCGTTCAGCCGCCCACGCCTTCTCGTCGGGCGCGGTCAGCGCGTCGAGATCGCCGGGCGTCGTGGAAGGGTCATCGACCCACTCGCGCAGGAGCGGCGAGCCGTTGATGACGTCGATCGCGAGTTTCCCAACCTCATACTCGTAGGGAAAATCGCGCCAGAGCGGATAATCCGGGTAAAGACGTCGGATCGCCTTGAAGGCGAGCGCCTGAACGCGCCATGGTCGAAACGCGTCATGGTCGTAATGCGTTTCGGTGTGGATCTGCACGCCGTTGCAGAGCTTGCCGGCGTGCTTGTGGAAGGTCGGCTCGAACCAGCAGTCCCGCAGAAGACATCCCCCGAGCCAGTGCGGCGCGAGCGCGCGCATCTCCTTGATGGCGGCGCGCGCATCGATGTCGGGCGCGCCAAAAAGTTCCAAGGGCCTCGTCGTGCCGCGACCTTCCGACAGCGTCGTTCCTTCGAGCATGACGGTTCCCGCGTAAGCGCGCGCCATGAAGAGGTTCGGCGCATTGGGGCTCGGATTGACCCATGTGCGTTCGCCGAGCGGCCAGCCGTAGCCCGGCGCGTCGCCGGCGCGCCAGCCTTCCATCTCGATGACGCGATAATCGACGTCGAGCTTCAGCGTCTTGATGAACCAGCGACCAAGCTCGCCGAGCGTCAGCCCGTGGCGCATCGCCATCGCGCCTGCGCCGACAAAGCTTTCCCACCCTTGGCGCAGCGTGAGGCCCTCGATCGGGCGGCCGACGGGATTGGGCCGATCGAGCGCCCATACCGCTTTCTTGTGTTTCGCCGCCGCTTCGAGAACATATCGCAGTGTCGTGATGAAGGTGTAGATGCGGCAGCCGAGATCCTGCAGATCGACGAGGAGCACGTCGAACGAGGCCATCATATCGTCGGTCGGCCGGCGCACGGTTCCGTAGAGGCTGAATACGGGAATCCCGTGAACCGGATCGCTGAAATCCGGCGACTCGACCATGTTGTCCTGCTTGTCGCCCCTGAGGCCGTGCTGCGGTCCGAACGCCGCCGCAAGCCTGATGTCGCCGCAAGCGGCGAGCGCATCGAGCGAATGCGTCAGATCTTCGGTGACGGAGGCTGGATGCGCGAGCAGGGCGACGCGCTTGCCCTTGAGCGGCGCGCGCAAGGAGGGATCAGCGATGAGGCGGTCGACGCCGAATTTCATGGTCTGATTTTCCAAACAAGTTCGTAGGCGAAGCAATCGGCATGGTGAAAGTCGGGCGCGCCCGGCGGATGGGCGAGCGCCCAATAGGATTTCGCGCCGCCCGTTTCCTCGATGATCGCGGAAAGGCCAAGCCGCCAGATGGCATCGTGCGGCGCAACCGGGAGTTCGCCGAGGTCGATCGCCGCGTGCAGTTCAAGACGCGACGGATCGGCGCTGAAAATTATCGACGGCGGGCCAACTTCTTCGGCGCGCCTCATTCCTTCACGATAGCGATCGAAACGATAGGCCGCCCATTGCGTCGACGGCGCGAAATTGAACTCGCAATAGGCTTCGCCCGGCTCGGGCCGCAGGAAGGCTTCAAAACATGTCGTCCGCCAAAGCTCGTCCGTGCGGGCGGATGCGGCGGGCGCCGGCAGACGGATCGCGCCGACATCGCCGGAGATGAAGTAACGGAGCGACAAGCGCCCCTCGGGCGCGAACTCGACCTCCGCCCCGACGCGGAGGGCCGTCGCGAACCGCGATTGCGGATGGGGGATGAAGTCCAGTCTCGTCATCTTGTCCGGAGGCGGCCCCAATGCTGCGAGCAGCCATATCTCGGCGGATTCGGATTGCCATTGAATAAACGCGCGAGGCGGGCGCCGGGGCTGATTTGACCTGTCGGCGGGGCGGGCGTAGACAGCGCCCCTTCCAATCGGCCGGGCGGATCGCCACGTCCCGGCAGTCGCTCCTTACGGAATTCGCCCATGCACGCCGTCCTGCTGACCGTTCACGCCCTGATCGTTCTGGCCCTTATCGTCGTCGTCCTCCTCCAGCGGTCAGACGGCGGCGCGCTCGGGCTCGGCGGGGGAGGCGGCGGCTTCATGACCAGCCGGGGCGCGGCGAACGTCCTGACGCGCACGACCTCGGTCCTCGCGGCGATATTCTTTGCGACCTCCATTCTTCTCGCCATCACCGCGGGCGGGACTGAAAAAGAGACGGATATCATCGAGGAGCTGACCGGCGAGCAGATTGCGGATCCGAATGCGCCGGTCTCGACCGAAGACCTCCTGAACACGCTTGGCGGCGGCGAAACAGCGCCTGCGGCGACAGCGCCGGCCGAATCACCCGCCCTTGAAGCGACGCCCGTCGAGCCGCAAGAGAGCGCTCCGGCGCCGGCGGAGGAGACCGCGCCCGCCGAAGAGCCGCAGCCGGAAACGCCGCAGCCCTGATTTAACCTCCTGATCGGGCTCGCCTTTCGTCAGCCTCGTCCGGCCGCGGGCGGCAATTTGCAGTCTGCGGCCGAAAGTCGTTTGCCCTTTCCTCCAAGCGCGATAAGACGGCCTTCCATGGCGCGGTATATTTTCATCACCGGCGGCGTGGTTTCCTCCCTCGGAAAAGGCGTTGCAGCGGCGGCTCTCGGAGCCCTTCTTCAGGCGCGCGGATACAAGGTCCGCCTCCGCAAGCTCGATCCTTATCTCAATGTCGATCCGGGCACGATGTCGCCCTATCAGCACGGCGAGGTGTTCGTCACCGACGACGGGGCGGAGACCGATCTCGATCTCGGCCATTATGAGCGCTTCACGGGCGTTTCCGCTTCAAAAGGCGACAACATCACGACCGGGAAAATCTATCAGGGGATCATCGAGCGCGAGCGGCGCGGCGATTATCTCGGCGCAACGGTGCAAGTCATTCCGCATGTCACCGATGCGATCAAATCCTTCGTGACGGCGCCGGCGGGCGAGGCGGACTTCGTCATCTGCGAAATCGGCGGCACGGTTGGCGACATCGAGGGATTGCCGTTCTTTGAAGCGATCCGCCAGCTCGGCAACGAATTGCCGCGCGGCGATGCCGTCTACGTTCACCTGACCCTGATGCCCTATATCCAGTCTGCGGGCGAGCTGAAGACGAAACCGACGCAGCACTCGGTCAAGGAATTGCGGGAAATCGGCATCCAGCCGAACGTCCTTCTCGTCCGCGCCGACCGCGACATTCCCGAAGGCGAGCGGCGCAAGATTGCGCTTTTCTGCAATGTCCGCCCGTCAGCGGTCGTGCAGGCGCTCGACTGCCGCACGATCTACGAGGTTCCGCTCGCCTATCACGAGGAGCGGTTCGACGACGAAGTGCTCGCCGCTTTCGGCATCCAGGAGCCGCCGCCGCTCGATCTTTCCCGCTGGCGCGAGGTCGTCCAGCGCATCACGAAGCCGGACGGCGAGACGCGGATCGCGGTTGTCGGCAAATACACGGTCCTCAAGGACGCCTACAAATCGCTGATCGAGGCGATCAATCATGGCGGCATCGCCAACAATGTCCGTGTCGAGATCAAGTGGATCGACTCCGCCGTCTTTGAGAAAGAAACGCACGCGATTTCCGAGCTCGAAGACGTCCATGGCATTCTCGTTCCGGGCGGCTTTGGCGAGCGCGGCGCGGAAGGAAAGATCAAGGCCGCAGGCTTTGCGCGCGAACATGGGATTCCGTATTTCGGAATCTGCTTCGGCATGCAGATGGCGGTGATTGAGGCGGCGCGTTCGCTCCTCGGCGAAAAGGATGCGACGTCTTCCGAATTCGGACCCGGCGGCAAGCCGATCGTCGGGCTGATGACCGAATGGGTGAGAGGGAACGAAACCGAACGGCGGAGCGCGAAAGGCGATCTTGGCGGCACCATGCGGCTCGGCGCCTATCCAGCAATCTTGAAATCCGGAAGCCGCGTCGCCGAAGCTTATGGCGTGCGCGAGATTTCCGAACGCCACCGGCACCGCTATGAAGTCGATATGGGGTGGGCGGAGCGCCTTGCGAAGGTCGGCGTCGAATTTTCAGGGATTTCGCCGGACGGGAGCCTTCCGGAGATCATGGAGATTCCAGGCCATCCCTGGTTCATCGGCGTTCAATACCATCCGGAACTCAAATCGCGGCCCTTCGAGCCGCATCCGCTTTTTGCGTCCTTCATCAAGGCGAGCGTCGAGCGGTCGCGGCTCTTCTGATCGCCGGTCCGCCGATTTTCGAGAACGCTTCGCCGCAGGCGCGATTGCCGCAATGGGCGCTGCGACGCATCCTTTCACTCGCGGGCGGCGATTCCGATAAAATGGGCCAAGGCGGCAAGCGCCCGTCAGCATGCGTACGCTTTGGTCTTGTCTGCAGCCAAAGGGAAACACCTATGAAATCGCGCAAACTAAATTCTGTAAGCCTCGCCGTCATCGCCCGCCTCGCGCTTGCCGCCGCCGGCGGGCTCGCGCTTGCAACGCCCGCGATGGCGAGGAGCGATTCCGATCGTGATATCGTCATCAAAATCGGTAAGGACGGCGATCTTCTGAAACAGCTTATCGAACTCGATCAGGAAGGCATCGATGAAATGCGCGCCGAAATCGCCGAAGCGCGCGCCGATGTCGCCGAAGCGATCGCGGATATCGAGGAAGCGCGTGAAGAGGTGAAAGGCGTGCCCGGCGGGCGCATCATTCTGAAGATCGCCTTCGCGTCGGCGCGCGCCGGCGCCTCGACCGCGGTCGATGAAGCGCTCGGCGAAGCGCGGCGCGAGATCGACAAGGCCGAACGCGATCTCATCACCGCCGACGTCAGCGCGGAAGAGAAAGTTGAAACGCAAGGCGCGATCGATACGCTGCGCACCGAACTCGATGCGCTTGAGGACTCGCTCAACACGTTGCTTGACGCGCTGAGAGCGTAAGCGTCTTCCTGACTTTCCTCATTGCATTAATACGCAGAGCGCGGACGGCATTTTCGTCCGCGCTCAATTTTGCGTGAAGGGCGTCGTCCCCTTATTGCGAGTTAATGCCGCCGCCACAGATTCACCAAATTCGCAGAGCGAAATTACGCTGTCGGGCGAGTTGGCTTGGGGCCGTCATGCCGGCGCGCAGCCGGCGGAAAGTCAGTGTGTGTCATGGCCCACGCCGCAACAGGGCATCCGATCGTCTATTATGCGCCGCCGTCAAAGCCGGCCGCTCTCTATGAGCGCCATTTTCCTTCGATCGGCGCGGTCCGAAAATTCGCGCAAGGGGCGGGCACCGCGCTTCTCGGCTTTTCCGGCGCCAACGCCATGACGGGAGAGGCGGCGGCCGGCGCACCGACCGTCGCCGACTTCACGACGCTCGACGGGTTCACGCAAGCCGTGCTTGAAGGGCGCCTGACCGGCCCCGCGCAACTTATCGCCGGGGCGTTTCTCTTTCTCGCGGCCGGACGCTGCACGGCGCGTCTTCTCGGCCTCTTCATCGGTCTCACGCTCATCTATTTCTATATGCAGGGCGTCACTCTCACCGACATGCTGCGCTATGCGGCGGGAGCGAGCGCGCGCGTCGCCGAGGCGCTCTCGGCTTTCGCATCGGCTGAAGCGGCGCAGCAATAAGGACGTTTATCGCTCACGAGCCGGTCTCGCCGTTAAGAGGCCGAGCCAGCCGAGCATCGCGATGGCGCCGCCGATCGGCGCGAGGACGATGATCGGCGGCCGGTCGCCCGTGAAGATGATGTAATAGAGCATGGCGGCGGAAATCGCTGCGCCGACTGCGATAAGCGTCGCCGCGATGCGCGCGCGCGTTGCGGCCGCGACGATCATCAGCGCAAGCCCCTGCATCCCCTGCCATGCCCCGGCGACCTTCGCGAGATCGAGCGCGTGCGGATCAAGCGCGTCGCGCAAGGGGTGGAGCGTCAGAAAGAAAATCGCGGTCCCGACAAGACCATGCAGAACGCCGGCGATCCAGAAAACGCGCATAAACTCCCTCCCGCTCACAGTGAAATTATCGTGTGTGATCAGCCCGCAGATTTCCGGTTCCGGATGAGATCATCAACGACCGAGGGATCGGCGAGCGTCGACGTGTCGCCGAGACTGGAGAAATCGTTTTCCGCAATCTTCCGGAGAATGCGCCGCATGATCTTGCCGGAGCGCGTCTTGGGAAGGCCCGGCGCAAACTGGATGACGTCGGGCTTTGCGATCGCGCCGATCTCGTTGCGGACATAGGCCGCAAGTTCGGTCTCGAGCTTCGGGGAGGGCGTTGCGCCCTGCATCAGCGTCACATAGCAATAGATGCCCTGTCCCTTGATGTCGTGCGGGTAGCCGACGACGGCGGCCTCCGCGACATCAGGGTGTGCGACAAGCGCGCTTTCGACTTCGGCGGTGCCGATGCGGTGACCGGAAACATTGAGAACGTCATCGACACGGCCCGTGATCCACCAGTAACCGTCTTCGTCGCGACGCGCGCCGTCGCCCGTGAAGTACATGCCGGGATAAGTCGAGAAATAGGTGTCGATGAAACGCTGATGATCGCCATAGACGGTGCGCATCTGGCCGGGCCATGAATCCGTCAGCACGAGATTGCCGCTCGCGGCGCCTTCGATGAATTTCCCTTCGGCGTCGACCAGCGCCGGGCGAACGCCGAAAAAAGGCTTCGTCGCCGAGCCGGGTTTCAGATCGGTTGCGCCGGGAAGGGGGGCGATGAGCGCGCCGCCGGTTTCCGTCTGCCACCAGGTGTCGACGATCGGGCAGCGCTCCTTGCCGACCGTGCGATAATACCAGAGCCAAGCTTCCGGATTGATCGGCTCGCCGACCGTGCCGAGAAGGCGGAGCGAAGAAAGATCGGCGGCGTCGACGGGGCCTTCGCCTTCGCGCATCAGCGAGCGGAGAGCCGTCGGCGCCGTATAAAAGACGTTGACCTTGTGCTTCTCGCAAACGCGCCAGAAGCGCGACGCGTCGGGATAAGTCGGAATGCCTTCAAACATCAGCGTCGTCGCGCCGTTCGCAAGCGGTCCGTAGACGATGTAAGTGTGTCCGGTGACCCAGCCGACATCGGCCGTGCACCAGAAGACCTCACCCGGCCG